>JAHYIY010000010.1 GCA_019429255.1 Desulfuromonadales bacterium | reverse complement strand
GGGATTTCATTTGTCGATGAACAGCGCCTCGGCCCCTATCGCCTCTGGTATCACTATCACCAGATTGAAAGCCTGGGCACTAAAAAGACCAAGATGATCGACCATGTCACCTACGCACTCCCTTTTGGCCCCCTGGGCAAGATTGTCCATTCCCTCAAGGTGGAACAGATGTTGCGCGAAATTTTCGACTATCGGCGCGGTAAACTGCTGGAACTATTTCCGCCAGCTAATGGCGACGCCGGTACCTGAATCCGGCGACCACAAAGCAACCGGACTTTTCAACTGCTTGTATCTGCGTCCGGAAACGCTAATATTCCACATTTCCCTTTTGATTGTTTTGCGCTATGGTGCGCAGCGTCAATCAGCCATCGAGCCGGATATATTGCGACCCGCGCCTATTCAAACCAGATCAGGTCGGACTACCATGCTTCAGGGAACCCTTGTTAATGTTATCGCTATCGTCGTCGGATCGTTGATCGGTCGCTGGGTGGGACGCTATCTGTCTGCTACCATCAGAAACACCCTGATGGCGGGCTTGGGGCTGGCGGTGCTGTTGATCGGCCTGCAACTGGCTCTGCAAAGTCAACAGATCATGATCGTCATCGGCAGCCTGATTGCCGGTGGTCTGATCGGTGAACTGCTGGCCATTGAAAAACGGCTCGGTTCCTTTGGTCTGCGCCTGCAGCAGCGTTTTTCCGGGATGGGCAAGGTTGCCGAGGGGTTTGTCACTGCCAGCCTGCTCTATTGTGTCGGCGCCATGGCGATCATGGGAGCCCTGCAGGATGGCATGGGGGATGAACCAACCATCCTATACGCCAAAGCCTTTCTCGATGGCGTTGCCTCCATCGCTCTGGCATCGACCCTGGGTATAGGTGTTATTTTTGCCATCATCCCCCTGTTTTTTTATCAGGGCGCCATCACCCTGGCGGCGGAGATGAGTCGCGCGCTTTTGACCCCGACTGTTATTGTCGAAATGAACGCTGTTGGCGGTCTGCTGATCACGGCCATTGCCCTGGATCTGATGGGTTTAAAACGCTTGCCGGTCGGCAACCTGCTACCGGCTGTGGCTGTCGCGATTGGTTTGATGTGGCTGTTTCAATTGGCCTGATTACCAATAAACAACGTCAGCTTTCCCCGCTGATTTTCCCGGCCAGAGCCATGGCACTGGTCCAGGCATCTTCTACTGTGCGTCCGCGGCACCAGTCGCCACAAATACCTATTTGCAAACCCTGGCTCCACAAGAAGTCTTTTTCTAGTGACTTTTTTGTGAAGGCATAGCGCCAGCGATGAGCGAATAGCAGTTGCGGCCGCTGTGCCGGAGAAAAGTTTTGACCGAACAGATCGCACAGCCTGGCGCCAACCTGCTCAGGTGGTTCTTCGAGGTACTCCTGCGACCAGTCGGCGGTCGCCTGCAACAGATACACCCCGTTATTGTTACGACCGGGCTTGGCGCTGTTATCGATAATCCGTCGCAACCCCGGGGCGGGATCAATCATCACCTCAGCCCCCTCGTTCAAGGGGTTAGTGAGCTGTACCGCTGCCACCCAGCAGGGTTCCATCTCGGCTTGTTGCACCTGTTTTTCCAGCTCCGGAATCCCGCGTACCAGAACAAGGGTCTGGGGTGCCGGAGCCGTCACCACCAGCAGATCCCACTGCCCCAACAAAGTTTCACCGTCATTGAAGAGCAACCAACGGTTATCTTCGCGCTCCAGTCCGGCAATACGCGTCGATGGCTGAAAGTTGATAGCACCAAGCAACGATCGGGTGATACTGCTGTTACGCGGCACGCCAATATAGCCGACGAGCTCATCATTGTTTGGAACCCCCCGCACTCGCGCCGGCCAAGGCTGATAGACATTGGACGGAACCTGAGCCCGCAGATAGCCGGCAAACGCCTCGGTCCGGGCGGCAAAACTGGGTGCGCCATGGTCGATCCACCCCCCCTGCCAGGCTCGGCTCGACATGCGCCCACCGGTTCCTTTGCTCTTATCAAAAAGGGTTACTTCCATTCCTTGTCCCGCCAGCTGGCGCGCGATGGTTACTCCTGCCATCCCGGCCCCGACCACTGCTGTTTTCATGATGATCTCCTGCTGTTGTTATTGCGCCTCAGCTGTTCTTTGAAAAATCCGCTTGAATGTTCAGGAAGGTTCTCCTTGTGCGTGTTAACACAGGCCGTATTTATCCCCTTTTTAGCTCATCTTTTTTTAGTACGCAGCATCAAGGCAGCCAGAACCAGACTGGCCATTGACAGCAGGGTTCCAGGTCGGCCGGCCCATTGTTGAAAGTAAAACGCCAGCGCCAGAAAAAAAATCATCAGGCCAAGTCGGCGTAGTTGCTTACTTACCTTTTCCACCAGATAATCCCGGTCGGGTCGCGCCATGCGCACCGTCAGGTCACCCTGTTGGGCCTGTTCGATGACCGTGCGCGCCTGGGTCAAGGTCAGGGGCAACTGCACCAGCTCGCGCTTGAGTCGCTCCGCGACACCACGATCTTCACCTAATGCACGCGGCAAATTTTCTTTCAGGATCGGCAAAATATCCTTTATCCCATTGAAGTTATTGACATACTGAGTGCCCAGCCCCTCAATCAGAGAGCTCACCCGCATCACATAGATGACATCCTGGGGTAACTTGAACGGCTGATCATGCAACAATTCCAACACCCCGAAAGCCAGCCCCTGCATACTCGCGGCATCAAGATGGTCGCTGTCAAAAATAGCGAACAGGTTTTCCGCAATCCGGCTTAAATCACTAACGTCAGCCTCTTCGGTTAACATCCCCATGCGCCGGGTCGCGCCAACCAGCAGCTGATAGTCACGTTCGTAAGCGGCTTTGACCGCATAGATCATCGCCTGACGCATATCCTGCGGGATCCGGCTGACCATACCGAAATCGAGAAGGATCAGCTGCCCTTCCGGAGTCACCAGCAGATTGCCGGGATGCGGATCAGCATGAAAAAACCCCTTGACCAGCATCTGTTCCGTGTAAAACAGCACCAGGGTATTCATCAGCGCGGAGAAATCCACCCCCCAGGCCTCAATCTGACGGACATCATCGATTCGTGCCCCTTCTTCAAAACTCATGACCAGGGCATCATCGCTGGACAGCGCTTTTACCGGAACCGGAAAGCGCACCCCGGCATCACTGTAGGTCTGGCTGAAGAGCTCCAGATTGGCCAGCTCCTGGGTCATACTGACTTCCTGGCGAATGACTCTGGTAAATGCTGCCAGGACGGATTCGATGGAATGACGAGTCTGGTCGGTAAACAGCGGACGAAACAGGCGTAAAAACAGATTTAACAGAACAATATCCACCTGGACCTGGACCCGGATGTTCCAGCGCAACAGCTTGACTGCCACCTCCTCACCGCCAGCTCGCAGGCGCGCACGATGGACCTGGCCGATAGAAGCACTGGCCAGGGGCTGCTGATCAAAATATTCAAATACGCCCGGATCACTAAAGGCGCGCCGAAAGACCCGGGAGCGGTCAGCCGTTGACATGGCCGGCATGCGGTCATGCAACTGCCGCAGAGCGACGAGATAATCTTCATCAAAAAAATCCGCCCTGGTCGCCAGCACCTGGGCCAACTTGACGAAACTGGCGCCAAGGATACGGACGGTGTCAACCAGCTGATCCGGAGGCAATGGTCGCCACCACCACCAGCGCGAACGGCGCCGGAACAGCAGAAAAACCGT
Organism: Desulfuromonadales bacterium; assembly: GCA_019429255.1. GTDB lineage: Bacteria > Desulfobacterota > Desulfuromonadia > Desulfuromonadales > Geopsychrobacteraceae > Pelovirga. Next base: position 96,896 of record JAHYIY010000010.1, on the reverse strand, counting down.
CATCAGAAAACAGAAGACAGCATAACTACGCCCCGGTCGGCAAAGATGTAGAATGAGACCGAGCCTGTTCACTTAGTTTTAAGATCCTTTTTTAGCTCCTCCAGATCCGCCCTGGTCACCAGGCCAAGTTCGCTGATGAGCTCTTTGATCTGCTCCCGCAGCAAGTTTTTGACATGGTCTTTTTCCTCGGCTCCACGTTGGCTGAGTTCATCGAGAAAGGCACGCGCATTGGCTTCTGCTTCACCCTGCCACCTGCTGACTTCCTCGCTGTTTTTTTCCAGTTTGTCTTTGACTGACAGGGCTCCACCCAGGGCGAGGTAAAATAGCTGCTCCAGTTTGTTGTCCATAAATATCTCCTTTTGTTCGCAACAGGCTTTTCAAAGTAATTTTTATAATATATTATTCTGATAATTACTTGTTTGTCTAGGACGAAATCATGCTGACTATCCAACAACTGAGCCAGGAACTGGGCATTGGCGTTGATACCCTGCGGGTTTGGGAGCGACGCTTTGGTTTTCCGACCCCTGAACGCGACGCCCGTGGACACCGCCGCTATGCACCGGCTCAGATTGACCATCTGCGTGTTATCAAAAAGTTACAGAATCTCGGCCATCGCCCGAAAAAATTGTTTGCCCTGTCTAGCGCCGAGCGTCTTGCACTGCTGAATCAACAGGCCGACCTGCAACAGCACAACAGCGGCCATCAGGACTTGCAGTATCTGGTCAATACTGTTGCAGCTGCACAGCTCGAACATGAATTGCGAACCCGGTTGCAGAAACGCGGAACCGAAGCATTCGTGCTTGCAGTTGCTGTCCCCTTGATTGAGGTGATGGATCGTGGCTGGCTGTCCGGCACATTAAGTATAGCCCGCGAGCATCTGCTCTCTGATTGCCTGACCGCTATCCTTAAGGAACTGCTGGTGCCCCGGGAAGCTGCACCGAAGATCGTCTTTCTGACCTTGAGCGGCGAGCGCCATAAACTGGGACTGCTGTTGTCGGCGGTTCTGTTTCATAGTTGGGGGCTTGATTGTCATTTGGTACTGGAAGAGTTGCCGGTGGCGGAAGTAACAACCATGGTGGAATTTTTTGCTGCCGACGCTGTTGCCCTGTCATTCAGTGTACAAACCGCCCCAAGGCAAGCCAAGAGAGACCTGGCAACGCTACGAAAGACGTTGCCCAATCATGTCCACATCATTGCCGGCGGGTCTGCCTTGCGTGACGGATTGCACCTGCCGGGCATAAGTGTGTGTACCGATCTGAGACAGATTCGCCCCCTGTGTGCGCGCGAATTTCCGAACCTCAATCAAGAAAAGAAAGCGGAGTAAGCCTATTTAAAGAAGGCCTGCGACAGGGATCAGTCTTTTGTTTTCGTGCTTCTTATATACAACCACCAGTAGACGGCTGCAACACACAAGCCGCCACCGACCAGGTTGCCGACGGTCACTACCAGCAGGTTGTTCTGCCACAAGGTCCACCAGTTAAGCTGTGCGAGCAGTTCCGCATCGAGGCCTGAAGCATCGCGGGCGGCCGGCAGGGCCTTGGCAAAGATCCCCGCTGGAATAAAGTACATATTGGCGACGACATGTTCAAAGCCGGCGGCAACAAACGCCATGATGGGGAAGAAAATCCCCAGAATCTTGCCGGCTATGTCTTTCGCCGCCATAGCCAGCAATACAGCAAGGCACACCAGCCAGTTACAAGCGATAGCACGAAAAAGGTAGGCACCAGCGTGGGATGTGGTGGCAAATTCCTCAGACACCTTGTTCGAGGCGATCTGCAGGGCAGTTCCGCCAAAAACACCATCCATCAAACCGGTCTGACTGACGATCAGCCAGGCGAGGAAGACCGAGCCGAGCAGATTGCCCAGATATACCCAGCACCAGTTGCGCAAAACATCCAGCAGGGTCAGGCGTTTTTCGAGCCAGGCGGCGGTCATCATGGTATTTCCGGTCCACAGTTCCGAACCCGGGATGACCACCAGCATCAGGCCAACACTGAATACCGCACCGACAAAAAACTTCTGCAAACCGATCCAGGCAAAGTCGCCGGTTCCCACCACCGTCGCCAAATGGGCCGCAAAACCGATATAGACTCCAGCCAGGGCACCAAGAACAACCAGCCTGACTCCGGACAATACTTTTTTTTCAGCACCCCAATCAACCAGACGTGCTGCCAACTCGACAGGGGTAAGAGACAAATTCATCATCATTTAACTCGCTTTACAGCAGCCCGGGGGTTGGTGCTTTACTGACCGTATCCGATTATTCCAGGCGCAAAATATAGTCCCACTGTTCTTTTGTCACCGGCATAATGGATAGTCGGTTACCTTTACGCAGCAGGGGCATATTTTCCAGGGGGTCATGCCCCTTGAGTTCGGCCAACGAGATCGTCCGACGAGTATGGCGCAGGTATTTGACATCAACAAGAAACCAGCGCGGCCGTGCCGGCGAACTTTTTGCGTCAAAATATTTGCCCTGCGGATCAAAAGCGGTGGGATCAGGGTAGCTCTTACCGACGACCTCCATGATGCCGACAATCCCGGGCTCAGCGCAGTTGGAGTGGTAGAAAAAAACCTGATCCCCTTCCTGCATATCATCGCGCATAAAATTACGCGCCTGATAATTGCGGACGCCATCCCAGGGCTCGGTCTGATTTGGACGGGCCTGCAGGTCGTCAATGCTGAACGCTTCCGGTTCCGATTTCATCAGCCAATAGCTCATGTTATTTTATTCCTCCTTCACCCGGGCCTGATGCTTTGGTGCTACTTCCAGCTTGTTCTTTTAGTGCCTGCTTATCAGCCGTCAGATGAAGTCCACACTCAAAACACCGACGCACCGGCCGAAACAGATAGCCGCTCATGTGAAAACAATACCCACAAACTGGACACCGCGCCAAGGCCATCATGGCGACGGCAACAATCAACAGCAGCAGCCACACGACAAAGGACACAGCCACCACCTGTTTGGTGTCCTGGGCACGTAAAGCAACCATCATCAACGGCACATACGCCAGAACAAGCAGCCACAAAAACCAGCGCCGTACGCGGATCTTGCGCAACCCGGTATGTAATTCATTCCATGTTACTTCGCTACGACTATCCATGGGACCTCCAAACTGTTGTGGTCATTTTTGGATGGACTGATCAGCTTTACTTCTTTTTAGAGAATCTGGCGCGCGGTCCGGTTTCTTCCGGGGGGCGCTTATCGGCAGTAACGTGCAAGGCACAATGAAGGCAACGGCGTAAGGGGAGAAAGGTGGGCCCATGGGTGTGAAAGAGCTCGCCGCAGCGGGGACAGCGGACCAGACAAGCATAACCAACGGCAAGAATCAGCAGGACAATCCAGCTAACGAAAACCGTTGCGGCCCACTTTCGATAGTCGTGGGAATCGAGGGCAATCGTCATCGCCGGCAGATATACACCAATAACCAGCCACAAAATTCTCCGCCTGAAACGGATTTTATCAAGGCCGGTGCGATAATCTGCGTGATTTGTCGGCTTGTTACATTCCATGACGCTGTACATCAGTTTATCTGGTTGACGATAATGTTCGCTGTTTAGCTCTGACCGGGCAGCGAACATCATGTCTTGCTGCCACACCAAATCTCTGCGCAATCTTACGAAACCCTATGAGTTGCAGGATACCAGTTCGGATGTTGAAAACATGTTTGCGGCGGGTGTTGCAAGACGAAAATTAACAGAAAAGCGGCGTATACACGATGGCAAATGAGTATTTCCGGCAAGGTTTAATTCCGTAGCAGCAACGCAGATAGTTTTTCAATCTTCTCCTAAAGGAGAATACTACTGTGGTATCCTTCAAAGATCAACGAATAAGCCGGCTGATAAAATTCCATTGCAACCGGTGGGCAGCGATATGGAAATAATGCATAATCGTAGTTGAGATTCATTTGTACAAATCTATTTATTGTCGATTGAAGGAAGCTCATGCCTGTTGTCATTATCCTTTTTCTGATTTTTCTGGTTCTGGTCATCCATATTGGTGTTCTGAAACTACGCAACCGACAACTGGAGAAGAAAATGAAAGGCGACTCGCAGCACAACCGTGACCACCACTAACGATTCAACCATTACCCGCCTTGAGCAAGCCTCCATACCCTACTGTATTGAATATGTATCTGTTCAGCACCGGGCCTTTGAATCCTATGTCAAGGGACGCGATTGTTTCCCGTTGGGTCATCCATGACCGCTTTTTGTCGCCGTCCATGGCGACAAAAACCCTTGCCACAGGATTCAAAGGCCCTGCGCAAGGATAGAGCTGAATAGTTACTTGAATATAAATAATATATCCGTAGCTGATTTCTGCCAGACCCGCCTCAAAATAAAAAACACACACAATAACAGCTAGTTTCAGCGGCACAACCAGGTATTTCCAGTAAAAACTGTATGTGCCCATTATACATAACTGGACCTGGTGGGCCCTGCGCAACGGCTAATCCTGCTGGAAAAGACTGAGTAATTTCGGCTAGCTAGATACATATAGCGGAAACCGCCGGAGTTGGCACAAAGCCTGCTTATACAAGGATGTCACCATTGAACAAGGAGGTCATCATGAAAAACATTTTCCGTATTTTTATCGCGCTGTGCGCTCTCACCTCCACGGCTTTTGCCGCCGCTCCCGCCAGCGGACCGGGAGGTGGTCTGCTTATCTCTCTGTTTATCGGATTTTTCGCGCTGATTATTATCTTTCAGCTGGTACCGGCAATCCTGATGATGATAGGCATTTTGCGAGGACTGTTTGGTCGCGATCGCAAAGAGGTCAAGGCTTCTCGCTAGACCACCATTTTCTGCCAAGAAAGGTAACGGCCATGCAAGGACTACTTATAGCAAATAAAAGCCGACAGGCGCGCGATGCGGTTGCTGAGCTCTTTAAGGAAGACAACTATCATATTATCAAAACAGACGTTGTCGCTAATGCCCTGGAGAAAATCATCAACAGGGAGATTCAGGTCGTTGTGCTTGACGGCGAGTACGATGAAGACAATGTTGTCAAACTGATACCGCTGCTTAAAAAATGCAATCGCAATATTTCAATTATTCTGGTCACCGACGATATGCCGATGAATCTGGTACGCAAGATTCGTCAGGAAGGGATCTTCTACCATGCCTTGCGCTCAGCAACGGAAGATCACCATGAAGAGATCAAACAGGTTGTTCGCTGTGCTTTCAAAAAATATTCTGAAATCGCCGGCAACAATCGTTTCAACTTAAAGGAAGGAGCCATGATGCCGATCAGATCCCTGTTCTCTACCCTGATGTTGACATTGCTCGTTGCCACCCCGGTACTCGCTGTTGATACCAGCGTTACCTACAACAGTGGCTTGTTGATATTACTCTTCGTCGGATTTTGCGCGTTGCTGATTGTTGCCCAACTTGTGCCCGCCCTGCTGGCTCTGTTCGGCATGACAAAAACAGCAGCGAAAAATTTCGCCGATCAGAAGCAAAACCGCGTTTATGTCAAGATGAGATAATCTTTTAGGTTGGTGGCAGCCGGTTAAAACAACACAGAGCCCATGACTCCAACCGTCGGTGTCATGGGCTCTGTGTTGTTAACCTGTTAACTTCCCGCCCTGGTAATAGCGCAGACAATATTATTCCGCTAATTTATCGAGTTCCTCAAGTATCCCTTTTTGTTCCTGAATTTTTTCATGGTAGTAGTTCCAGACATAGTAACTCTGCAAACTCAGGATCGTTAATCCGACGGTAAATATGGCCCAGAAGTTCTCCTGCAACCCCCCTGAAAAATGATAAAAAAGAAAAAAAGCACAGAGATATGCAAAGTGTGACAGGGAGTTTTTGGGGGGCTTGTTACTGGCCATCTGGGTCAATAACAGGATCAGGGCAGAGAATCCGTAAACAACCAGAGCCCAGTTGATATAGTTGATAGGAGGTCCTGCGCCCAGTAGATTTCGAATACCGTCACTCAAGGAGGGCAAAAAATCGAAATTGCGGAAGGCGCCAATACTTAGGGCGGTAAAAAAGGCCAGTATCCAGAGACCGGTACCGGACAACAATTCAAAACGCTTGATTTTATTTTGAACCTGCTTCTGCAGTGGACTTATATCCGGCAGCGGTTCTTCATTTGTCTGCTTGTTCGTCTCTGTCATCGCCACCCCTGACTGCTTCGACCCTGTTCAGTCGTTGCAAGGCTTCATCACGCTGCTTAACCAGCAACCGAAAATCGCTGCCCAGACGACTCAATTTTCGATTCGGCGGTGATAATTCAGACTCCGGCGCCCCCTTGCCGGCCTTTTCCATATCATAGGCCAGTTGCAGAATCGGCAGAAACAGATTCATGCGCAACAGCGCCGCTACGCCGCCAACGGTCAGGAACAGCACCATGATGCTGAACACTATCATTCGGGTTCTGAGTACGGCAAGGGTGTTTTCCAGATGGGAACTGGAGAATCCCAGACTCAAAAATCCAAGAACCGGCTCGACCTCATCGTGAAAATGGCATGAGGTGGAACATTTCGGCTCGTTAAGGATCGGTATATTGACCGCAATAAACCCATGATCATGATCTACTTCATGTTGAGTCAGCTGACGATCAAGAAGGGTTCCCCGCACAATATTTGACGACCAGGCATCTACCTTGACAGCAAAGGACCCCGGCGCGGTCACCCCTTCCATGTCGGAAAACTTCGGCTGACTGGCCAGATCATAAATCCTGATCCTTTCAACTTCCGGAAGCTGATTGACATTGGAAAGAATATTCCTCAATGAGTCGCGATCATCTTTCATCATGGCATAGTGAGTCGCCCTGACAACCGTTTCAGCCAGCCCATCGACATGGCGAACCGCCTCAGCTGTCATATCAGCCTTAATAAATGAATACAAAAACAAACAGCCGAAAATAACAAATCCCGTCACCGCAATGGTCACCGGGACAATAGCTCTGGCTATCAGGTTATCGAACATAGGCCTACTCCTTGCCCTGCGGAGGGAAAACTGTTGTACGGTACCGACGGCAACCTCGCAGCTGCCGTCGGTTAAAGCTTTCCTGCAAAAACTGCTAGCTATCTACTCCTGATTTGTACTGGTAGAGAATCGGCAGTCGGTTCAAAATAAATCGGTATGTTGCAATATACAGCGCAAAAATAGTAATTGAAATAATGATCTCAAACACATGGGGCACCTCCTGGTAGAGCTCCCAGTTAAAAGTAATCAGAGAGGTATTCAGGCGGTTTAGCAAAATACCCAGGACGGTGATCAAGGCACCAAGACGACAGAGAGCAACATTTTTGTGATGAATGCCAACGCAAAAAGTAATCAATGCCAGCACCACCCCGAAAAAAATCTCAAACAGCCACCAGGCTCCCCAGCCGGTCGCCAGATACGCCCACTCATTGTCGTGAGCAACGGCCAGAAATTTGATAAAAAGATAGGTAATAAGCCCCATAGCGGCGCCCTTGGCCAGTGAAATGGTAATCCGATCAAGGCTTTCAATAAATCGTTTATCACAGCGCCATTTCATCGTATAGATAACAACTGTGCTGACGCAGATGACCATGGAAAGACCAGCGGGGATAGAAGACACAAAAAAGTGTATCCATTGAAAAGGTGCCGAATACCAGAGCGGATGGACTTTACCGGGCGCGTAAACAAACAAGGCTCCCAGGGCGCCCTGGTGCAGGGTTGACAGAATAATACCTGAGACGGTCAGGCCAATAGTTCCCTTGCGAATAAACTCATAGCCGCGCCGAAAGCCAATCCACTCAAAGAAGGCGGTTGAGACTTCCGCAATCTGGACCGACAGGTAGGTGGCAACGTGCCAGCCAACCAGAAAGAGAACCGCAGCCGGCCCGAAGGAATAAACCATGGGATATGCCAACCGCCACGGCTGGCCTAAATCGACGAGCAGATAAACAACGGCAAAGAAGTATCCCAATAAACCGTTGAGCAACGCCAGACGTTCAATCGGCTCAAAATCATGACGGCCAAAAATCTCGACAGTCGTCCCCAGCATGAATCCCGATGCCGAGAGCGGAACCATACAGAACAAACCAAAGCCAAGGAGCAACCCCCAGGGATATTCATAAGAGCTGTGGGTCACAACACCCAGCCCAAAAACAAAACGATAGATAATTAGAGGAACACCGACAATGAAAATGGCGGCCAAAAGCCAGTTGAATTTGTTGCGTATAACCTGTTGAACATATTGATCCAAGGTCAGTCCAAGAAGAAGTTTTTCCATCAAACTCCATTTCTTACCGTCTACCCTTGTTGCTCCATCATGAGGCTTGATACCCTCTTTTAGTAAGGTCTTCATTATTCGTGGCCCTCCTGTCCATCATGACGGTGATTATCTGCATGCCCATGCGACTTTCCCTTGGTGGAGAGCAGATGGAATCCAGTAAAAAGAGCCGGCCAGATCGCCAGCACCATCGGCACGATAGCAAGGAAATCCTTGACATTATTGATAATCGGCTCGTTGGGAAGAGAAACGTTAAAGCCTGCTTCCTTAAAGGGCACATGGGACAGATAAAGCCAGCCGGTACCACCGACTTCTTTGTCCCCATAAAGGGTCTCCACATATTTTCCAGGATTTCGTCTCATCCGATCATGGGCAATCTTGATCAGTTCCTGACGCTTGCCAAATAGCATCACCTGCTGGGGGCAAATCTCGACACATGCTGGAGCCTGTCCATTTTTCAAGCGGGTGTCGTAACAGAAAATACATTTCTTGATAATTGGGTTAAAAGCTGAGCTATAGCTGAAAGCTGGGATATTAAAGGGGCAGGCAACCATACAATTTCGACAACCAACACACACCTTGTCATTATAGGTGACGGCTCCCTCCGGGGTTTTCTTATAGGCATTAACAAAACAGGAAGTTAAACAGGCGGGCTCATTACAATGATTGCATTGAATCTTCCGATAGACTTTCTCCCCGTCAGCCTGATCGTAACGGTTAACGACGGTATAGGCTTTTTCAGTCGGACGACGATGCTGACCGTGCGGGCGCTCATCAAAGACCGTATAGTCATCAAAGGCCTTGTCCGGTTCCGGCAGGTTCTGTTCTTTATTACAGGCCGCCTCGCAGCTGCGACAACCAACACAGCGAGTCATGTCCACCAGCACACCAAGGCCATCTGGAAATCCCGACAGATTGGCTCCAAAGGCCTTTTTGGCGGGCGCCATTGCAATCGCAGCCCCTCCTGCTACGCTACCAGCTAAAAATTTTCTCCTGGAAATATTACACATAACCAAATCTCCTTGGTTGAAATTTACTCATCTCCCACGATCAGGATTATTACAGCGGAGCGTCACCTCAGTGCGCCGGGTCAGTGCGCCGGGGCGAACATGCCGGAGTTGAAAAACCTGTCTCCCGCTTCTGTTCTGGCATGACAATCCTGACAACCGGTCGGAGCCCCCATCTGCTGATGACAGCCGAGACAACTCAGGTGATATGCTCCTTTCAGGTCAGGCTTATCATCATGAAAAACAAAAGCCGCTCTTTCCTGCTGCATACTGCCGGCGGTAACCGGTTCTTTTGAATGACAACCCTGGCATGAAACGGTCGCAGCAGACTCGTCAGCGCTATGACAGCTGGCGCAGTAGGTATTGATTACCGGCATACCCGTCGTGTGGTGATGACATGTGGCGCACCCTTCTGAAACCATGACATGCAGATCATGATCAAAGACAACCGCCTGATAATGGTTCGCTAGAATATCAATATAAATTTCTCCCGGATAACTTTCTGTTGCATAACAATTCATGAAAAGAGAAAAGAAAAAAAGCAGCGCTAGCGCTCCTTTCATGATTGTTTTAGCGGAATTTGCCATAGTTTCTACTCCTTGCTATTTGTTCAGTGAACAATCAAACTTGCCGAACATTGCATTTAATTTAACTTTTATTTTTATTGTTTCCACCATGGATATATCGGTAAAATATAGGAAATATAGCGAACAACAATAAACAAATTAGATATTCAAGCCCTTTGATGTAGGTATAAAAATCAACTACTGTGTAAATTTGTTCAACTTGTCCGACCGTTAAAAAAAAATCAACCATGGCAGGTGCTCCTTCTTTTTGAATAGGCAGTTTTTTCAGTGAATAAAATCAATAAAACAAAAAACAAAAAATAATCATCCAGATGTTTACAAAATTTTCACTCCCTCGGTTGAGCTCGACTGATCAGGTCATTGCGATCATCTGCAGAGTGCGTGCCAGACCTGTAAACAGCTTGCCAATGGGCCGTATCTTCTTGTTTTCATTGTACTTTGACATAACAAGAGACTACGCAAGAGAAAAAATGGAGGGAAGATGACAGGCCGCTTAGTGTATTTTTCTTTTATACACTGGCCACATTAAAAACCGGAAAAGAGCTCAAGAATTACGTCAAGACACCGAAACCAGGCGGTCATAACCAATAAATATTATTTTTATACAGTGCTTTGCCGACGGAATACCGAAGGGACGATATCTTGCCCGTTGTAGTTTTTTTGTTGCGCATCCCAACCAATGGTCGTCGCTCATCCCCTGAACCAGCGGCCGTCAACAGTCATCGATGCATCTTCACCTGGTGCCAGGGCAGGCCATCCACAGGAGAACATGTCCCGCTCGATGAATATAAAATTTATACACCAGCATCAATAAAACAGATCAGTCAATCCGTTTTCCGATAGATAAACTTTATTTTTGATGTATCAAATATAAAATTTATACGCCAAACTTATACGCCGAACCTTTTACTCTGCTAACCAGCTATCACAGAGTTAAGGCTTGACTCGCTGTATACCTCTTACTAGCATCACATCTGTTTTTAGCGGGAAGCTTCTGCGCTCACCGACAGATGCGAAATAAACTCTCAGGCCTTAACACCACCTCATATTGGCTTGAAAATTGCTCCCGGAGGGATTCACCCGGTTCATGACACAAAGAATCCGGTTATTCTTTCGATTCTATCCTGCAGATAAACGGAAAGGTGATGTTGGCAGCATGGGTGAACATACTATGCATAAAATTCTGGTCATTGATGACGAAGCCGTCATTCGCGAGGGAATTCGCCAGACATTGAACCTCGAAGGGTTTGAGGTTGAAGTCGCTGCTGACGGCAAGTCAGGTCTTGAAAAATTACAGAAAAGCGACTTCAGCGTGGTGATCAGCGACCTCAAAATGCCGATCATGAACGGACTGGAAGTCCTTAAAACCATTCAAATTTTACAGCCCGATGTGCCGGTAATCATCGTCACCGGATTTGCCACCATCGACTCTGCTGTCGATGCCATGAAAAACGGCGCCTTCGAATATCTGACCAAGCCCTTCCTGCCGGATCGTATTGTAGAAAAAGTTCAGGCAGCTATCCGCCAGCGCGTGCAGGATCAGAGACTGGAGAAAACGGATACTGACAACACGGCCCTAAAAGGAATCTCTGCGTCATTTATTGGCCGAAGCACGCCAATGCAAAAGGTTTTTCAACGCATCTTAAAGGTTGCGCCAACCAACAGCACCGTCCTGATTACCGGTGAAAGTGGAACGGGCAAGGAACTGGTCGCTCGCGCCATCCACAGCAGCAGTACCCGCAAGCAAGAAGTTTTTGTCGCCGTTGATTGCAATTCATTACCGGAAAATTTGCTGGAAAGTGAGCTTTTTGGTCATGTCAAAGGCTCATTTACCGGGGCGACTCACTCAAAACCCGGCCTTTTCTGTATTGCCAGTGGCGGCACCCTTTTTCTTGATGAAATTGCCAACCTGAGCATGGCGACTCAGGCCAAGTTGTTACGGGTTCTTCAGCAACGCGAAGTCACCGCTATCGGTGGCACCAAAGCGACGCCAATTGACATCCGCCTGGTTGCAGCCACCAATCGCGCCCTGGACATCATGGTTAAAGAAGGCACTTTTCGCGAGGACCTTTATTTCCGCCTTAATATCATTCCCATTGGACTTCCGCCCCTGCGCGAACGCAATGGTGATATTCCGCTATTGATCAACTACTTTCTGCACAAATTTTCCAAGGAGATTGGCAAGGAAATCAAAGGGCTTTCTACCGATGCCATGACGGCTCTAGACCAATACCCCTTTCGCGGCAATGTGCGCGAACTGGAAAACATCATCGAACGGGCGGTGGTATTGACGCAAGGAGAGATCATCCAGCGGGAGGTTCTGGAATTACCGGAAAATGGCGACAGCCCAAGCAGCGATGAACAAAGCCCGGCACCCTTGAACAGTGAAGAGCTTAAGGAGGCCAAGCGCAGGGTGCGCGAGCAGGCAGTTGAACCAATTGAAAAAGCCTTTGTTCTGGCCGCTCTGGAAAGAAACCAGTGGAACGTCACCAAAGCCGCAGAAGAAACAGGAATGCTCAGGCCAAACTTTCAGGCCCTGCTAAAAAAGCTGGGAATCTCGATTAAAAACCATACCTCATAGTAACGCTACTTACCGATCAGACAAGCGTGGCTGGCCCCTCAATTGGTCGAGGTATCATCTGCAGCGTCCTCCGTCTCCCGGGAGCTCCCTGCCTTGACCGGAAGCTCGATGATAAAGCGGGTTCCCTGCCCCAAGGTACTCTCTACTTTGATATTGCCACCATGATTTTTGATAATGCCGTAGGAAACCGACAGTCCCAGGCCGAGCCCCTTCTGAGCCTTGGTTGAGAAGAAGGGGTCAAAAATCTTGTCAATATGCTCCTGGTCAATCCCCTCGCCATTGTCTTCGATCCTGATCTGCGCCAATCCTCTTTCTTCAATGTACTCACTCGCCACTACCAGGACACCACCTTGCGGCATGGCCTGAGCGGCATTAATAAACATATTCAGCAGAACCTGCTGCCATTGATCCACATCAAGTTCAATTTCGGGAAGATTGGGATCAAGTCGACAGTCAATCTCAACATCCTGAAAAAAAACCTGATAGGTCACCAACGCGATCGTCTGTTCGATAATCTTGTTAAGCGCTGAGGGTTTCTTCTCGGGTATTGATTCCCGGGCAAATTCGAGTAATCCACGCACAATTTTGGCGCACCTGTCGGTCTCTGTCATTATCAGTTTGAGATTTTCCTTAACCGGAGGAGGAAGGTCGGGATGTTTCGCCGATAGGGACGAAAACATCAGGATGCCGGTCAGCGGATTGTTTATTTCATGGGCGATGCCGGCCACCAGCTCACCTAGCGAAGCAAGTTTCGCCGACCTGATCAGCTGCTCCTGCATCTCCGACATCGCCATTGTGCGTTCATTTACCCGTTGTTCAAGGGTATTCGTCCATTGCTGCAGCTCGGACTGAGCCCGCTGCAGGTTGTCCGCCATCAGATTAAACGACCTGCCCAACTCACCCAGTTCATCCCTTGTCAGGCTTTTCACACGAGCGCTTAAATCACCCGCAGACAGTGCCGCCGTTTGCTCAAGGAGCTTTTCTATTGGGGCCTCAATCAGTTTTCTGGTTAATAAGCCATGACACAGAATCAGGGCAAGCAGCATAAAGACGATCATTATAAGAACATCGCGTTCGTGCATTTCCGTCAATTTTTCCAGCTGTTCGATAGACACAGCCATGTCAAGAACGCCGATCTTTTCCTGATCGGGTGGATGAACATGGCAAGCGGCGGTGAAACAGCCGGGATCGTTGTAAATACCTCGGGTAACGTTCATATAGCGCCCGGCGACCATCTGTGTTCGCTCTTCAACAGGAACATCAACAAGAGCCTTAGTGTCGGCCACATGGCAGAAGGCGCAGGAGTCATCCTGCATATCCAAAGCGGTCCCGACTTCCGCGATATTCGTTGAGAAACTGACAATCCCTTCGCGCCCAAGAATGCGGATCCGCTCGATCATTTGGCTTTCACTGACTTCTTCCACCAATAACTGAAGATGGCGACGATCATCTTCCATCATTAAATGATAGGAGTTTCTTAAAATCAGATCGGCCAAGGCATCGGCATCGTTCATAGCGATCTCGGCAAACAGACCCTGAACTTTGTTGATATGGAAAAAGGTCGAAACAATCATGACGACCAGGAGAACCAAACCAGAAAAAAAGCTGTATCTGATGGCCAGACGAATGCGCATGAACGACTCCCGAATTCTATCAAGGGCGTTGAAAACTAGGTTCGAGGCAAGCACTGCACCGCCCCATTCCTTTACAACACCAGCAGACTCACACCCCTTGTTCACATACACTAATTATGCCAATAATAGATTTGCCCTTCCGCTGGGAGTCGCGCCACAATCAACTTCGCGGTCTGGCAATCCGCCCCAGCGAACAACCGATACCGACAACACAGAGTCCGCTGAAAATCAGCAGCGCCAGACGCATACTGGCAAGAAACTGCTGTTGGGTTGCAGCTGTTACCGGCTGATCATTCATCAGATAGGTAAAGATCAGGGTAATGATCATCATACTGGTCATCATCCCGAGGGTACGCATGCTTGAATTGAGGCCCGATGCCACCCCCAGATATTTGGGTTCGACACTGCCCATGATCAGACTGACGTTGGGAGAGGAGAAAAAGGCAAATCCGAGCCCCATCAATACCAGCAACAGATAAACCACCCTCAGGGCAGATTCAGCCTGAAGGGTCGAGGCAACGGCCAAACCCACAGCACACAGGGCCATCCCGGTGGTAGCCACATAGGAGGCCGGAATCCGGTCGGACAAACGTCCGCAGAAGGGAGAAAAGAGGGTCTGGACAATCGGTTGAACAATCAAAATGAGACCGGCCTGGGATGGGCTCATCCCTTTGACATATTGCAGATAAAGACTCAAAAAGAAAGTGACACCGAAGGTTGCCGCGTAATTGAACAGGGCGGCCAGGTTGCTTAAGGCAAAGACCCGGTTATTGAGCAGCAATCCAAGATTAAGCAGCGGATAGGGGTGACGTGACTGCTGAAAAAAGAACAGTCCGAGCAGTAGATTGGCCAGAACCAGGGTCGCCCAGGCCCAATCGCTGTTGCTTAAATTGGTAACACTGATCACCAGTAGCATCACCGCTGCCGCGTAGGTTATGGCGCCACGCCAGTCGAAGGGCTCACCACTGGCCTCGGCCCATTCGATTTTGATTTTGAGCCGGGTCACGCCCCAGGTCAGCAGGCTTAAAGGGAAGATCAGATAAAATATGGAGCGCCAGCCCAACAATTCAACCAATAAACCGCCAACAAAAGGACCACAGGAAATACCGGCATAAACACTGGCGACGGCGATTCCCAAGGCCCTGCCGCGCTCGGCCACGGGAAAGGTCGAAACCAGCATCGCCATGGTTGTCGCCATCACCATGGCACCGCCCATCCCCTGTAAAAAGCGCAGGACGATGACAGTTTCAATCGACCAGGCCTGGGAAATCAGCCCCCCCATCCCGCCAAAAACGAGCAGTCCGCTCTGGAAAATTCGGCGCCGCCCGTGGATATCGCCAAAGCGCCCCATGGACAACAGAAAAATCGACGCCGACAGCACGTAGGTAGTTTCCACCAGTCCCAGTTGCAGGGCGCTGGCATGAAATTCTCGACCAATGACCGGCAGGGCAATCCCCACTGATGACATCATAAAGGGCATGAGAAAATGAGCCATGCAGACGGCAAACAACACCGCAGAACGTGAAACCCCCTGGCTCATTTGCGCTGTCGACGCGCTTTTTTCTGCTGCCCGGCCCTGAGCAGTTCTCCCAGGGTTCCCATTCCAGCTCCAGTAGAGTCCTCGCTGTAACTGGTTTCGGTAACCTCATCGGCTGCTCCAGCCAGGGCCAGGGAAATACGCTTTTCACTTTCATCAATTTTTTCGATCACCACCTTAAGCTGCTGCCCGACCCTGAACAGATCCTGGGGGTGGCGGATGCGCTGCCCGTCCCCCATTTTGGAAATATGCAGTAGCCCGTCGATCCCTTCTTCGAGGGTGACAAAAGCCCCGAACTGGGCCAGGCGGCTCACTGTGCCGGAATATTTTCCACCGACCTGATAGCTGCTGCCGACTTTGAGCCAGGGATCGGCCAGGGTGTCACGCAAACTAAAGGAGAATCTATTTTCAGCCCAATCGATTTTTTTAACGATCAGATCCAGCTGCCGGCCAACCTCCAGAACTGTGTTGATATCTGCCACCCGACCGTAACTGATCTCGGAAATCGGCAGCAATCCTTCAATCCCGCCGATATCAACAAAGGCGCCAAAATCACGCAGATTGGTGACTGTACCAGTGACCATCTGTCCCTCTTTAAGCGTCTGGCGCAACGACTCGCGCTGCTCCTTCCGTTCTTCATCGAGCAGCATCCGGTGAGAAACGACAATATTGCGTCCGCGTTCCCCAAACTGGGTAATACGAAAGGATAAAGCACGCCCGATCAGTTCACCCGCGTCAAGCGGCCGCAACCCGACCTGGGAAAAAGGGCAGAAGGCACGCACATTGCCGGGCAGGGCGACCTCATACCCCCCCTTGATCTCTTTGTCGATCCGCCCATCAACCGGAATACCGCCCTGATAAGCCTGCTGCAGTTGTTCCGTTCCTGAGCCGGAACCACCGATCTTGGTGGTGAAACGCAATTCACCGTCCTTGCGCGAAATAAAATAAACACTGATCCGATCCCCAACTGCCGCCGCTAACTGCCCCTCGGCATCGAGCAGTTCCGCCGTCGCCAGCACCCCCTCGCCCTTTTGACCGACGTCAAGAAAAGTCCACTCAGAGCCTGTTTGCAGAATCGTTGCGGTGATCTTCATTCCCGCTTGCAGTTCCTGTCCGACCCCGGCCAGACTCGCTTCAAACATGGCGGCAAAGTCCTCATCGTCCATGCCCATTGCTTCGTCGTTGTTGATATCATCATTCATGTTATTCATCCTTTGGCGATTAGGCTGATGCTCATATGCGTCTCGCCGGCAAGACTACCTTGTTTATCCTTCCCAAGTAAACGCTGCAAATGGACTTGGTGTCGTGTCGCCGAACCTGCTATCTTTACTGTTGGTTGCGTAGGTTAGAAAGGGCAACATCAACAACCGTGAGGAGCCATGAAACCCAAAAGCTGGCTGGAAAGCCTCAACTGTGCCATCGAGGGTATTCTCTGGGCGGCCAAGAGTGAACGCCATATCCGCTATCACCTGGTCGCGGCCCTGGCCGTGCTCTTCCTCGCCCTGTTCTTTCGTGTATCAGCACTGGAATTTTTTCTGCTGGTGCTGGCCGCTCTGCTGGTGATTTTTGCCGAGATGATCAATACTGCTATTGAAACCGTCGTTGATCTGATTTCCCCGGATTATCACGAACTGGCCAAGCTGGCCAAAGATATTGCTGCCGGTGCGGTGCTGGTCACCAGCGTCGGTGCCGTGGTGCTTGGTTATCTGGTGCTGTCCGGCCATATCTTCCCCTTGTTTGACCGCTCACAAATCCTCACTCGCGAACCGGGAGGGACGATACCCGTCGGCGCTCTGCTGGCGGTTATTATTCTGGTCATTCTGCTCAAGGCGCGCTTCAATCACGGCTCTCCCCTGCATGGCGGCATGCCCAGCGGTCACTCTGCCGTCGCATTTTCTATTGCTGTATCGACCATGCTCTCCGGCGCGGGGCTGCTGATCGGTTTGCTGGTGTTGATTCTGGCGCTGCTTGTCAGTCAGAGTCGGCTGATCATGGCCATCCATACCCCGCGCGAGGTTTTTCTCGGGGCACTGCTGGGATCAGTGGTCACCCTGTTAGCGTTTCTGCTGTTTGGCTGAGCCCGGCCCCCCTTAAAAGGAAGACTGATGACCATTTCAGGTAACCCGAAAAAATTTGCCCAGGCAGTGTCCGAAGGTTTTGTCCGCCTTTCACCGCCCATGCTCAAAGGCCATACCCCGGGCCAGCTCAAAACCCTGCTCAGCAATCTAGAAATGGTTCAGCGCGAACTGCGTCAGCTGCAGGTTGCCCTTGAAGATGTCGACGCGGTTAAACAAAAAAACTACCGCATGACCCGTCTGAGTCAGGCCGAGCTGGTGTTGCGCAGTTTCTGTAAAAAAATGCGCATCCCTCTTTAGTAAAACAACTGACCTGGTAATACCCTCTGCGCAATTACACATAGACAAGTGCAGATATTCAACCTTGCGACGAGGTGCTTAGCGGAGGTACACTGCCTTGGTAATCATCTAACATCCGCCATCATCCGGCGTTGGAGAGCTTATGTCGTTGTTCACGAAAACAATGGTTCGCAGTTTCTTTATTGTTCTGGTGCTGCTGTGGCAGACAGCGTCCATCGGTTTAGCTGATGAGCCCCTTAACACCAACCGCGCCCGTTTACTCGGCCATATCCTGCATCAGCAACTGGGCAGTCAGCATTACAACCAGAAACTCAGCGAAATTCAGCTATCGCAGACCGCTTTCGACCTCTATTTAAAACAGCTCGATCCACAAAAACGCTTTCTGCTTCAGGAAGATGTCGAACAGTTACAGGTTCACCGCAACCAGATCGACAACGCCATTCGCCGTGGACGGCTGGATCTGCCCCTGACCGGCAGAGAACTCTTGCAGGAAAGGATCAGACAGGTACAAACCCTCACCGCAACGATCCTGGATGAACCCATCGACCCTGACGCGGATGAGGTGATCGAAAACGACCCGGACAAATATGAATTTGCCGCTAATCTCAGCGAGCTGCGCGAACTGTGGCGCAAAAACATCAAATTTCAGCTATTGAGTCGTTATATCAGCCTGCGTGAAAATGACATCGGTCTTGATGAACACGGAGAATTACTGCCGGTTGATAAAGAATCCCACGCCGAGCTGTTGGACAAATCGCGTGACAATGTCGCCAAGGCTCACAACACCTTCTTGAGCCGGATGCTGGCGGAAACCGAGCAGGATCATTACGACCGCTATCTTGACTCTATCGCCCGCGCCTATGACCCTCACACTAACTACATGCCGCCGACCAGCAAGGAAGATTTCGATATCCAGATGAGCGGGTCATTAGAGGGAATCGGTGCGACCCTGCGTGATGATGACGGCTTTATTCGCGTGGTTCGGGTGATTCCCGGCGGCGCTGCGGCGCGCCAGGGGCAACTGGAGGCGGACGACATTATTCTCAAGGTTGCTGAAGGAACTGCCGAGCCGGTTGAAGTCACCAATACCCGCCTGCGCGATGCCGTATCGCTGATTCGCGGCAAGAAGGGAACCGAGGTACGCTTGACCCTGCGCAAACCGGATGGACGTCGCCTGATGGTACCGATTATTCGTGATGTTGTCGAAATCGAAGAATCTTTTGTCAGAAGCACTTTGATTGACGGGATCAATGGCGCCCGCATCGGCTATGTAAAAATCCCCTCATTTTATCGTGATCACAGCGGCAAAACCGAGCGTAACAGCACAGACGATACTCGCGATGAACTGCTTCGGTTAAAGGAACAGGGAATCTCCGGGCTCATCCTCGACCTGCGCAATAATGGTGGTGGTTCCCTGACCGATGCGGTCAGCGTGACCGGCCTCTTTATTGACGGTGGACCGGTGGTTCAGGTGCGTGACAGTTCCGGCGCCATTCGTTCCATGCGTGATGATAATAAAAATGTTGCCTACGATGGTCCGATGATCGTGCTGGTGAACCGTTTCAGCGCCTCAGCGTCAGAAATTCTGGCCGGTGCCCTGCAGGATTATGGCCGTGCCCTGATCGTCGGCGATGAACACACCCACGGCAAAGGCACGGTTCAGGCGGTTCTTGATCTCGATCGCTTTGTCAGATTGCGCGGCATGTCCCAGTACATGCCCTTGGGAGCGGCCAAGGTGACGATTCAGAAATTCTACCGAATCACCGGTGAGTCAACCCAGGAGCGCGGCATTATCCCCGACATCATTCTCCCTTCGCGCCTTGATGGCCTTGAAAGTGGTGAAAAATATATCGAGAATGCCCTTCCCTGGGATCGGATTGATCCTGCGAAATTCAGCTCCTGGAAGAGGCCACCAGATAACCTGGAAAATCTGCGTCAACGCAGTCTCGAGCGAATTAGTAATAACAAAGAGTTTGTCAGCATCATCAAGGCCGCACAGCGTTCCGCCGAGCGCCGTCAGCAAACCACCCAGTCCCTGCAGCTTGAAACAATGCTGAAAGAACGCCGCCAGTTGCAGGAAGAGCAAAAGAGCCTTAACACCCCCCACGGGGTGATTTCGCCGAACATGGATAATGGTGACAAAAGTCGGGAGGAGGCGCTGACCGAAGTCCTGAACGATGACCCCTATGTCCAGGAAGGCAAGAAGATCCTTAACGATCTGGTATCGGCATTTGCGTCAGTCTGACTTTTTTGTTGCCTTACCTCAACCGCCCTGCCGAAGCCATTAATCGCTATTCGCCAGGGCGGTTTTCTGTTACTCCTTCAGGGTAGCCAGGATGCTTGACCCCATCTCTCTGATCAACGAGAAATAGGCCTGCGGACCTTCTGCCAGATTCGCCCCCAGTGGATCAAGTACACCAGCTTCGGCCCCCGTTCCTTCCAGCACCGTCGCTACAATGCGCGATTGAAACTGCGGCTCACTAAACACCGCGCGCGCACCAAGTTCACTGATTTTACTGCGCACTTCCTGCACTCGCCGCACCCCCGGGGAACGCTCGGTGTCGATAGTCACCGAGCCAACGGCGTTCATACCGAAATCCCGTTCAAAGTACTGATAAGCATCATGAAAGACAATGTATGGAACCTTAGTCACTGGGCGCAACTGATTCTTAACCTCATGGTACAACTGGTCAAGCTTGGTGATTAATGAAGCGGCATTTGCAGCATAGGTCGCCGCATGATCCGGATCAACGGTCATAAGCTGTTCTGCAATCAGTGTGACTATCTCTTTGGTTAGCAGAGGACTTGTCCACAGATGATAATCCCATTCTTCGCGGTCATGTGCGTCATGGCCGTGTGCGTGATGCCCTTCCCAGGTTCCGCCTTCTCGGATCGTCAGCATCTTTGACCGGAGTTGTTCCGCTATTGCCAGCCGCTGCGCTTTTTCTCCTAGATTGACTAAAGGTCGAACCAAAAAAGTTTCAAGACCCTCACCAATCCAGATTACCAGATCAGCATCTGCCAGCATCCGCGCTTCTGACGGACGCAACGAATACCCGTGAGGGGTACCGGCACCCTTAATCAGCAACTGCGGAGCACCAACCCCCTCCATGATCGCAGCGGTAAGGGAATGTATCGGTTTAATACTCACAACTACTTTGGGACTCTGAGGCTGCTGGGCCTGTAGCGGCAGGGCCAAACCAACCAGCAACAACAGGAACAGAAAGAGTCTCTTCATTGTTTTTCTCCGGAGAATGAATTAGGATAGGAGCCAGAAGTGAAATGTTATATTGTACCATTTTATAAGTCAAGTAGCACCGGAGATAGTCAATGCACCTTTCTTATCCATCTGTTTTTGCTGATTCGGCCCATGACCATCAAGGTTGTGTAAACCGCGCTTTCGCAGAGGCAGAACAGATCTGCCATGAGCAAGGACAGCGCTTTACAACCATTAGACGTAAAGTTTTTGAATTGATCTGGCAACAGCACAAACCGATCGGGGCCTATCAGATTCTTGAAAACCTGCAGCAAGAGTCGCGCACGGCGCCACCAACTGTTTACCGGGCCCTGGACTTTTTATTGAATCTTGGCCTTATCCACCGCATCGCGTCGCTGAACGCTTTTGTTGGCTGTGTCCGTCCGCGAGTAGCACACGAAGGCTATTTTTTGATTTGCACCAGCTGTAAAACCTGCGCTGAGCATGATTCCAGTACCGTTACCCGATCTATTCGTCAGAATGCCCGGCAATGTGGTTTTGTTGTGAAAGACAGTGCGGTTGAAGTCATGGGGCTGTGTCCCAAGTGCTCTTCAATGAAGGAGAAGCAATGACCGCCATCGCCTCATCCTTGTTGATAGCTCATGATATCAATCTGACCCTCGGCAACAACCAGCTGCTGGACAACGTCAGCCTGGCCATTGAACCGGGGGAGATAGTCACTGTTATCGGACCTAACGGTGCCGGCAAAACAACCCTGCTGCGTGTTGTTCTGGGGTTACAGCAGCCATCATCCGGTACCATCGTCCAGCGCGCCGGATTATCCATCGGTTATATGCCGCAACGCCTCGAGCTCGACGCGACCTTCCCTCTCTCAGTTAAACGTTTTCTCTCCTTTGCCGGTAAAGGGCTCGGAGAAACTGATCTGTGCGCCGCTCTTGAGCAGACCGGTGCCCTCCACGTTCTCACTGCGGCCATGCGTCACCTCTCCGGCGGCGAAGCGCAACGGGTGCTGCTGGCCCGGGCGCTGTTGCGCAAACCCGACCTGCTGATTCTCGACGAGCCGGTGCAGGGAGTTGATGTTCATGGCCAGATCGAGCTCTATCAACTGATCGGCCAGATTCGCAGCGAACAGGGATGTGGGGTATTGATGGTCTCACACGATCTGCATCTGGTGATGGCAGCTACCGACCGGGTTCTCTGTTTAAATCGCCACATCTGCTGCAGCGGCACCCCCGCCATGGTGACCAGCGACCCCGAATACCTGAAAATGTATGGTCAACTTGCCCTTTACCAGCACGATCGCGTTCATCATCTCGATCGCCACGAAGGCTGTTCCCATGTTCGATGATTTTATCCTGCGCGCCCTGATCGGCGGCCTCGGCGTAGCCTTGATTGCCGGGCCATTTGGCGCCTTTGTGGTCTGGCGACGGCTCGCTTACTTTGGTGACACCCTTGCCCACTCTGCACTTCTTGGTGTCGCACTTGGCTTTTTGCTTTCTATTAACCTCACTCTTGGCGTGATTGTGGTATGTCAGCTCCTCGCCCTTCTACTCTTTATCGGTCAGCGCCAGCGCCTGCTGGCCAACGACACTTTACTTGGTATCCTGTCCCACGGCGCTCTGTCGCTGGGATTGGTTGTACTGGCATTTATGCCCAACCTCCGCATCGACCTGATGGCTTATCTGTTCGGCGACATCCTCGCCATCGGCATAACCGATCTGCTGTGGATCTACGTAGGCGGCGGTACGGCTCTGGTGGGTCTGTTGTGGCTCTGGCAACCGCTGCTGGCGATCACCATTCATGAGGATCTGGCGCGGGTCGAAGGAATTGCAGTGCAACGCATCAACAGCCTGTTTCTGGCGCTGATTGCCCTGACGGTGGCGGTGATGATGAAGGTGGTAGGGCTGTTGCTGGTCACTTCCCTGCTGATCATTCCAGCAGCTACGGCGCGCCGCTTTGCCGGCAGTCCTGAGGGGATGGCGTTGCTAGCCGGCGTTTTTGGCTGCTGCGCTGTGACCGGTGGATTGGGCGCATCCTACTACTGGGACACACCAACCGGCCCCAGTATTGTCGTGGTCGCTTGCGTCATTTTCCTGCTATCGATTCTGGTCCCTGCCGGAAATTAACCCAGGCCTGTTCGTAACTGTTCAGCACTGGCAAGGATGGAGCTTTATCGTTACGCCTGTTGTAGACTTATCAGCACAGTGAACTCAATTTCTCGTCACTGAGGAGCAGTCGGTAGAGCATATCAACCCGGATCATTGGCATTCCGGCGGCTGCAGCCTGACGCAATGGAACCGCATAAATCGCTTCCAGCTCGAGGGGGCGGCCCTCTGCGCGATCGATCTGCATACTTGGACGATAGTGATCCATCTGATCAGTGAAGGCTATCATCTGGGCACTGAACTCCGGCCCGGCAATCTCGCGACTCAAGCCCTGGGCATTGGCTGCGACAATGACCTCCAGCATCAACTCCTGCACCAGCTCACGAGTTGACTCAAAGGTCAGTATTTCGGTCACATCCTTGTCCAGCAACGCCGACAAACCATTGAAAGGGATATTCCAGACCAACTTCTCCCAGCGCGCCCGGCGCAGATCCGCGACCGCCTCACAGGGGACTCCGGCAGACCTGAACATGGCCGCCAGCGCCTCACTGCGCGGGGTCAAACCGGCGGCAAATTCCCCCAGGCGAATCCTTCCTTCGCCGAGATGATGGACCTCGCCAGGCTCACCGCGATTGCTGCACAAAAAAGCAATGCCACCAAGAACCCGCTCCGATCCAAAGGCCGCGGCCAGGACGTCCTCGTTTCCCAGGCCATTCTGCAACGTCAGGATGGCGGTTGTTTTTTTTAATAAAGGGCGAATCAGCGCAGCCATCTGATGGTTGGAAAAGGTCTTGAGTCCTACAATTACCAGATCGACCTGCCCGATCTCTGCCACAGCCGGGTAAGCTTTGACCTGCGGCAGGTGAAAATCCCCTTGAACCGAATAGACTGTCAACCCGTGCCTGACAACAGCATCATAGTCTCGCCGCAACAGGTAATGAACATCAACACCACTGCGCTGCAACATGGCCCCATAGTACAGACCCAGTGCCCCAGCCCCAACAATGGCAATACGCATGATTACTCCTCCTTGCTAAGGGGAAAGCAGCTAACAAAAGCCTGGCAGACGGCCGCCAAGGTCTTTTACCTGAAAAATTTCCTTCTATATATCAGATATTTATCATAAAATCAGGCATTGACCCCTCGACCCCTTTGTGTTAGTCTTCACAGGACAAGACAAAGGAGTTTCATTTTGTTTAAAATCGGTGATATGGCAGTGTACCCGACCCAAGGGGTCGGGGTGATAGAGGATATTGAAATCCGGGAATACTCCGGCCAAACCCTGAAGTACTATATCCTGCGACTGGTCGATAGCGACATGCGGATTATGGTGCCCGTCGGCAATGCCACCAGTGTCGGCATGCGTCAACTGATTGACCAGCAGCGTATTACCGGCATCTTTGATACCTTGGCAGAACGCACCGAAAATGGCAAAATCGCTTCCTGGAGCCGCCGTCAGCGCGAGTACAACGATAAGCTGAAAACCGGCAATCTGCTGGAGGTTGCCGAGGTATTGCGTGATCTTTACCAGATCAAGACCGCCAAGGAGCTTTCCTACGGCGAAAAAAAGGTTCTCGAGCAGGCACGCAAACTGCTGGTAACCGAAGTCGCTCTCGCCCAGGGAGCTAAAGAAGATCAAGTCATGCAGCGGTTGGAAAACATCTTCCACTGATTTTATAGGTGAATTCTCATTTCAAAAAAACAGGACCAGGTGCTATAGTGCCTGGTCTTTTTTACATTGAGGAGCCATTGTTGCCAACACCGCCATCTTCAGACTTAAAAGCTATTGTGCTGATTCCTGCCGCCGGTTCAGGGCGCCGCATGGGAACCGCAATCAGCAAGCAATATCTGCAGTTGCACGGCAAACCGCTGCTCGCGCACACCATCGCTCTGTTCGATCAACACCCTCTGGTGGAGGCAATTTATCCCATTGTGCCGGAGGATGATAGCGATTATTGCCGCCGCGAAATTCTGGATAAATATCGATTTACGCGCGTTCGCCGCCTGGTTACTGGCGGCAAAGAGCGTCAGGACTCGGTGCGCAACGGCCTTAAGGCCCTGGCTGAAGATGGCTATGACCAGCCGGAACGCCCCATCCTGATCCATGACGGTGCCCGCCCCCTGTTCAACCCCAACCTGCTCCCCGCACTGCTGGACGACATCAGCGCCGGCGGAGCATGTATTGTTGCCGTTCCGGCAAAAGACACCATCAAGCAAGTCATACAGGGGCAAATTGTCGCTTCTCCGCTGCGTGACCAGCTGTGGCAAGCCCAGACCCCACAGGGGTTTCGGTTCGATATCCTCCACAAAGCTTTTCAGCAACAGGATTGCAACAGCGTCCCCGCGACTGATGACGCCGCCCTGGTTGCAGCTGCCGGCTATAGGGTACGGGTGCTTGCAGGAGAGGATCGCAACATTAAAATCACCACGCCGGCGGATCTGCTGATCGCTACAGCACTGCTTGACAGCTATCAGGAGAAATCGGCATGATACGCATCGGTCAGGGCTACGACGTTCACCAGCTGGTTGCCGGACGACCACTGGTTCTCGGTGGAGTTACTATCGACTATGAGTTGGGCCTGCTGGGTCACTCCGACGCTGATGTGCTGGTGCACGCTATCTGTGACGCCCTTTTGGGTGCTGCCGGTCGCGGCGATATTGGCCGCCATTTTCCCGACTCAGATCCGACCTACAAAGGATGTGACAGCCGTGTGCTGCTGCGTCAGACAATGAAACTGATCGCCAAAGAGGGCTATCTACTGGGCAATATCGACGCAACCATCGTCTGTCAGCAACCAAAACTGGCGCCCCATATCCCGACCATGATGGCGAACATTGCCGCAGATTGCCGGGTGCCCCTGCCACAGATCAATGTCAAAGCAACCACAACCGAGCAACTGGGCTTTTGTGGCCGTGGTGAGGGGATAGCCGCCTATGCCGTCGCCCTGATCGTTCGTCCACCGCAAGCTGACCGTGCGCGCCGCGCCACGCTGTTAACCTGATATTGAGGTAATCCATGACAACCCCGGAGATGGCATCTGGCTCCAACTTTATCCGCACCATTATCAGTGACGATCTCACCAGTGGTCGCCGCAAAAGCATCGTCACCCGCTTTCCCCCTGAACCTAATGGCTATCTGCATATCGGCCATGCCAAAAGCATCTGCCTGAACTTTGGCTTGGCGCAGGAGTTCGCCGGACGCTGTCATCTGCGCTTCGACGATACCAATCCGAGCAAGGAAGAGACCGAATACGTTGACGCCATTAAAGAGGATGTCCAGTGGCTTGGTTTTGACTGGGGTACACACCTTTATTACGCCTCCGACACCTTTGAACAGCTCTACCTGTGGGCGGTGGAACTGATCAAACAGGGAAAGGCCTATATCGATAGCCAGAGTGCCGAGGAGATGCGCGTTAATCGCGGCACCCTGACCGAGCCCGGTATTGCCAGCCCCTACCGTGACCGCTCTGTCGCAGAAAATCTCGATCTGTTTGAACGGATGAAACAGGGAGAATTCCCCGACGGCAGCCATGTTTTGCGGGCAAAAATTGATATGGCCTCGCCCAACATCAATCTGCGCGACCCGGCCATGTACCGGATTCTTCATGCCCATCATCATCGCAGCGGTGACAACTGGTGCATCTACCCGATGTACGACTACGCCCATGGTCAGGGAGATTCCATCGAAGGGGTCACTCACTCGATTTGTACCCTTGAATTTGAAGATCACCGTCCGCTTTACGACTGGTTCATCCGCGAACTCAACATCTTTGCGCCGCAGCAGATCGAATTTGCTCGCCTCAATTTGAGCTACACGGTGATGAGCAAACGCAAGCTGCTGCAACTGGTCAAGGAAAACCACGTCAGTGGCTGGGACGATCCGCGCATGCCGACCCTGGTGGGAATGCGCCGCCGCGGCTACCCCCCGGCAGCGATCCGCACCTTCTGCGAACGCATCGGTGTCGGGCGCTCAGCCAGCTGGATTGATCTCTCCGTGTTGGAAGACTGTGTGCGCGAACAACTTAACGAAACCGCTCCGCGACGTCAGGTCGTTCTGGAACCTCTCAAGGTTCTTATTACCAACTACCCGACAGACCGAACTGAAGAGCTGGTGGCCGCCAATCATCCGCAGAACCCTCAAGCCGGGACGCGGCTATTGCCTTTCTGCAGCGAAATCTACATCGAGCGCGCTGACTTCATGGAAGATCCCCCGAAAAAATTCTTCCGTTTGGGACCGGGCAGGGAGGTACGCCTGCGCAATGCCTATATCATCCGCTGCGATGAAGTGATCCGCGATGAACAGGGGGAAGTGATCGAACTTCGCTGCAGTGCCGACCTTGACACCCTGGGGAAAAACCCGGCGGATGGGCGCAAGGTCAAAGGGATTATTCACTGGGTGTCCGCCCGCCATGCCAAACCAGTAGAGATCCGCCAGTATGATCGCCTGTTTCAACTCGAAAACCCGGATAAAGCGGATAACTTTCTTGCTGCCCTCAACCCGGAATCATTCACAATAACAGAGGGTTTAGCGGAGCCGGGCCTGTTGAATGAGGAAATGGGCGCGACCTTTCAGTTTGAACGGGTCGGCTACTTTACCATCGACAGCAGGGATTCGCTTCCGGGGAAACCGGTATTTAACCGCACCGTGACCCTGCGCGATACCTGGGAAAAGATTAAAGAGTAATATTCTCCACTTAAGACACAGAGTTGGTTGCTTCCGTGTCAACCTACGAAGCTGTCATTCTGCGCGGAGCAATGCGAAGCCGCAGAATCTATTTAAGCCATCTCATCTGGTCCCTGCGGCTTCGCGCAGGGTGACAAAACAGGGTGAGCTTAAGTGGTAATCCTGAATCTTTGGAGACAACTATGAGTCTACGTGTTTACAATACCTTGAGCGGCAAGAAAGAAGATTTTGAGCCTTTAGAACCGGGCAAGGTCAAGATGTACGTCTGCGGCGTGACCGTCTATGACTACTGCCACATCGGTCACGCCCGCGCCAATATTGTTTTCGATGTGATCTTCCGCTACCTGCAATACATCGGCTTCGACACCACCTACGTGCGTAACTACACCGATGTGGACGACAAGATCATCAACCGCGCCAACGAGCGGGGGATTCCGAGCCAGGAACTGGCGGAAGAATTTATCCGCGCTTTCGATGAAGACATGGACGCTCTGGGGTTGGTCAAACCGACCCATGAACCGCGCGCCACCGCCTATATTGGTGAGATTATCGACATCTGCCAACAACTGATCGACAAGGGGCTGGCCTACGAGGCCGGTGGCGATGTCTATTATCAGGTGGACGGCTTTCCCGACTACCTCAAACTTTCCAAGCGCAATAAGGATGAGATGCTCGCCGGCGCGCGAATTGCGCCGGGGGAACTGAAGCGTAACCCGATGGACTTCGCCCTGTGGAAATCCGCCAAACCGGGGGAACCCAGCTGGGACTCCCCCTGGGGACCGGGACGACCGGGCTGGCATATTGAATGTTCGGCGATGAGCTCTTCGCTGCTCGGCGACAGTTTTGATATTCACGGTGGTGGTCGCGATCTCATTTTCCCCCACCATGAGAATGAAATCGCCCAAAGCGAGGGGGCGAGCGGCAAACCATTCGTCAAGTACTGGATTCACAATGGTTTTGTTAATGTCAATCAGGAGAAAATGAGCAAGTCCCTGGGCAATTTTTTCACCATCCGTGACATTCTCAAAGTCTACGATGCGGAAGTAGTGCGCTTTTTCATCCTCACCGCCCACTACCGCTCACCCATCGACTTTTCCGATCACAATTTGAAAGAGGCGCGTACCGGCTTGAGCCGCTTCTACGAGGCCCTGCAGAGCGCCGAACATACCACCGCCGCCATTCCCGCTGATCCCGCGGCCCCTCCCAGTACCCTGGGAGCCGAGCTCAAACAGCAGTTTGTCGAGGCGATGAATGACGATTTCAACACCGCCCTGGCGATAGCCTATCTGTTTGAAGGGGTACGTACCATCAACCGCCTGATCGCCACCAAAAAGTTCACGAAAAAGCCGGAACTGGTCGCCCAGGTCAAGGATCTCCACGCCACCATCATTGAACTTGGCAGCGTTCTGGGCATTCTTGGCTCACAACCGGCAGAATGGCTTGAGCGGGTGCGCATGGCAGGACTGGCAGGGCTGGATATCAGTAAGGAAGAGATAGAGGCCCTGATCAACGAGCGTCTGGTGGCCCGTCAGATCAAGGATTTCGAGCGCAGCGATCAGATCCGCTCTGAGCTGGAAGAACGTGGCATTGAACTGCTGGATAGTCGTGAAGGAACGAGCTGGAAGTTAAAATAAAAAACGCGTAGATACTGCAAGGGGGTCGGGGCTCCCATAACAAGGGTGTCTGTCGCCAGGGATGGCGACAGTCAAGCGGCCATGGACGGCGAAAAGCGTCCCTTGGTATGGGAGTCTCGACCCCATACCACCTCACTACTTCATTATACCAGTACACCCACCCCCATATCCCGCTGCAGCTCCCGGCGTAAATCCCGCGCCACCGGCCCAACCACCCCTTTACCGATAACAAAATCATCCACCCGCACCACCGGTAACACCTCCAGGGAGGTGGAGGTGATGAACACCTCATCGGAGTAGTGCAGATCCTGCAGGCGGAACTCACCGGTAATCACTCGTAAATTCAGCCTCTCTTCACACAGTCGCATGATGGTTGAACGCGTCACCCCCTCTAACAGACCGGTAGACACATCGGGGGTAAAAACCCAACCGTCGCGTACCCAGAACAGGTTGGACGCCGATCCCTCACACAGATGCCCGCGACTGTTGAGCATGATTACCTCGATGGCCCCGGCGGCCCTGGCCTCGAGTTTACCAAGGAGACTGTTGAGGTTGCTGATGGATTTGATCTTGGGATTAATGGCTTCCGGTGCATTGCGCCGGGTTTGCGCTACCGTCAGGGGCACGCCCTGCTGATACAGTGGCTCATCAATACCTTTGAATTCCTTGCCAATGATCAGGCAGGTCAAAGCGCTTTCCATGTCGCGCAAAAATCCGATCTGCCCCAATCCGCGGGTAATGGTGATACGAAAGTAGCCGTTAACCAGCTGGTTACGATTCTGCAGTTCGAGCAATTGCTGCTCCAGCTCGTGCTGCGCAAACAACAGTGGATAAGATAGTGCCTGGGCCGACTGAACCAGTCGCTGATAGTGCAAGGGAAACTGATACAGCTTGCCGCCCATCGAACGGAAGCTTTCAAAAATTCCGTCACCATAGAGAAACCCCTGATCCAGTACCGAAATACAGGCCTGATCTTCTTCGATAAATTGGCCATTCAGATAAACAAGATTCATCCCTGCACCTCACTGATTTTTTTTACGTTATAGCCTTACCCCAAAAATGTGTGCCACACCAGGTTAAATTTGTATTGCCTGGAAACTAAGCAAGGGCTAATATTTAGAAGCCAAGGCTGTTTAACCGGACTGTAAAATTATCAACAAAATAGAAATGATCGTGCCTGGACCTTTTTCTCGTCATCCTCGAAAACTTCTGTCTGAGATGACGACATGTGATGACAGGGTGAATAATTAAAGTGTTGCATTGGCAGTCTCTTCGGCTTATTTTGCCTCAGTTTCTACGGCCTTTTGACTGATGCCATTCAGCGCCCTGCTGAGATTATCGACAACCGGACAAGTCCCGGCGGCATGCCGCGCAGCCAGGTAGCCGGGCTCGTTGTAACTGAGCCAGACCTGTCCCTGCTGATCTTCCCAGACCAGCGCTTTGAGGGGCAGATCTATCGCCACGGTTTGGGCACATTCCATAAAAGGTGTACCTCCTTGTGGGTTGCCGAACATCAGGAGCTCTGTTGGGCGCAGAAACTTTCCGATACGTTGGGCTCCTTTGGCATGGTCGATGCGCGCAAAGACCGTTAACCCTTTTTGAGTGACTATTTCTTCCAGACGGTCCATTGTCTGTATGGTTGAATAAGGACTTTTTACACTGACAAGCCCGTCGGCAGCAAAACCGCCAGTGAAGGTCATCATTAATAGTAGCGTTGCCACAAAAATTGTTTTCATTTTAGGACTCCTTTTTTTGTGCGCGGTTTATCTCAGATTCATCGTCCGTGACGCTTTTCGTCAGCAACAGGTTAGCTCGTTCATCATAATCGGTCGTCCCTTTAATTGACGCTGCGCCTCCGGCAGTACGTCCATGCTCGGCCAAAGGCCGGTGCACAAAGTATCCGTATACCCGTTGACCAATCCTCTTGATCGCATCACTTCCGCCGTGCGTGCTGCCGGATAAGAGAGCCTTTGCCAGCGACACACTACCGCTTCTTTTTCAGGGCACAGCAGCAGGTACCACCCATCCAATGTACCATCGTTTGCAGGAAGCCCGATAGCTCCAGCATTGAGCCAAAAGCCAGCGCCGATGGCTTGCCCGTCAGGAATACCGCTGTGGCCAGCGATGACGATATCGGTTCCCGCCAGATCAAGTTCCTCTTTTTTGATCTCTTTTGCGGTTGTGGGAAAAACAAAACGGTTGATCTGCTGAACGCCACCATGAATGACGCGAATACTTTTACCTTTCATACTGAAAAGGATGGAATCCGGCAGGGTTCGCATCCAGTTCCGGTCACTTTCGGACATACGCTGGTCGGCAAAGCGATACCAATTATCAGACAGTAGCGAACAGGTTGTTCCTTCATCGAATCCGCACCCACAGTCCGGTGTGCCTTGAGCAAGGGAGTCTTCACAGTTGCCCTTAACAACGGCAATTCCCCAATCGCGGATCAGGGCGACCGTCTCGACCGGTTCCGCACAATAAGCCACCAGGTCACCGGTGCAGATTGTTCTTTCCGGCGGAATGCCAAGCTGATTGGCACGCTCGCGCAGAGCCATTGTTGCTGCCAGATTACTGTAAGGGCCGCCAAAAACAAGTACCGTTCCCGCCATTTCGCCCAGGTCAACGGAATTTGCCATATTCATGACGTTTTCTCCTGATGTTCAGAATTTCTTCTACCGCCGATCCAGAAACCAAGGCATCCGAAGCCCATGACCGCCACGGTCAGATAAAGCAACTTGGTATATTTATGAGCATCACCTAGTAGGCTGCTATAACCGCTCGACTCAGTGAAATAGAGAGCCGAGGCGGTTAATGCCAGAACAAAACTGAGCAGATAACTCCAGAGCGGAATATCCCGGCGCTTGCCCCAGAGCGAGAAGAAAATGACCGGTGCCAGATAAAGTGAGGCCGTTCCACTCACGGCGACCGCACTGAACAAATCATTATTCCCCCAGAAAACCAGCAACAAACCGACAAGCATGAATGCCGCCATCACCGCCCGACCGTTGCGCAACGTCATTTTCATTATTCGCATGTCGACAGCCAGCAATTTGGCGGAGCTCGACAGGGTGCTGTCCAGTGTCGACATGGCCGAAATAACCAGTGCAGCACTAAAAAACAGCATCGGCACCTTGCCGAGCAATTGCATCAGGGTTTCGTTCATGCTCGCCCCCTGAGTGGCGTGCGCGCCGGCCAGGACACCGAGACAACCGAAGGCGATGATACAGATGATGCTGATCCAGGCGGCATGCAGAAAACTTTTACGGGTAGTTTCCCGATCGGCGAGAAAACCACGATCCATCATGACTGGATCATGCATCGGATAACTCCAGACCTGCAGCAGCGCCACCAGCATCAGGACCGGTCCGGGTTGATCAAAAACAAACGGCTTGAACCAGAGATCCTGCAACTGCACAGCCTGGCTACCAACCACCAGAGCTAACAGCATCAGCAATGTTCCGAGAAAAATGACCATCTGAAATACATCGGTGCGTAATGAGGCACTTAAGCCTCCGAGCATTGAATATAGCAGAGTAACCGCCGAGAAGCCGATAATGGTCAGCGTATAGGCCTGACTGCCGGCGACACCAAACAAAATGCCGATAACAAGAAGGTTGGCAAACACCTCACTGATCAGACGAATACCGATGACAAAATTGTAACAACCCGTTCCCCAACGACCAAAACGGGAGCGCAGAAAATCCTGAACACTGTGAAAGCCATGTTCGAAGCGTAAGCTGTCAACGATCTTGCCACCGGTCAGAAATGAGAAGTAATAGAACGCATAGGCCAGCGTGCCCCAGATGCCGTAATAGAAACCGAGAATGGCGGCGTTCATCAGCGAGCGGGCAAAAATCCAGGTGGTGACCTGGGAAAAGGTCAGACTCAGCAGACCCGGTTGACTGCCGTTGGCACCAAGGCCCTGGTAGAAGGCACCTTCACTCTCGGCGCGAGGCGAGAGCACGACCGAAGCCAGAGCGACAAAACCGGCAAAAGCGGGAAGAACGTAATCCATGTAATAACTCCCTGGAAGTTGAATGCGCTTAATGAAAATCAACCGTCAGGCATGGCCCCCTAGTGGAGACTGTCACGTCGACAGCCACATCATTCATGCCAATGATTAAAAAGACCAGGCCAAACTCAATAAACCATAAGTTTGGTTATCGTTCTGGGTATCAAACTGACTGGCGGGTCTGATAGATATAAGAGTAGGTCAACTTAAAACAGCGGTCTGGTCAGCACCTCGCGCCGCAGTGGACGCACATTAAGAAGCACCGCAGCCACCGCCGCAACAGCCGCTACCCCAACGCTGATGCCGGCGGGTGCGCCCCAGGCGTAGGCAAGCACAGTGATGCCGACCACCAGAATCAGCGACCAGAGCCACAGCTGAACGCGAAAATATGCCAGACCCAGCAAGACGGCCACACTGATATAAATTGTCATCATGATTTCTCCTGTGCAACGGATTCCAGGTGCTATTGCTTCATCGCCTCATCAGCTTTTTCAGACAGAGGCTGTATCCTGAGGTGAATGAAGATGTTGTTTGAGGCACTCAAAAGAAGAACACCTATTCAGACCATCCTGCTCCAGCCAGCTTGTCGTCGCAGCAAACCCGTCATCAATCAGAGCTCCGGCCGCTTGAAAATTGAGGGGATTGGTACGCAAGGGACATAAGGGGGGCACAACCGCAATCTTGGCCTGATCCCGATGGCCTTCCAGATCCTGTAGCAATTGCCTGGCAATAATCAGATTTAACGCGTGCAAGGCGATACTCAGGGCGCCCGTAGGAGGCAAAACCGGCTCACAAGTAAAGCCGGTCGGCAGGACAATCAGACGCGTTGCACCGAGCCTGATGGCGGTTGAAACCGGAGTGTGATTAGCCACTCCACCATCAATCAGGTAGCGACCGTCAATCTTAACCGGGGGGAAAACCCCGGGAATAGCGGCGCTGGCCAGCAAGGCGGAAAGAATGTCCCCGCGCTCAAGCACCACCTCTTCGCCGCTGACAAAATCGCTGGCAACAATATGAATCGGTACCGTCGCTTCCTGAAAATCACAGTAAGGCAAACGTCTGGACAGAAACTGGAGAAAGACTTTTTCATCAAAAAGATGGGTTCGTTTACTTAAGAGGCTTCTTAATACACCAAACCAGGAGTAGTGGAATACCTCATCCCGGGTCAGGCTACGCCAGATTGCTTCGAGCCCCGCAACCCCCTGAGGCGAAGGGTCGGCGGCAAAGTAGGCGGCGTTGATCGCGCCGACGGATGAACCAACCAGTAAATCGGGCTGAACACCATGGAAAGCCAGGGCCTTGAGCATGCCGACCTGAATGGCGCCAAGACTGCCACCACCGGCAAAAATAAGAGCCGTCTTGTGATGAGATCCCATGATAAAACCCTCCCTCTTAAACGCACATCAACCGGTTCATGGTCTTATGACCTAGGCTTATCTGAATTCGCTGAAATTTTCCGGTCTGTTCAGGGACCAGTCGTAATCGATGTAACCTATCCGATCGGTCTGATCGATCTGCGGATGACGTTCTTCATCGGTATAGGCTTTGATAAATTGACGAATACTGCCGGCCGCTTCAATAAAATCATCTGCGTACCATTTGAACAATTCGGACAGCATCAGGGTGCGCCCGTCAATGTGTAACTGGCGTTGGGTCTTGAATGCACGAACCGTGTTGGCCGTCATCAGATCATTGGTGTTGGTTGGGGTATAAAGGTGTTTTCTTAAGGGCGGACAGCCGACCGATGCACAGTTGACCGCGTAATGAACGCGGGCGTCCTTCCACCCCTTGCGTTGGTACTCGCTACCGAGCAGAATATCTTTTTCGATGGCACTCAGGCTGTATTTTTTACCGCCGACAGTGAACAACTCCAGCTCAAAAACGTGCTTTTTTAAGGGATTATAGCGCCCGCCATAATCCCAGACGGAAGCGACCAGCTGTCCTTTAAGGGGATGGGTCAGAAGATGTTCGATCATGAAAAAATTATAGGCATTCAGCCAGAAGGCGATGGATTGATATTTTTCCGTCAGGTTACCGGGATCAAACTCGGCCAGGTTAGCTTTTTGCTGATTCAACAATGCGAACGTATCACTGTCAGCGAGGGCTTTTTCATAGTTAAAGGCTGATACCAGGCCACCTCCCGGCAGATCTTTTTCCACGACAAAACGCTGCAGTATCTCGGCATAGGGGGCATAGAGCCCTTCTAATTCACTATTGTCTTCAGCAACACCGGCCGTTGCTGAAAAAACCATCACCACCAAAAAAACCAACACCGGATACAACCAGTGCAAAAAACGCATACGTTCCTCCACAAGGTTATTTCTACAGATCAACGTTGATGCTTTCGCAAAAAAACATCAGGTTGGATGATAGGCTAAAAACGCCATATGCAAGGAGCGCCATTATTGAACAATGAGGAGTACTTACCTACGTCGAAGCAGTGAGCCGATGGCGGCAACGCAGCAGCTGGTGAGTTTTTGCGACGCCATCAACTTTGTTCAGGCACTAACAAGGGTTAACCGGTTTTGAGCCACCCCCGGTTCACCCCCGCCGCCAGGCGTGATATTTCTCCAGCCAGGCCAGCAGTTTTTCCGGGGCATGGGCTCGTTTCCACTCACCGGCCGTCATCTTGTTGGCTTCGGCCAGGGTCGGATAGGGGTGGATGGTGCCAAGAATCTTGTTCAAGCCCAGACCGTGCTTCATCGCCAGGATATATTCTGCAATCAGATCACCGGCGTGAGTACCAACAATGGTGACACCAAGGATTTTATCCTTGCCAGGTGGGGTGATAACCTTGACCCAGCCGTGGGTTTCCTCTTCGGCGATGGCGCGATCGAGCTCTTCCAGCTCAAAACGGGTGACTTCATAAGGGATTCCCTGGGCACGGGCGTCGGCTTCATTGAGGCCAACGCGGGCAACCTCGGGATCGGTAAAAGTACACCAGGGGATGACGCGATAATCAACGCGGAACTTCTTAACATCGCCAAACAACGCGTTGACGGCAGCATACCAGGCATGGTGCGCGGCGGTATGGGTAAACTGATAGGGGCCGGTAACATCACCGGCACAGAAGATATTGGGGATGTTGGTGCGCATGAAGGGATCGACGTCAACTGTACCACGGTCGTTCAGTCGGACGCCCAGATCTTCCAGGCCAAACCCGGCCACCCGCGCCTTGCGGCCGACGGCAACCAGCAATTGGTCAAAGGGGATCTCCACCCGTTCTCCCTGGTGCTCACAAACCAGAAGTTTGTCTTCGCCCCTGACAACCACCTCTTTAGCTGCGTGACTGGTCAGAACCTGCACCCCCTCAGTGACAAACCGTTCACGGACAAATTCGGCGACATCCGCATCCTCCCGCCCCATAATATGGGGAGCCATCTCAACCTGGGTCACCTGCGCACCAAATCGGGCGAAGGCTTGCGTCATTTCACAACCGATGGGACCACCGCCGAGCACCACCAGACGCTTTGGTAATTCCCGTAACTGCCAGAGGTTGTCCGAGGTCAGATAATCGACCTGATCCAGCCCCGGGATCGGTGGCACAAAGGGGGTAGCTCCGGTCGCGACGATAATGTTACGGGTGGTCAGGGTGCGGCCGTTCACTTCCACCGTATAAGGCGAGGTGATACGCGCTTCGCCTTTAATACAATCAACCCCGAGATCAGTGTAGCGTTCTACCGAATCATGGGGTTCAACCTTGGTTACGACCTGCTGCACCCGCTCCATCACCTCGGAAAAATCAAAATTGATATCCGTGCGGCGCAAGCCAAACTCACTGGCTCGGCGGCCATAGTTAAGAATTTTAGCCGACCGGATCAGAGCTTTACTCGGTACACAGCCGGTATTCAGGCAATCGCCTCCCATCTTGTCGCGCTCAATCAGGGCGACTTTCGACTTCACCGCCGCAGCGATATAAGAACTGACCAGACCGGCGGATCCGGCCCCAAGGACGACAATGTTGTAGTCGAAGGATGTTGGCTTGGGGAAACTCTTCAGGCTTTTGCGCTTCTGAAGCATATCAACTCCTTTACGGGCAAGCAGGGGGAAAACTCCGAGCAGGACAAATGAAAAGAGTAGCCCGGGTGAGAGAATTCCGCCCAGACTCTCGATCTGACCAAGCTGGGTGCCGGCGTTGACGTAAACAGCGGTACCAGCCAGCATGCCGATCTGGCTGACCCAGTAGTAGGTCCAGGTGCGCATCGGGGTCAAACCCATGACCAGATTGATGACAAAGAAAGGAAACAGGGGCACCAACCGCAAGGTAAACAGATAGAATCCCCCCTCTTTGGCAATGCCGTCATTGAGGGCCTTCAGACGTTCGCCAAACTTCCCCTGAACCCAGTCACGTAACAGAAAACGACTGACCAGAAAGGCCAGAGTCGCGCCGATGGTACTGGCGAAAGACACAACGATCAGCGCCGACCAGAAACCGAACAGGGCACCGCCGGCCAGGGTCATGACGGTTGCGCCGGGCAGCGACAAGGCGGTGACGACAATATAAAGCAAAAAATAGGTTCCCAGGGTCACCAGACGATTCGCCAGATAAAACTGGTGAAAGGCCTCCTGCCGTGTTTTCAGCTCCGCCAAGGTCAGAAAATGATGCAGATCAAACACAAAAAAGAGCCCGATCAGAACCACAACGACAGCAACAATAATTCCTTTTTTTCCCAAAAAACCCATAGTTTCCTCCCGGCAGCAAGGTGCTCGCCGATCATCTGGTACTTTTATCAAATGAGGGTGTTTCCCCTGCTTAAAATCTTCTTGCAAGCTACCCCAAATCTACCTGCAAGACGTCAAGGAATTTATTAAAAGCAGTAAACACCTCCATGACACCCAAAGCCTCGACAATCTGTGCATCTGTCGCGCCGGTCGCTTTAAGCGCCTGAAATTCTTCATCGCTGACCCGGTGGGGGTCGCTGTTGGCTTTACGGGCAAAGCGGATCAGGGATCGCTCCAGTTCAGAAAAATCGGCAGCGTCCAGTTGCGAGGATATTTTTTCGATCTCTTCGTCGCTGAGCCCGATCATCTGCAAAGCACCGGTATGGGCGGCAACACAGTAGTTACAGCCATTGTCCTGCGATACCAGCAGGGCGATGGCCTCTTTGGTCTTGCGCGACAGGTCACCTTCCATCATCACCCGTTTCACCTTGTTCCAGTTGGCTTCGAGCAGCGGCGGATGATGGGCATAAGTTGAAAACAGATGGGGAACATAGCCAAACGCTTGATGAATTTCCTTTAGAATAGAAGTAACGTATGCAGATCCTTCCTGAACATCAATGGTACGAATTCGACTCATAAAACCTCCTTTGTCGAAGCGTCATTAATAAAACCTCAACGACAGCTCTTTGGGTTAACCATCGCCTCCTTAAACAACCCTTGTACTTAATGCTAACGAGATCGGTAAAGACAGAATGTAACACAGCTCACACTCTGATAAGTTTTACCGATACTTTTATATTTATATGTAACTATTCAGCTCTATCCTTGCACAGGGTCTTTGGATCCTGTGGCAAGGGTTTTTGTCGCCATGGACAGCGACAAAAAGCGGTCATGGATGACCCAACGGGAAACAATCGCGTCCCTTGACAGAGGATTCAAAGGCCCGGTGCTGAACGTATATTTATTAGAAAAAGAAAAAGTCGGTAGAGTAAGGGGGAAGGATGAGATTGAAAACCTCCAGGCAAGATGTAAGCGCCTGGAGGTTTGTGATCGCTATTTAATCGGACCGACAAAAACCCAGTCATTGTCTTTTACTGCGGCATGACAGCCGACGCACATGGCTTCCTTGCCGGCAGCATCCACCCGACCGCCTGAACCGTATTTGGCCCAAAACCAGTCACCGCCGTCGGGGTTATAGCCTTTTACCCGGTACATAATGGTGATAGCGTCCAACGTGCCATCAGGCATGTAATTTTCTTTGACGATAAAACCGCCGTCAGGCAACTTACCCTTGCCGGTTTCAATGGCCTGTTTAACATCCGCTGAAACGTAAGTCGTGATCAGGGCACCGTGAGGGCTCTGGCCTTTGTACATTTTTTGTGTCCCGGGAAACAGTGACCAGGTCTGGTAGGGAGATTCCTTGGTCAGATAGTTGTAAACCTCTCCGGCATCAGTCGACGGCAAAGAAGACCCGTTGGCAAAGGCAAAACTACTGGGTAAAACAAATAAACTGATTAATACCATTGCGCTCAGATACCGATTGTTCTTTTTCATGATGGAATCTCCTTTTAAAAGTTAAAGATGGGTTCTCCACGCTCCGATGTGAGCGACAAGCGTTGTTGTAACTGCTAAATTCATTATTTTAGCGCCAGTGTTCTGATGGTTTTTGCCCTGCAGTAAGCATACGATTGTAGATTCCTGGAATCACAACCTTCTGCAGATAAAGCGGCGCTAATCGCATCCATATCCAGAAGCCTGATTGTGCGATAACCGGTATGAAGAACACCTTTTTTTTTGTAGGTGGCAAGCAGCTCCGCCACTGTCTCACGTGAAGCGCCGATCAAATGGGCCAGATCTTTTTGAATCAAGTGGATAATAACACTACCATCGACACATCGTTCGCCATGACGACCAGCCTGTCTGAAGAGAATCAGCAAGAGGCGCTGTTCAACCGGCAGAAATATCTGATCTTCCAGACGCAGCTCCAGTTCGGCGCAACGGTCTCCAACATGACACAAGATTTGCTTTGCAAGATCCGGATTCGTCTGGAGTACCAACTCAACATCCTGGCGCTTGAGCGCGCAAAGCAGAGAATCATCGATCGCTACCGCACTGTGGGTTCGCAGAGATTCCCCGCAGATGACCATCTCGCCAAACATTTCGCCGGCAACAAGAATATCAAGAACAACTTCACGACCTTCAGAGCTGGAACGCGACAATTTGACCCGGCCATCGCATATGACAAAAACTCTGTCACTGGGATCATGGGCAACATAAACAACCGCATTGCGCTTATAACGAATCATGTCAGCAGACTTCATCAGACGATTCAACTCATCCTCTGACAGCTGACTAAAAGGTGGCATTTTTTTCAGTAGATCAACTTTAAACTGCATAAAACAGTTTTCCCTAGAGCCAACACCCTTAAAAAAACATGTAAACCGATGCGATGTACGTTACACCATTGATATTCTTTTCTGGCTAAACCTTACCTCCATTGATCGGAAAATAATGTAGCTTTGATTACGTTCTGGAGAATATAACGCTAATCTTTGTGAAACGATCAGCATTGGTCAACACCTTGGTGAGTAGGCCTTTTTCTGGTCAACATATTTAGCGAGCGACATCGGTACGAACTTCGAAAGTTTCAAAAATTCGCTCCAATAAAGCGCTATCTTGGGGGGCATGGAGATGGTCATAAGTATAAAACCAGAACCAGTAAGGCTGCGTATAGCCAACAAGTCCCTTGAAAAACTGGCGTTCTTTGTCTTTTGTATAGTCAATTTCAAAATAATGTGCGTACTGGGCTCCCTTAACTTGAACAGGTTGATGGCTTTCTGCATGCTTGATCCACCCTTCTGCAGTCACCCCGGCCATTGCCGCCAGAACCGAGTTGGCAACATGATCAGCCGTCGGTTCCGGCTGGCGCGGCGTTAACTTAGCAAAACTGAACAGCAAATGGGCGTCACTATCACTATTAAGAAAATAGAGGTCCTTACTGTTTTGAAAAAATCGGCGCGCGCGCTCCATAGCCTCTGATCTCGAGATCCGCTTCCCTGCGTTGACGGCATTCTCCTCTTCATGTTCGGCCTGATGCTCCAACATATTGAGTGTCGGCACCATAGTTATCTCCCAATTTTCCGACAATGTTTCCAGAACTACACCCAGATCGGTACTGACCTGGTGCAACGCTAATCCGGGAGCAACTGGAGCAGACAAGGCAATGGCATTGACCGGATCAACACGTTTCGCCGGCCCAGCGCAGCCAACAATAACGCTTACTATGAGCAACAAAAGCAGGTTTCTTAATCCCGAGATGTAGTTCATTTTTTTCTCCTTGAGTAAAAAAGACACTTTTGATCGAATATTCACGAACAAAAAACCTACATTACTTCTTTGATTACATGTATATAAGGTTATATGCTGTTTGGATTGTATTAATGGTTACAATTAAAAATAAAAATGAAATTTTTCCTGAATAAATCTCTGAATTGTATTCCTGACTACATTCTTATTA
Organism: Desulfuromonadales bacterium; assembly: GCA_019429255.1. GTDB lineage: Bacteria > Desulfobacterota > Desulfuromonadia > Desulfuromonadales > Geopsychrobacteraceae > Pelovirga. Next base: position 55,129 of record JAHYIY010000010.1, on the reverse strand, counting down.
TCTCCTGTCTCATAATATTACAATTACATAGACGACTCAGCTGAGTCTTTTGATCTCTAAGAAAGGAGAAATACTATGAAAAAGTTAGCGGGGTGGGGTGTTCTTTTACTGCTGGCATTGTCATTAACGGCTTGCGCAGCGGGCAAGCCAACTATGGTCAAATGTCCCAACTGTGGCTCTGTTTTTGATATCAACGAACATCTCGTTGAACAAGACAAGACAAGAGGCTAGTGAACGGTTTTATCCTAAGGGATCCTAGCTGCGTGTCTGACGTCAGGCCCGCCGCTAGGATTTTTTCGTCTTCTCGCGATTTGTCTCAACAAGGCAACTCTAGACCGATACTTATGCTCCCTTTATCAACCTAAACCCTCCGGCAGCAGCTCATACAAATACCAGGCAATCTCACTGAACAGATCAAAAAACAAAAGCAGACCAGTGCCCATCAGGAGCAAACCTGTGATCAGTTCCAGCAAGTGCATATGTTTTTTCATCCGGTCAAAAATGCCGACCAGACGGTTAAATGCAAGAGCAGAAAGAATAAAGGGGATGCCCAGTCCGGCAGAGTAAAAACTGAGCAGAATGGTGCCTTGCTCGACACCGCCACCACTGCCCGCAACAACCGCTAGAATAGCTCCTAGGATTGGTCCAACGCAGGGTGTCCAACCGGCAGCAAAGACAATGCCGATCAGAAAAGTGCCCACCAGCCCGACCGGTTTATGCTGCAGATGGACCTGCTTTTGCCGCAACAGAAAACCGAAGCGATAAATGCCGCTGATATGGATTCCGAACAGAAAGATCAACACCCCGCCGACCTTCTGAATGACCCCCAAGGCATCGCGCAGATAAAAACTAACCGACGCGGAAGCCAGTCCGGTTAAAGCACCGAGGGTAATAAAAATCAGAGAAAACCCGGCAACAAACAGCAGGGCATGCCAGAAGATGCGAATGCGACCCGTACTTGATACTTTTTCATCTTTAAGTTCGGCAAAAGAAAGACCGGAAATATAGGTCAGATAGGCGGGGACCAGAGGCAACACACAGGGGGACAAAAACGACAGGATGCCGGCAGAAAAAGCAACCCAGATGGTAACATCGGCGCCGATACCCATAAATTGTTCTCGCTACCGGCCGTTTATTCTGCCAGCAAAGGGAAAATCACCTCTGAAACCGCACGACCGGTCCAGTCTTGTGATCCAAAAAAGACGTGAACAATTGTTCCGTGACGATCCACGACAAAGCTCTGTGGATAACTTAATACACCATAGGATCTATGCATTGTTCCTTGTTCATCCCGTAACACTTTTAAACTTAAAGGGAATTTTTTTAGATATCTTTCTACCGACCGTTTTTTCTCACCGGTGACCGCAAGAATTTGCAATCCCTGATCTTTGTTCTCCTGATAAAATTTCTCCATCGACGGCTTTTCCTCACGACAAGGCGGGCAGTAGGTCGCCCAGAAATTAACGATGACCACCTGCCCCTGATAATCCGTCATGGTTCTCTGAATACCCTGCATATCCAGCACTGCAAAATCCGGTGCGCTATCTCCGATTTTCAAAGCCATCGCTGTTGAGGCAAAAAAACAGGTCAGAGCAATAATGAATAGGGCACAACAAAGAACATTCCCGGCAGAATTATTTTTTTTCATCGTTTCGGCTCCTGAAAGATTTTCAGTGCTTTTTTGTCATTAGAACGCTATTTGAACCCGTTTAAATATAAGCTGGGATACTTTTTGTAAAAGTGGTGGAATTATTTGTTAAGTTAATTCTTTTAATCAAGTAAAAACCTGTTAAAATAGGGCCTTAATGTTTATCGGAGAAGAAAGAATGCAGGATAAAATCTGGTACATCAAGAATGCCGGCGGGGTTTTTGCCAACCTCAGTGATGAGGACAAGTCATATCTGGCAGGTATCAGCAAAATGGAGGAATGCCTCCGTGGCCAGCCTTTTTATCTGTCCCGTGATGTCAGTGACAAGATTTATCTGGTTAAAAAAGGGCGGGTTCGCCTGGGAATGGTGAATGCCGAAGGTAATGAAATCACGCTCGATGTCTTAGGCCCTGGTGAAATTTTTGGAGAACTGGCCGTCACCGATGAAAAAAGGCGCTCACACTTTGCCGAAGCTACCGAGGACAGCCTGGTCTGTATCTTCAGCCGCACCCATTTTAATAAATTTCTGACTGAACATCCGGAGTTGACCTTCAATATCATGAAGTTGATCGGCTTTCGCCTGCGCGAATTGGAAACCCGTCTCCAGGATCTGACCTTTAAATCTGTCTCGGAACGACTCAAAACAACCTTGCTACGCCTCACCGAACGTCACGGAATCAAGGAAGCAAACGGCATCAGGCTGACAATTACGCAGAAGGATATTGCCTATCTGGTGGGAGCAACGCGTGAAGCTGTCGCTGAGGAAATCGCCCGGCTCAAACGTGCAGGACTTCTGCAAACCGCCTACCGCTCTTTGTTGATTCCTGATCTTGAGGCCTTAAAAAAGCAAGAAAGATAAGTACTGGTGGCGATTATTCGCACCAGAAACTGCATAGTCACTTATGATCACATGTCATGGCGATGCGGCACAATCCCTGCCTAGTCATCATCCCGATCTAGACTGCCATCACCCAACCATTGACGCGTTGACTCGTACGTCCGGGTCATCATCTGCTTGACCTCGCCAAAAGCGAAGGCAAAAGCGAAGAGGTTTGTTTTTATCATATTCAGCGTATCATGCTATGGTTTCTGCAAATAAATCACTATCGGAAGACCCAAGATGGCTCCTTCACCAACAGATCGGCAGCTTGCCGAAGCCATGCGTAAAGCCCAGACGGGTGACGGCAAGGCTTACCATCAACTGCTAACGGATATCGCTCCAATGATTCGGGGTTTTATCTACAAGCGCCTGGGGGATCACAGCGAGTTGGAGGATCAGGTACAGGACGTCCTGCTGGCCGTCCATCGCGCCGGACACACCTTCAATAGCGATCGCTCTTTTTTGAACTGGATGTTTGCCATTGCCGATTACAAGATCAAGGATCATCTGCGCAGCCATTACCGACGTAAAGCGGCGGGAATCCAGGTGGAACTGGAGGCTGTTGCAGAACAGAGGGCACCGGAGTTGCGGATGGCACTGGATGATCGTCAACAGCTTGACAGATTACTTGAAACCTTATCCCCGCGGGAGCGAACTATTATCCAGATGATGAAAATCGAAGGGCATAGTGCCCGGGACGTGGGGAACAGCCTCGGCATGACTGAGGGCGCCGTCAAGGTCGCCGTCCACCGCGCCATGAAAACCCTGGCGCTACAGGCCCAACAGGAAGATTCTCATGCAAACCAGTGATCTTATCACCCGACTTGCCCAAGCAGGCGCGCCAAAGGCTGCACCCAAGGCTTCCGCTGTCGTGTTGCGCCTGTTGATGCTGATGACCCTCTACTTTGCCCTGTTGTTAGTGAGCCACGGGTTGCGCGACGATATCGGTCAGAAAATTCAGCAAAGCCTGTTTTTAACTGAAGTCCTGCTGATGCTGGGCGTTGTGCTGCTCAGTACGCTGGCTGCCGGCTGGCTCAGCCTGCCCGACATCAACCAGAAACCCTGGGTCCGCTTTGTGCCCTTACTACCCCTGGGCCTGTTTGCCGGCTTGCTTATCTACGGCATGTGGAACTTCAGTACCCTGACTTTAAGTGAGTGCCTACAATTGGGTCGCTTTGATTGTGTCGTGCGCATCATCCTCTACGGGCTGCTACCGGGGGGAGTCATGTTTTATGTCACAGCCAAAGCCGCCCCCACCCGCTGCTGCTGGGCCGGGAGCATGATCGGTCTGTGCGTTGCCGGCCTGGGTTATATCCTGCTGCGGCTGGTGGATCCCAGTGATGATCCAGTGCAGCTTGTAGTCTGGCACTTTCTCCCGGTGATGTTCATGACGCTAGTTGGGATGGGGCTGGGGCGCTGGCTGCTGGGACGCTGGCAAAACCGCTCAGAAACCCGGTGGGTCTCTTAAGCAATCAGAATAAAAACCTGATCGGTTCCGGCCACCGAATATCCGGTCTCCTGCCCGTTCTGCTGATATTAGGATGCCCGTTTTTTCAATACGCTGATCTTTGCCGCAAGAATAAAGTCACTTTCTTTTAGTCCGTCAATCTTATGTGTCCAGATCCGCACGGGTACAAGACCCCATGTCATATCAGCGTGAGGACTAACCAGCCTCCACCAATGGCAGCAAGCTGTCACGGTTTTGTCGCCCCCAACCAGGTAGAACAAAATACGCCACACATACGCTCAGCGCTGAAAGGAAAAAAGCGCGCAGGGAAAGGCCGGGCGCTTGGCCCGATTTTGGCGTCAGAGCGGCTTCACCTAGAGCACCATTTGCTATGGCAAGGGCAAGAATGCCCGTCTACACCAACAATGATTTTGCGACTATTCCTGGTGCCACTCTTTTGCTTCTCTCACCTGGGATTGGAGTTCAGCAGCGCTGTCTTGTGGCTCCGGTGAGGACGATTTATTATGTTGTTGCTGGTCCCCGCGCAAGGATAATCCTGTCAGTGGGTTGTGGAGTCAGCGGTCTTCGGATGATACTTGATAATGGTACAACAAATCATTTCGACAGATAACCCTTGATTGGAATCCGACACATGATCATCCTTAACGAAATTCTCTCCATTGCCCTAACAGCTGCACCCTGGCTGCTGGTTGGGTTTTTTGCCGCCGGGCTGATCAAAGCCTTTGTGCCTGAAGATGTTCTGCAGCGTCTGATTGGCGGATCCGACCTGCTGGACATCGCCCGTGCAGCGGTCATCGGAGCTCCTTTGCCACTATGTTCCTGTGGAGCCATTCCGACGGCTCTGGCGCTACACCGGGGCGGTGCCGGCCGTGGGCCAACCACCGCGTTTCTCATTGGGACCCCCGGCATCGGGGTCGACTCCCTCGCCATCACCTATGCTCTGCTCGGACCCTTCATGGCTATAGTACGGGCGAGTGGCGCTGTGGTCACTGCCATCATCACTGGGTTGCTTGTTGCCACATCAGACAGATCTGCAACCAATCTCCCCTTGTCTCCTGACTCAGTGTCTTCCGACAATATTGCTTGCAAGGATACCTGTACTTGCAAATCAGTGCCGCAGAATGCCGCCAAGCTTCCCTTTGTCGATCGGTTGCGTAACGGCGTGAGTTATGCTTTCGGTGAGCTCCTGGATGATATTCGCCTCTGGTTGGTGATCGGTCTGGTGATGGCGGGTCTGCTTCTGGCCTTTGTGCCGCCGCAAGCCCTGGCCGCTTACGGCAGTGGTCTCGGGCCGATGTTGCTCATGGCGGTGATCGGTATTCCGTTGTACATCTGTGCCACCGCCGCGACGCCCATCGCCGCAGCCATGCTGGTGGCTGGGGTCTCCCCGGGTACGGTACTGGTATTCCTGCTGGCAGGCCCGATCACAAGTCTGGCCACCCTCGGAGTGCTGCGCCGGGAAATGGGCAATCGTGCCCTTGGCTGCTACCTGATCGGTATTGTTTCTACTTCCTTGGTACTCGGAGTGCTGGTTGACGGGGTTGTCAGGGAATTTAGCATTGAAGTTCCGGCACAGATCGGTGCCGTGCAGGAATTGCTGCCCCTGTGGTTGGAGTGGAGCGCCCTGATCCTGCTGATATTGGTGTCCTTGCGCCCGGTTAGAAGGATGTTATTACTCCGGTGAGTAAATAACCTGTCATCCCCGCGTGCCTTAATTGGGGATCCGTTCTTTAACAGCCTAAAATCTCACTGGATTCCCGCTTTCGCGGGAATGAGGATGTAAGTTCAACTTTTAACTGTTTTGTCGCCGAAGCAATAAGTCGAATGGCACCGGCATGATTGGAATTGTCAGAAATGCAATAAGAGAGTCTCGCAAGTCATTCTGTTTTCCTTCATGCGCCTGAGAAGATGACCTTTGACTATTCTTACAAACCCTGATATCTGGGAACAGGACGGTTAAAGCGGCTGCCAAACTGCCAACGGTTTTTTCACCCGAACTGTTCTGACTTCCCTACACCCTCCCTGAAGAAAACCCTGATCAGACTGCGGCGGCGGTTCAAAAACGGCTCCAAGGAAGGAGTATTGGCAACAACATCAAGCCTGCTCAGGGGCAGTAAAGGGGCGGATCAGCATCCTTGTCTGCCGCCACCAGACGGATATCGGCGTACCAGGCGCGGGCTTCTCCGCCGGTATTATCGGTATCGGTCATCAGGGCGATGGCTCCGGCTGTTGGCGGAGCATCGCCAAAAATCTCGCGGTAATCCTGATAAACATTACGACATTCTGTAATCCAGGTGCCGGCCCGCTCATTTCCGCTTTGCACCGCCATCATGCGGGCATTACCGAAAAAGGGGTTGGGAACGACCTCCCCTTGCGCCAGGCGATTGGCCCAGATGTAGTTGATACTTCTGGTTTTGGGCTTGAACCAGTGGGGAAACACCACATAGACGCGGGCAGGATAGTCATCTCCCTCCCTGGTCAGGGCGTTTCCGGCAGGAATAATACCCTCTACCTTCCAGCGCCATACGAGAATCGGATAGGAGGCGAGATCGACATCGATTTCATACACCAGCCCCGACGCCTGCTTGCGGCTTTCAGCCTGCAGCACCACCTCGCCACCATCTTCGAGCAAGCGGTACTGCGTCGGATCTGTCGCGCGAAAATGCTGCTCACGCCAACCGTCGGCAATTCCCTGTTCAGGATCGCCAAAAGATAATCGCAGATCCGCCGCCTGAACAAGAGATCCCCCCATCAGCATGAGGATCAGAACGATTTGGCGGAAACAGATCAACAGCATGGGCTGGCTCCTGGCGTATCGGCTACGGCTGAGGGATGACAGAGAAAAAAACCAGAGTGGTTGTGAAAACCCTGAGGTGGTCCGTAGATCATGACTGCTTTGCAGCACATCCCCGTAATAATTCTGAATCGATTGACTGCGGGTTTCATTGATCGTCTGTATCTGTTCAGCACCGGGCCTTTGAATCCTATGTCAAGGGACGCGATTGTTTCCCGTTGGGTCTTCCATGACCGCTTTTTGTCGCCGTCCATGGCGACAAAAACCCTTGCCACAGGATCCAAAGGCCCTGCGCAAGGATAGCGCTGAATAGTTACGATCGTCTCGAAGCTCATAGCAGTGCTCCGCCACAGGAACTGCCGGCACCAGCGCTGCAGCCGAAACAATGCTCAGCGGTGGCGATGCGGCGAGGGACCTGTTCGAGACGTTCGATATCCCAGATGTTGCAGACCTCACCGCCCACGGGAAGGTTAACCATCTGATTAAAATCACAGTCATAAAGGCTACCATCCCAGGCGACAGAGACCTGTTGCAGACACATGAGGTTGCGCGCAGCGACGGGGTTGAAGTTCTCCACCAGCAGATTCAGATAGTCATCATACTGCTGGTTTCGATGCAAATGCTGGGCATAACGGGTTACCGGAATGTTGGAGAGGGTATAGAGCCGGTTGAAAACAATCCCGAACCGACCCATAAGTTGCTCGCGATAGGCCTGTTCCAAAGCGGTTTGACTGGGTGGCAAATGCGCTCCGACGGGGTTGTAAACCAGATTTAATTGCAACTCTGCGTCGGGCTGCCCGTAACCCAGAGCGTTGAGTTGCTTAAGGGCCTTGATGCTTTTAGCAAACACCCCGTCACCACGCTGATTGTTGACATTATCTTCGAGATAGCAGGGCAAAGAAGCTACGACTTCGACCCGCTGTTGTGCCAGAAATGCGGCGGTATCTTCCTGCCCGGGCTCAAACAGCACGGTCAGATTACAGCGCAGCAGAAGGTTCTTGCCCAGCGCCCTGACCTTCTTCACGAAGGGACGAAAGTTGGGGTTGAGTTCCGGTGCACCGCCGGTCATATCGACGGTTTGCACAGCAGGCGACTGCTCCAGCAGCTCAATCAGTCGGTCAAAGGTCGTTGTCGTCATCATCTCGTCGCGCCAGGGGCCGGCGTCAACATGGCAATGGGCGCAGGATTGATTACATAGCTTGCCGACATTGATCTGGAGGGTGAAAATCGTTTGACGCTCCAGCTGAATCTGGTGGTGGTTGAGGGTATCGTCAAAGGTAGGTATACATTGCTCACAGATTAGCATGCTGTTCTCCGCAATAAGGGTTTTCCTGTTATTCGCCCTGCAATCAGAAAAGTTACCCTATCAGGTTATTTGTTGGTAGTGAAAATTTCTCTGTCTCTCTTACAAGACAATAATGGTTCCTTATGTTTTTTGATGGAAAGATTTATCAGGGGGTATTATCTTCCGGCTGAATCTTACTATGGAGTACTTAGGTGAGGAAATTCAATCAATGGTTACCACAAATCTGTCTGCTGCTGGCGATGATTCTCTGGGCCAGCTCTTTTGTTGCCATGAAGTTGGCGCTCACGGGATATCATCCAATGCAGGTGGTTTTTGGCCGGATGCTGATTGCTACCCTGTGTTTCTCTATCTTTATCCCATCTTTCCGGCGTCTGATATTCCGCCGCAAAGATGTCAAATACCTGCTGTTAATGGCTTTTTGCGAACCCTGTCTGTATTTTCTGTTTGAAGCCAAAGCCCTTGAATTGACCAGTGCTTCCCAAGCCGGAATGATTTCCGCTATCCTGCCCTTGTTGGTGGCTGTGCTGGCCTGGGGTCTGTTGAAGGAACAGATTCGCCGCCAGACCCTGATCGGCTTCGGTGTAGCAATTGGTGGCGTTATCTGGTTGAGCCTGGCTGGAGACAGCAGCGACAATGCGCCTAACCCCTTACTGGGTAATTTTCTGGAGTTTCTCGCGATGATTTTTGCTGCCGGCTATACCATTTCGGTCAAACACTTAAGCAGTCACTACCCGCCCCTGTTCCTGACGGCTTTTCAGGCTTTTATCGGCAGTCTGTTTTTTTTCCCTTTTTTGCTACTGCCGGGTGCGGGTCTGCCGGCCGGCTGGGTAATGGTTCCTGCTCTGGCCGTTATCTATCTCGGGGTTGCCATCAGCTGTCTGGCCTACGGCTGTTATAATTTCGGTGTCAGCAAAATTCCGGCTAATCGCGCCGCCGCATATGTCAATTTGATTCCGGTATTTGCTGTGATCATGGGGATGCTCATTCTGGGTGACAAACTTAACCTGTCACAATTATTTGCCTGCATTCTGGTCTTCTTCGGGGTCTGGTTGAGCAGTCGCAAAGCTCCTTTGACCAATCTGCAATCAGCAAAGGGGGTTTAATGAATAAGCTGCAGCTGTCCCCCATTGCCATCATCCACTCGCCGTTCAGGGAAAAGTTCGCAACCCCGCGCCAGGCAGGTCTGGCACCGTCGATCAGGGCCACCGTCAAGTTTCTGCCCGAATACAGCTCCGCCGAAGCTGTTCGTGGTCTTGATGGCTTCAGTCATCTCTGGCTACTTTTTGTTTTTCACCAGCATCTTGATCAGGGGTGGAGCCCGACGGTGCGACCGCCCCGGCTGGGCGGCAACCGCCGCGTTGGGGTCTTTGCCTCGCGTTCCCCCTTTCGCCCCAACCCCATCGGCCTGTCCGCCGTTACATTGCTTGACATTCACAACAAGCCTGGCGCATTGACGCTGGAGGTGCAGGGAGCAGACCTGATCGATGCAACGCCGATCATTGATATCAAGCCCTATATCCCCTATGCCGACAGCCTTCCGAATGCGCAGGGCGGCTTTGCCGGCAGCGAGCCACAATCCTGCCTGGAGGTCAGCTTCAGTGATCAGGCCCGGCGCAAACTGATCGATTTTTCTGTTCAGGCGCCGGAACTGGAAACCCTGATCCGCGAAACCCTGTCCCTCGATCCACGTCCGGCTTATCGCCACCAAGGAGACGATCAGCGCTCATACGGCTGTCGTCTTGACCGCTTCAATATCCGCTGGCAGGTTGCCGGCACGCAAGTTATTATCAGCGACATTGAGATTGATTGAATAGTTGACCCACAAAAAACGCCGATGGAGTTGGTTTTCTCCACCGGCGCTGTCATGATCGATCTGCCTTGAAATGTCGCTACTTCTTCATCAGTTCCAGCAACACGTGGTTAAGAATTCCGCCACTTTTGAAGAAAGCCACCTCCTGATCGGTGTCGATCCGGCACAGCACCTCGATGATCTGGCGCTGGCCGTTGGCACGGATAATCTCAAGCGGCAATTTCTGCTTTGCCTGCAGGACTGGACCGGCAGGCAGATTGAAGGTTTCACTACCGTCCAACCCCAGACTTTCAGCACTGTCTTTGCCGGTAAACTGGAGCGGTAAGACCCCCATCCCGACCAGGTTGGAACGATGAATACGCTCGTAGCTTTGGGTTAATACCGCTTTGATCCCAAGCATCAAAGTCCCTTTAGCGGCCCAGTCACGACTGGAACCGGTGCCGTATTCCTTGCCTGCCACCACGATCAGCGGGACCGATTCATCGATATAGCGTTGTGATGCATCATAAATACTCAGATCATCACCGGAAGGGTAGTGCCTGGTAACGCCCCCTTCACTACCCGGTATCATACGATTGCGCAGGCGGATATTGGCAAAGGTGCCACGGACCATCAGTTCCGGATTGCCACGACGTGAACCATAGGAATTGAACTCCTCCTCGTCAACCCCGCGCTCACGCAGATAGATCCCTGCCGGACTACTTGCCTTGATCGCTCCGGCCGGGGAAATATGATCAGTGGTGATGGTATCGCCGAGCAAAGCCAGCAGTCTGGCGTCTTTAATCCCCGGATAGCCAGGTGCAACTTCCAGGGAATCAAAAAAGATCGGGCGCCGGATATAGGTTGATTCTTTATCCCAGGCATAGGTCAAACCTTCGGGTACCGGCAGGTTCTGCCAGCTTTCATCGCCATCAAAAACCTCGGCATACTCCTTAAGAAACATCTGCGCATTGACCAGGGCCACCATCTCGGCAACCTCGGCGTTACTCGGCCAGATGTCCTTCAGATAGACCGGTTGACCGTCGGTGCCGGTACCGATCGGTTCGTTGGTCAGGTCAATACGGGTGGTACCGGCCAGGGCAAAAGCAACCACCAAGGGTGGTGAGGCAAGCCAGTTGGCTTTGGTCTGGGCGTGGATACGCCCCTCAAAGTTGCGGTTACCCGATAACACCGAGCAGACCGTGAGATCACCGGCTTCGATAGCTTCAGCGATCGGTCCACTTAAGGGTCCGGAATTACCGATACAGGTGGTACAGCCATAACCGACCACATTAAAACCTAGCTGGTCAAGAAAGTCCTGCAGGCCGGCCTTGGCCAGGTAGCTGGTAACCACCTTGGATCCGGGAGCCAGGGATGTTTTAACCCAGGACCTGGTGTTCAGTCCTTTTTCCACGGCTTTTTTAGCCAGCAGCCCGGCGGCCATCATCACTGCCGGATTGGAGGTGTTGGTACAGGAGGTAATCGCCGCGATCACCACGTCACCGTGGTGCAGTTGATCCTTGCTGTCAGGAATGGGAACAGCCTTATCGGGGTTCTGTGCAGGGATAACTTCCTGTGTCGAGGTCCGCATCTGCTCCAACAAGACGCGGTCCTGCGGGCGCTTCGGTCCGGCCAGACTGGGTCTGACCGTGCTTAAATCAAGCTCCAGCACAGCACTATAAACCGGCTCCGCCAGATCATCGCTACGCCATAGTCCCTGCTCCTTGCAGTAAGCCTCGACCAAATCAATGGTCTGCTGACTGCGTCCGGTCAACGCCAGGTATTTCAGGGTTATCTGGTCAATGGGGAAGAATCCGCAGGTTGCTCCATACTCCGGCGCCATATTGGCGATGGTAGCGCGGTCCGCCAGTGGTAGTTGCGACAGTCCGGCACCAAAGAATTCGACAAACTTACTGACCACACCGTGTTGACGCAACATCTGGGTCACGGTCAGAACCAGATCGGTGGCGGTGACCCCTTCGGGCAGGCTACCGGTCAGACGAAAACCCACTACCTCGGGAATCAGCATGGAGATGGGTTGGCCCAGCATCGCCGCTTCAGCTTCAATGCCGCCGACCCCCCAGCCCAGCACGCCGAGGCCGTTGATCATGGTCGTGTGGCTGTCGGTACCTACCAGGGTGTCGGGATAAACCCAGGTTTCGCTGTCAGCTTGGTCGCTCCACACGCCCTGGGCCAGATACTCAAGATTGACCTGATGGCAGATTCCGGTACCTGGTGGAACCACGCGAAAATTATTGAAAGCTTTCTGTCCCCAGCGCAAAAATGTATAGCGCTCGCGGTTGCGTTCCATTTCACGATCAACATTCGCCTTGTAAGCGTCGGAACTACCGAAATGATCGACCATGACCGAATGATCAATAACCAGATCGACGGGAATCTGAGGATTGATAGCTGCCGGGTTCCCGCCTCGTTTGGCCACCGCGTCGCGCATCGCCGCCAGATCAACTATCGCCGGCACACCGGTAAAATCCTGCATCAATACCCGCGCCGGACTGAACGCAATTTCGCCGGCCTGTGCGGTTTTTGTGCCCCACCTGGCAACAGCTTCGATATCCTGGCGCTGGACCAATTGACCATCTTCTTTGCGCAGCAGGTTTTCCAGCAGAATTTTGATGGTAAATGGAAGACGATCAATATTGCCCAGTCCCGTTGCCGAGGCTGATTTCAGGCTATGGTAACGGTAATTGATACCATTGACCGTCAGATTTTTTTCACTCGCAAATGAATTGCCGGCCATCGGCGACCTCCTTATGTTGTTATGTTGTTATGTTATTTTTGAGTCTACCCTGTGTTTCGTACAATTGCCAACACAGCCTCATCATATTTGTCTAAAATCATTATGTCACTATGGGTGTTAACCACCATTGTAACGCTAACGTTGCCTGAAAAAGTGCTACAAAAACATGGTTTCCTTGCAAAATAACGTTGTTTTTCATTGTTTCTTGTGCTAGAAGCAAAACGTAGTAATCGGTTACCCTCGACAAAATGTATAAGGAGTAAAAGCATGGCAGAAGGTACTGTAAAGTGGTTCAACGATTCTAAAGGTTTTGGTTTTATCGAGCAGGACAACGGTCCTGATGTCTTCGTCCATTTTTCTGCTATCCAGTCCGAGGGGTTCAAATCCCTGGCTGAGGGAGATCGTGTAAGCTTTGACGTCATCCAGGGGGAAAAAGGCCCACAATCAGCAAATGTCGTAAAAATCTAGATTATCAACTGTTTTCTACAGCAATCGCTGTAGTTATGGACGCCTCTGAGGGTAGACCGGAAAGCCCCGCAAATTCTTGCGGGGCTTTTCTTATGTCAACTTATCTCACCTATTATCTACCCATATTCACGCCTGGATTAATGTGCCCGTTCAACCCCTTTTCGTCGACAAAGCGCAACAATTACACAGCGACTGCAGTGGGGAACAGGGGCCTTACAACAAGCCCGCCCATGCCAGATCAATAGATGGGCGCATTGGGTCCACTCGGATGACGGTAACAAGCGACACAGGTCTTTTTCTATTTGATCCGGGTGATCAGATCTGGTCCAGGCAAATCGACGCGCCAGGCGCTTAACATGGGTATCAACCACCATACCTGGTACGCCAAAGGCATTTCCTAGAACAACATTGGCCGTTTTGCGCCCAACCCCGGCAAGGGCAACGAGTTCTTTCAGGGTTTGCGGCACTTCGCCCTGATGTCTTTCAAGTACCTGCGCCGCACAGTTGATCAGATTTTTAGCCTTGTTGCGAAAAAACCCAGTTGAACGAATCACCTCCTCAACCCTTTCCTGTGCTGCCGACGCTAAACTGGCTGGATCGGGAAAAACCCTGAACAGTTCAACAGTCACCTGGTTCACCCGTACATCGGTACACTGGGCTGAGAGAATGGTGGCCACCAGGAGCTCCCATGGAGATCGGTAATTCAGTGCACAATGGGCGTCAGGGTAAACCTGCTCAAGAAATTTGAGCAGTTGCAATGCTTTTTCGCGGCTCTTCATACCCGGTATTTCTCAGCACAAACCACTTTTCCACATTTCATCAACTTATCCACAGACAGGCTTTGGGTGTTTATGGTTAAGTGTTACCTGATCTTTGATGCGCAGAGTACTGCGGGTATCACGGGTTTCTACATCTAGAACCATAGGCAGCTGAATTAGCGTTCTTTTTGCTTCTTTACTGGTGATTATCTGACCACTTAAAGCAGTAATAGGGCCCTGAAAATAGACGCGACCCCGTCCCCACAGAGGAAAAACTGCCGGGTAATTTGCCCGCCACAGGGGATAGTTCGCACGCACCAGTTGTGGATTAAAAGCAACTTGTCCACAGCCCCACAGAGGAAGGCCAAAGTCTCCGGCGATAATTGTTGCACAGGGAAAACTGCGACCGCCAAGCACCTGCTCGCCAAGAAGTCGGATGACTTGCTTAAGGCGCTTGCGCGGCTGCCAGCTTAAGGTCAGATTAACGAGATGAACGCGCTCGGCGGCTGGATCAAAATCGGCTCTGAGGCTGTGGTCACCATAACCTAAAGGGATGGTTTGTAGGTTATGCAGTGGGTAACGAGATAAAAAGGCACAGTTGCCTTCGCTATCGGATCCATAAGCCGGCAACCCGACTTGCTCTGCCAACCACTGTAGGGATGTTTCTCCCAATGGCGGCCCGATGCGTTGCAGCATTACCAGATCGGCACCCTGCTGGCGAATAATCTGGGCGCAAAGCTTCTGACACAGTTCACCGGAACGGCTGTGGGCATGATTGAGATCGTAGCTCATGACCCGAAATCGTGCCATCTATCCGCCTTTCTCTGGGTCGCCGGTTAGCCGCCAAGATTGATGGCGTCGTAAAAACGCACCAACTGCTGTGTTGCCGCCATCGTCTCACTGCTTCGACGGAGGTTAGTACGCCTCATTATTCAACCATGGCGCGCCTTGCATGTGGCGCTTTGAGCTGAGCCATCCATCCTGATGCTTTATGCGCGGGCATCAAGATTGGTCTGCAAAAACAACCGAATACGCTACAATGTATCAATTCTACGAATACTTTCAATGATTATCTGACGTTCGGGATAATCCTGAAAGAGGTTATTGCGGTTGTAAGTCTTTTGTTTACCGATTGTTTCAACTACATCCATCCCCCCAACCACCTGGCCAAAAACCGCATAGCCAAAAACGTTAGGGGTTCTGCCACGATGGTTAAGAAAGTCGTTGTCAGTCAGGTTGATAAAAAACTGACTGGTGGCGCTATCAACCTGGCTGGTGCGTGCCATTGCCAAGCTACCAGCGCGGTTTTTCAGTCCGTTGCCGGCTTCATTACGGATCGGCGCTGCAGTTTCCTTTTGGCGGTCTTGCTCGTCAAAGCCGCCCCCCTGAATCATGAATCCTTTAATGACACGATGAAAAACCGTTCCATCATAGAATCCCTGATCGACGTAATGAAGAAAGTTTTCTACTGTTTTTGGGGCCTGCTCTGGATACAGTTCAATCTGAATTGCTCCGTGGCTGGTTTTCATCTCAACCAGGGTAGCAGCAAACAGGCTGCCGCTTGCAAACCACATCAGCAGTATAAATGTTATCAGAATCCTCATGGGTGCTCCTTTGTCTGTAATCCGTATCAGTTTAAATTTTTTCCGCTTTGAGGTCGCGCAACATCAAATCAGTTACCGCCTGACGCGGATCTTTATCCTGATAAAGGAT
This sequence comes from Desulfuromonadales bacterium, assembly GCA_019429255.1. GTDB lineage: Bacteria > Desulfobacterota > Desulfuromonadia > Desulfuromonadales > Geopsychrobacteraceae > Pelovirga. The sequence continues at coordinate 39,547 of JAHYIY010000010.1, read as the reverse complement.
CAAGTAGGTTTGTTCGATAATGGGAACATCCACCCCCAGTTTTTGTGCCAATTGATAGGCTGATAGGGTGGTTTTAACACCCTCTGCGACCATGTTCATTCCCGCCAGAATCTCTTCGAGGGAGCGCCCCTTGCCTAGCTCTATACCAACACTGCGATTCCGCGATAAGTCGCCGGTACAGGTCAGCACCAGATCCCCCATACCAGCCAGACCGGCAAAGGTTGTCGGGTCGGCCCCAAGCTTGACCCCCATGCGTGTCATTTCCGCCAGCCCCCGGGTAATCAGGGCGGCGCGAGTATTGTACCCAAAACCTAAACCATCGGCGACCCCGGCCGCCAGGGCAATAACGTTTTTCATAGCGCCGCCCAGCTCAACCCCGACAATGTCGTGGTGGGTATAGACCCGAAATACCGGGGTACTGAAGAGCTGTTGCACAGCCTCAGCAGCCGCTGGTTCATAACCGGCAGCAACCACTGCGGTCGGCATATGCTGACTGACCTCGCGGGCAAAAGAAGGCCCGGAGAGAAAAACCACGGACCGCTTCAACCCTGTGGGAAGTTCATTGTCAAACACCTGGGAAAGCAGCTGCAAACTGTCGTTTTCTATCCCCTTCGAAGCGGAGACGATAACAGCATCAGCCCTTAAGGCTGGTAGTGACTGACGCAGTACCTGGCGCGACACCTGTGACGGCGTGACATAGATAACAAAAGAGGCTTCACTGACGGCTTCGCCAAGATCATCGGTTATCTTCAGGTTGTGCGACAGGGAAATGCCTGGGAGATAGAGGTCGTTTATCCTGGTTGTCTGCATTCGCTGCGCCAGGTCTTTTTCAAAACACCAAAGGGTAACGGACAGATTCTTTTCCGCCAGTAGATTTGCAAGGGTTGTGCCCCAGCTGCCTGCGCCAACTACTGCTATTCTGGTATTCATTCCAACCCCTCATTTCTGTTTTGGATGCGTCGTGTTAAATGATCGATTTTCTGTTCCAGCAACAATGGTCGTGGATAATTTTCCAAACTGCGGTACTCCGCCAGTGCCGATTCCAGTTCCCCCTTTTCCTCCAGCATTGAGGCCAGATTAAAACGTGCCCTTCCGGCATAACCACTGTCGGGAAAATCCTCAACCAACTGACGCCAATCCTGATAAGCTTCGTCCGTGCGGTTTTCAAGCACCAGAATCGTGGCTTTGCGATGAAGAGCCTCTGGAATCAAGGAACTGTCGGGATATGTTGACAGCAGATTCTCCAGTTCAATCCGCGCCTGCGGATAGTTTTCCAGGCGAAAGTAGCTGTCAGCAATCTCGTACAGATATTGATCGAGAGTCCCCTGCCTATTGTCAAGCAGGCGTTGATAATAGCCAATCGCCTGGATATCGTCTCCCAGATCAATTTTAACGATACGAGCGGCGGCTTCGCGGGCCTGCTGAATATGGCTGCTATCGGTGTAGTCACGCTCCAACTGCAGGTATTTCAGTAAAGCCTGTTGTGGATTCTGCAGATCAAAATGCCAAAGCCGCGCCATACGATAGAGTGCCTCGGGGGCAACAGACTCCTGTGGATATTGCGTGATAATCTGTCGATACCTGGCCAGAGCTTCTGTCGAACGCCCCAGGCTTTCCTGCTTCACTCCTCTGGTCAATAGACGTTGTGGTTCGGAAAAAAGATAGCCTTGCCATTTTACGTAGCCGATGGCCCCGACCAACAACACAATCATGAACAATATCGATAGCTTGAATAGATTATTCCTGCTCTTCGTCGCCTTCCGGGGCTTCAGGTCCTGCTTCAAGTCCTGCCTCAATTGCTTCTTCAATTTCTCCAGACTCATCGACTGAATCCTTTTCCGCCAGCATTGCCACAGAAACAATAAGTTCATCCGCCTCGAGGACCATCATCCGCACCCCTTGCGTATTGCGGCCGATGGAGCGGATATTGCGCACATTGGTGCGCAGCATTTTTCCGCGATTGGTGATAAACATCAGATCGGAATCTTCGTCTACCATCCTGATTGCCACGACCCGGCCATTACGCCGGCTGGTTTTGATGGTAATAATCCCTTTGCCTCCACGACTTTGTACACGATATTCGGCAATATCGGTTCGCTTTCCGTAACCATTCTCGGTAATCGTTACCAGTGCCATGGCGGTGCTGTCGGTTACCGATTGCAATCCGACAACTTCATCATCCGGATCCAGAGTAATGCCGCGTACGCCACGTGCTGTCCGCCCCATGGAGCGGATATTGGTTTCCGGGAAGCGGATCGATTTGCCGTTGCTGCTGGCGAGAATAAGATCGCGGTTGCCGTCGGTCAGGCGTGCCTCGATCAGGCTATCCCCCTCATCGATGGTCAGGGCAATAATACCACCGCTGCGTGGATGGGAATAAGCCATCAGGTCGGTTTTTTTGATAATTCCACGAGCAGTAGCAGTAACAATGTAGCGCCCTTCCTCGAACTTTTTCACCGGCAGAATGGTCGTGACCTTTTCATCCGGCGCCAGTTCAAGCAGGTTGACAATTGCCTTGCCGCGCGAGGCCATGCCGCCCTGTGGTACCTCATGAACCTTCAGCCAATACAGCTTGCCGAGGTTGGTAAAAATCAGAATATAGGAATGGGTTGAAGCGATGAAAAGATTCTCGACAAAATCTTCGTCCTTGGTGCGCATACCGCTGCGCCCCTTGCCGCCCCGTCGCTGCGCCCGATAGAGGGAAACCGCATTGCGCTTGATATAGCCACTATGGGTAACGGTTACCACCATGTCTTCTTCAACAATCATATCTTCCAGGGTCAGATCAGCGGTACGATCGATGATTTCGGTACGTCTGGCGTTGGCAAATTTTTCTCTAACTTCAAGCAGCTCCTGCTTAATGATGTTGAGAATTTCAACTTCGCTGGCGAGGATTTCTTTAAGCCGGTCAATCTGCGCCAGAACCTGCGCCAACTCCTCAAGGATCTTATCCCTTTCAAGGCCGGTCAAGCGATGCAGACGCATGTCCAGAATAGCTTGTGCCTGGATATCAGTAAAAGCAAAGCGCTCCATCAGGCGACTCTTGGCTTCCGGTGAGTTGGCACTGCCTTTGATAAGCTCTATCACTTCATCGAGATGTTCAAGGGCGATTTTTAATCCCTGCAGAATGTGCGCACGAGCTTCGGCTTTTTTCAGTTCAAAGATACAGCGGCGGGTAACAATTTCACGGCGGTGATCGATAAAATTATCGAGAACTTCGCGTAACGTCAGAATTTTTGGTTGTCCCTTGACGATGGCCAGCATAATAATGCCGAAAGAAGACTGCATCGCCGTCATCTTGTAAAGCTGATTAAGCACAACACCAGCGACCATGTCTTTTTTCAGTTCGATGACAATCCGCATGCCATCCCGGTCCGATTCATCGCGCAGATCGGAAATGCCTTCAATTTTCTTGTTTTTGACCAACTCAGCTATTTTTTCAATCAGCCGGGCTTTATTGACCTGGTAGGGAATTTCCGTCACCACAATGGCTTCGCGCCCACTGCGCCGATCAACCTCTACCATGGCACGCGAGCGCATTTGAACAATGCCGCGACCGGTTTTGTACGCCTCGCGGATACCCTCCTTACCATTGATAAATCCGGCCGTGGGAAAATCCGGCCCATGAATGATATCCATCAACTCTTCTACACCAAGACGCGGATCATCAATAACGGCAATCAGACCGTCGATCACCTCACCGAGATTGTGCGGTGGAATCTTTGTTGCCATCCCAACCGCGATTCCCTCTGAGCCGTTGACCAGCAGGTTGGGATATTTACAGGGTAATACCAGGGGTTCTTCAAGGGATTCATCATAGTTGGGGCCAAAATCGACGGTCTCCTTGTCGATGTCTGCGAGTAACTCATGAGCCATTTTATCCATACGAATTTCGGTATAACGCATGGCCGCTGCCGAATCACCATCGACCGAGCCGAAATTCCCCTGGCCATCCACCAGTGGGTGGCGCATAGAAAAATGCTGGGCCATCCTGACGATGGAGTCGTAGACCGCACTGTCTCCATGGGGATGATATTTACCGATGACATCACCAACAACCCGTGCTGATTTTTTATAGGGCTTATTAAAATCATTACCGAGATCGTGCATGGCAAACAGAATGCGACGATGGACCGGCTTAAGCCCATCACGAACATCCGGCAGCGCCCGGCCGACAATGACGCTCATGGCATAATCCATATAGGACTTGCGCATCTCATCGACAATATTTACCGATACCTTATTTTGTTCTTGGATCATCTATTCCTCCAAGCTTCCGGCGGAAGCCTTTTTCAAGTGATGGTTAAACGTCAAGATTCACAACATTAAGAGCATTCATTTCGATAAATTCACGCCGCGGCTCTACCTGATCGCCCATCAACACGGTAAATATTTCGTCGGCTCTAACAGCATCCTCGATGGCTACCTGCAGCAAAATTCTTTTTTCTGCATTCATCGTGGTTTCCCATAACTGGTCCGGATTCATTTCGCCAAGACCTTTGTAGCGCTGAATATATTGACCTTTTTTAGCTCTGCTGAGGATGGCATTGAGAAGATCCTGACGATTATTGACCTCCTGCTCCTGTTTTCCTTCGACTGAAATAACGATCGGATGCTCGGCACAGATATCCTCAATCTGACGATAGGCCTGGTTCAACAGTTTATACTCATGGGTTGAAAGTATCTCGACAGTTTGCCGATCGATACGCGCATGTAAATTACCGAGTCGAACGATAATCCGGTCTGGATCTTCCATGAGATCAAAACGGGCCGTCGGCTCTATCTGGCGTAACTGCTCTACCAAGGGCTCGAGGGTGGGCTGATCGGCAAAACCGTTACGAATTTTTCCGCGCAAAAAAATGCTGAGAATCTGCGCTGGTATACCCCGATTCACAATTTTATCGAAATGCTCATTGTAGTCGATAATATGTCGCAACATGGGGATGATCTGCTTACCACGAACAATCTTCTGGCCATTATCCATTTCCAGGGCCACACCCTCAGTTCCTGTATCCAGCAGGTAATCAAGAAGAACGTCGTCGTCCTTAAGATAGATTTCTTTCTTGCCACGCTTCACTTTATACAGCGGTGGTTGGGCAATATAAAGATGACCACGTTCAATTATTTCCGGCATTTGTCTGAAAAAGAAGGTTAACAACAAGGTACGAATATGCGAACCATCAACGTCAGCGTCAGTCATAATAATAACCCGGTGATAGCGAAGCTTGCTGACATCAAAATCGTCCTTGCCAATACCTGTGCCCATGGCAGTGATAAGGGTTTTTATTTCATTGGAAGTAAGCAGCTTGTCAAAGCGTGCTTTTTCGACATTTAAAATTTTACCTTTAAGCGGCAATATCGCCTGATACCGACGATCTCGACCTTGCTTGGCACTACCCCCGGCAGAATCACCCTCGACCAGGTAAATTTCACATAACGCCGGGTCTTTTTCCTGACAGTCAGCTAACTTGCCCGGCAAGGAAAGGCCCTCTAAAGCACCTTTACGTCGCGTTAAATCGCGGGCTTTGCGCGCTGCTTCCCGAGCGCGTGCGGCCTCTATTCCTTTTTCCAGTATTTTTTTGGCAACTTGGGGATTTTCTTCAAGAAATGTTGCCAGCTGTTCGTTCATCAAGGCCTCTACATGACCTTTTATCTCTGAGTTTCCCAGTTTTGTTTTGGTTTGTCCTTCAAACTGGGGATCAGGAATTTTTATAGATATGACTGCTGCAATACCCTCGCGTAAATCATCTCCGGAGATGGCTATTTTCACATTTTTCAGCAAGTTATTTGCTGTTGCATAGGTGTTCATTGTTCGTGTTAATGCCGCCTTAAAACCACTTAGATGTGTGCCACCCTCATGGGTATTGATATTGTTGGCAAAAGAAAATACTTTTTCGTCGAAGCCATCGTTGTACTGAATGGCAATTTCTATTTCTGCGTTTTCTTTTTTTCCATGGAAATAGATTGGTGTGGGATGAAGAGGACTTTTTGCTCTATTCAAGTATTCTACAAAAGATCGTATACCACCCTCATACATAAATTCATAAAATTTATCTGAACGTTCGTCGGCAACCTTTATTCTTACACCTGCATTGAGAAAAGCCATTTCCCGAAAACGCTGAGAAAGTGTTTCAAAGTTAAAAGATACTGTTTCAAAAACTTCAGGATCAGGCCAAAAAGTAATTTTAGTACCTCTTTTAATTGTTGTTCCACACTCTACTAACGGTGCCTCTGGTATTCCCTTGTTGTAGCGTTGACGATAAATTTTACCTCCGCGTCTTATTTCAAGTTCTAATTGCATAGATAATGCGTTTACAACAGATACACCGACACCATGGAGACCTCCGGAAACCTTATAGGCCCCTTCTCCCTTGTCATCGAATTTCCCTCCTGCATGTAAAATAGTCATGACAACTTCAGCTGCAGATTTTTGATATTTATCTATAATTTCTACAGGAATACCACGTCCATTGTCTTCAACTGTAACGGAACTATCATCATGTATATTAATTAATATTTCATCACAATAACCAGCAAGAGATTCATCAATAGAATTATCTATTACTTCATAAACAAGATGATGTAATCCTTGAATAGAGGTTGAACCTATATACATTGCAGGCCTTTTACGTACAGCCTCTAGTCCTTCTAGAACTTGAATACTTTCACCACTATAATTTGATTCTTCAGTCATGCTATTTCCTTATTTGACATTAGTCTTCCATTGTTAATGTAAAAAAAATTAGCCTTTTTATTGATAAAAGAGGGTTTATTCAAAGATGTAATAAAAGATTGATCACAATTTAAGAGTAATTTCTCAATTAACAATTTTTCTCGTTTTTTATCTACTTCACTTGATATATCGTCTATTAACAATATGGGTTTAAATTTTTTATGATTATAAAAATTTATTAACTGTGAATATTTATATAGAAGCAAAAATGTTTTTTTTTGACCCTCTGACCCGTAATTTTCTATATTTGTATTATTAATATGGAATGTTACATTATCCGTATGTTGTCCAAGCAGGGTATAACCAACCTTTTGCTCATGTTTTATTGTTTTATCAAATTCTTTACTTATATTTATTTTATAGTTATCTAAATCTAAATTTTTATATTTTATTTTATAGATTTCATTTTCAAAAAAATCAACGTTCTGAAATAAAATTTTATTTATTTTATCAATGTAAGAAATTCTTTTTTTTACTATATGATAAGATAAGTCAATTAATTTTTCTCTCCATATATAATCATCTTTATTTTCTTTTAAACAAATATTTCTGTTTTTTAGGCATTTTATATAATCGATATGAAGATCAAGGTATTTAATATCATGTAAAAAAATTGACTTATCCAATAAATTTCTTCTTAAGGAAGGTGATTTAAGTAATATATTTATTTCACTGGGAAAATATAAAATAATGTTTAATTTTTCTGAAATATCTTTTATTTTTTTTAACTTATTATTTAATTTTATTTTTTTTTCAATATTGTTAACTTTAATATCTATAGAGTAAAAAACATTATCATTATTTATATCTGAATTTAAATAAAAGTATTTTTTATTGTTGAATAAATTATTTATTTTATTTGTTCTAAAACTTTTACCATAAGCCATAAAATAAATTGCTTCTAAAAAGTTAGTTTTTCCTTGTGCATTGTCTCCAATAATATAATTAACATTCTTTCCTGGGTAATAAACTAAAGAATCAATATTTCTAAAGTTTATGATTTTTATTTTTTCTAAAAGCATTGAACTAAAATCTCATAGGCATTACGACTGATAGATATTCTTCATTATTTAAGGGAATAATCATACCTGGCGATATATTATCTTTTATATAAAAATTAATTTTTTCCTCATTTATAATATTGAGAATATCTATTATATATCTGGCATTAAAACCTATAGTAATATCATCTCCTTTATAAACAACATCCATCTCTTCTTTTGCATCTCCAAAATCAGGATTTGAAGATGAAACCACTAATTTATTATCAAAAATATTAATTTTTACTCCTTTAGTTTTTTCATTCGAAAGAACAGATATTCTTTTAAGTACATCAGTAAATTTCTTTACTTCAATTGTTGAGTAGTTATCAGTTTTCTCTGGAATCACTCTCTTATAGTCAGGAAAATCACCGTCTATCATTCTCATCACAAAAGTTGTGTTTTCATCAACATAATTGAATAAATTTTCAGTTACACCTATTTTTATCATTTTACCATTAGTATCAATTATTTTATTTAATTCTATTATTCCTTTTTTTGGTAATATAAAACCATTTTTAAATTTTTCACTTAGTTGAAAGTTTAATTCTTTACTTATAACTGATAATCTATGTCCATCTGTTGATGCAAAATTGAGTTTATTATCATCAAATTTGACAAAAATACCTGTAAGATTAAATTTTGTTTCGTCATTAGATACTGAGAAAACAGTAGAATAAATCATTTTATTTAATATATTGCTGTCAAAATCTATAAGATCATTACTTTGTTCTGGAATTTTTGGAAATTCATCTGGAGGTAATCCAACAAGATTGAATAAAGAATTTCCACAAGATATTTCAATCCAATAATTATTTTTTTCTTTTATATTTATAATATCATTTGGCAATTCTTTTATTATTTCAAACAGTTTTTTTGCAGAAATAGTTATTTTACCATTTTCTTTAACTTCACATTTAAAACAAGTTTTTAAACCTATTTCTAAATCAGTTGCTGATAAAATGATTTGATTATCATATGCCTCAATAAATACATTTGAAAGTATTGGGATTGTATGTTTTTTATCTACAATTCCTTGAATTCTAAACAAAGCATTTAGAAAGGTATCTTTTTGTATTTTAAATTCCATAAAAAACTCCTCAACAGGAAATACTTCTTTTATATTTAATATCTTTTAAAATAGTAATAGTAGGGCCTGTTTATATGTTGATATCTCTATAAACCATCTAAATTTAATGATTATTGTAAATTTAAATAAATTAACAATAATTTTCTATACACAAATATTATAAAAATTCATTATTAAAAAATTATCCCAACAACTTTTCCATCAATTTATCAACAGTCATTTTTAGACTCATATCCGAAGCCATTTTTTCTTCAATTTTTTTAATTGCATGAATAATGGTAGAGTGATCTTTTCCACCAAATTTATCACCAATTTCCGGATAAGATAAATTAGTCATATTTCTACTTATATACATAGCTATTTGTCTTGGTAACACTATGTTTTTCAATCTTTTTTGCGATTTAATTTCTGCGGTTTTAATCTGATAGTATTCAGCGACTGTTTTTTGAATTCTATCGATTGTAATTTCTTTATTATTTTCAGTTATAATATTTTTGAGAACGTCTTTTGCCATATCTATATTTATTGGAGTAGATGTAAGACTTGAATACGCTCCAATTCTTATCAAATAACCTTCTAATTCTCTAACATTACTTGTTATAGAATTAGCTAGGAACGAAATTACATCTTCTGGAATATTTATATTATTTATTTCAGACTTCATTTTTAATATTGCTTGTTTTGTTTCTGTATCTGGTTCTTGTATATCTGCTATAAGACCCCATTCAAATCTTGATCTAAGCCTTTCTTCTAAATCAGGAATTTCCTTTGGAAATTTGTCTGATGTTACTACAATTTGTTTATGTGATTCATATAAAGCATTGAATGTATGAAAAAATTCCTCCTGTGTACTTTTCTTTCCTGCAATAAATTGAATATCATCTACTAATAAAACATCAATAGTTCTGAATTTATTTCTAAATTCTTCCATTCTTCCATGTCTTAATGAATTTATAAGTTCGTTAGTAAATTTTTCAGAAGAATAATAAGTAATATTCAAATTTCTATTACTTTTCAATATTTCATTACCTATTGAATGTATAATATGAGTTTTTCCTAGACCAACACCGCCATATATAAAGAGAGGATTGTAAGTTGTTGCGGGGTTTTTAGCTACAGCCATTGCAGCGGCATGGGCAAATTGATTTGATGGGCCTGAAACAAAAGTATCAAAAGTATATAAAAGGTTTATATTTGATACTTTTATTGATTCTTCTTTTCTTTCAGCTATTTTCTGTTTTTTATCATTATCTATTACTGTTTTATATTCTTCTTCTTTTTTAATTTCATTTTTCTTATTGATTTTTATTTCAATTTTTAGTTTTTTTCCAGTTATTTCATTTAACTTTTTAGCTATTTTTGTTTGATAATTATCTATAAACCAATCTTTTATGAATCTATTTGGGGCCTCAAGGATTAACAAAGCATCTGTGCATCTTAAATAAATGAGTGGTTCTATCCAGGTTTTTTTATTTTGCTCGCCTATCTCGTCACTAAGTCTATGAATAGCCTCAAGCCAAAATTTTTCCATTTCTACCACTCTTTTTATTAATGTTTATTTAAGATCGACCCAGTATTATATATTTATTTTTTATTACCTTCCAGCTAATTTTTTTACAAAATTTATTGACTTTTTATAAAAAACAACTAAAATTCATCTTTTGTCAGTTTTAGGAGATTATCTATGTCGAAGAGAACTTTTCAGCCTAGTCGAATCAAAAGAAAACGTACCCATGGTTTTAGGAAGCGGATGCAAACCAAAAATGGACGTGCCACAATTAACAGGCGCCGTGCCCAGGGACGTAAATGCTTAGCGGCAAGCATTCCTAAAAAATAGGTGAACTTTTTTTTTCTTAAGAGAAATCGTTTACTTAAACCGCGAGATTTCAGGTATACGGAAAAAGTGGGGTGCAGAAAAAAATCACCCCATTTTGTTCTTTTATTTAAACATAACCTGGAAGGTGTTACTCGTCTTGGTCTTACTGTAAGTCGGAAAAATGGCAATGCTGTTAAGAGGAACTATATTAAGCGGTTTTTAAGAGAGTTTTTTAGATTGAATCAGCATAATTTAAAAAACTTTGATTTTGTCTTGATTGTAAGGCGCCCTTTTACTAAACAAAACACAATTTTTGTAAAAAATGAATTAGATGAACTTTTCTCGATCAAGTAAATTACTTGTATTTCCTTTCATCTACTTAATAGATATTTATAAATATCTAATCTCTCCCCTTAAACAAAATTGCTGCCGTTTTTATCCTTCTTGTTCTTCCTATGTACGTGAAGCATTAATTATACATGGAATATTTAAAGGTTTGTATTATTCCTTAATAAGGATTATCAAATGCCATCCATTCCACCCCGGTGGTTTTGATCCGGTCCCTCATCACAAAATTAGGATACGAAATAATGGACAATAGAACTATTATTGCTATCGTTCTAATCATACTGCTATGGTCTGGTTATAGTCTTTTTTTTACACCTGCTCCACTGCCACAACCCACCGTTAAAACAACAGATATTACTTTACCCGCAGTGGACCCCCCATTTGTTAAACAAAATGAATCACTTGTTTCTACTGATTATTCAAATTCAATAGAAGAAAAATTGATTGAAATAAATAGTGGTACTTACACCATTATCTTTTCTACAAAAGGCGCATCTATAAAAAGTATTAGTTTTTCTGATTATAAAGCCGATGATAATAGTGAAAACTCTAATTTTTATTTGTTAAGTTCTCAGAATTTTGAAACATATTCTTTTAAATCTTTTATTTCAGATGGTCTTAATTTACCTGAAGATATTTTCTATACTTTGGTTGATATTGGAGATCAAAACTTTGACGACGGAAATGACTTTCTTCTTCTTACTTTTCAATCAGAATACAATGGTTTTTCTGTTATTAAAACATTTACGTTATATAAAAACTCCTACCATATTGATACTAGTTTTACTATTCAAAACAACAACCAAGAACACTTTGCCGGCAAATATAATATTTCATTAATTACACCCTGGTCTACTGATAAAAAATCGGACTTCTATTCTTTTGTAGGCCCACTTACTTTTGATGGTAATAAATTAAAAGAAGATAAACCAAAAGATATTGTTAAAAACTCAGTTGTTTACAATGACTTTGTTTGGTCGGGATTTACTGATAAATATTTCTTACAGGTACTTAATCCTAACAGCAACATAGATCAGGTTTTGATACGCTATGAACCCGATTTTATTGAGAATAGATTTTCATCCAGCTCTTTTATTCTCTTACCTGGGCAAAATAAATCTTTTCAGCATGTTGCTTATCTTGGTCCAAAAAATCTTGAATATCTTTCGTCAAGCAATTCTTCTTTTGAGGAGGCTATTCACTTCGGTTTTTTTCATTTTCTCGCTAAACCGCTTTTTAATGTTCTTCTTTTTTTTAATGGCTATATCAATAACTATGGCTTCTCTATTATTTTGTTAACTGTATGCATAAAGTTGATTTTCTGGCCCCTTACGCATAAAAGCTATAAATCTATGCAGGGCATGCAGAAATTGCAGCCGGAAATGAAGAGACTTAAAGAAAAATATGCTGATGACAAACAACGCTTAAATCAAGAAATGATGTCGTTTTACCGTGATAATAAGGTTAATCCTCTTGGCGGCTGTTTACCTATTTTGATTCAAATTCCGGTTTTTTTCTCGCTTTATAAGGTCCTTCTTGATTCTATAGAGTTACGGCACGCACCTTTTATTTTGTGGATATCTGATCTTTCTGCCAAAGATCCCTACTATATCACTCCCGTTATCATGGGTGCATCCATGTTTTTACAACAAAAGTTAACGCCAACCAACCTTGATCCAACACAAGAAAAAGTGATGCTGATGATGCCCATTATCTTTACCTTCCTTTTTCTTAATTTTCCTGCCGGGTTGGTTATCTACTGGTTGGTTAATAACTTGCTGACAATTCTTCAACAATTGTTGATTCGTCGTCAGGCACAAAAGGCATGATAGCCATATCATGATTCTTGATAAGGATACTATTATTGCCCCTGCTACCGCTGTTAGTGAATCTGGTATCGCTGTTATACGCATATCAGGTTACAGAGCATTGTCCTTTTTAAAATCCTTTTTTCGGACAAAAAACCCGATAGAAAATTTCCAATCTCATTATCTTTATCTTGGTCGGATTGTTGATGAAGACGACAGTGATATTGATGAAGTAATGGTTGTATACATGGACCCTCCCCGCACCTATACATGTGAACCGGTTGTAGAGGTACACTGTCATGGTAGTCGTCAGATAGTACGAAGGATTTTACAACTGGCTTATGCTAATGATATCCGGTTGGCAAATCCTGGGGAATTTACTTATCGTGCGTATCTAAATGGGCGTATTGACCTTGTTCAGGCTGAAGCTGTTTCTCGTCTTATTCAGTCTACATCCGAGTTTTCTCGACGGTCTGCTCTGCAACAACTTGACGGTTTACTCAGTCGACAGTTACACAGCTACTCTGCCACTATAAAAAATCTTCTGGTTCAAACAGAAGCCTGGATAGATTTCCCTGAGGAAGATCTACCAACAGAAAATTTAGATCGACTTTTTTCTACTGCAGAAAACCTTCATGTTCAAATGTCTGATCTAATGAATACGTATCGTGCAGGACAATTTGTCCATGATGGTGCTACTGTTGTGCTTGCCGGACTTCCTAATGCTGGTAAAAGTTCGCTTATGAACGCTTTACTCCAGCAAGACCGATCCATTGTATCTTCTGTTCCTGGAACCACTCGTGATCTGATAGAACAGTCAACGCAGATAGGCGGAATTAACGTTCGTCTTGTCGATACGGCGGGCTTGCGCAGTTCCGATGAATTTGTTGAACAGGAAGGAGTACGGCGGGCGCGCAATGTGGTAAAGATTGCAAATTTGGTTCTTCTAATGCTGGACGGTTCCGCACCTTTGTGCGATCAGTTTAGGGCTCTTCTTGCGGATTTATCAGCCGTTCCTGTTGTTTTGGTGGTAAATAAGTCAGATCTCCTGTCGGAACATCATGACCTTTCTTTTTTCCCCGGTCCTATCGTTACTGTTTCTGCTAAGCTCGGTGATGGTATTGATGTTCTTACTGATACTATCGCCTCCTTTTTGTTAAATGATTATCTTCCCTCCTCAGAATCACCCTATATTACCGAGCGCCGGCACTATGAAGCACTGACCGGGTCAGTCTCCTCGATAAAAAACTTCCTTAACAACCTTGGATCTGTCGACCTTGACCTTCTTTCAATTGATTTGCGCTCTGCTCTTGATTCCCTGGGAAGGGTTACCGGCAGCATTACTACAGAAGATGTGCTTGATGATATTTTTTCTTCTTTTTGTATTGGCAAGTAGGTTTGTTTCACGTGAAACAATAATGGTAGGTGGGTGATGGCAGGGTACGGAAAAAAATATCAGGTTATTGTTGTCGGAGCCGGCCATGCCGGGTGTGAGGCTGCACTTGCCGCTGCGCGCATGGGATGTTCTACTCTGTTGTTGACGATGGGTTTGGATATGGTTGCCCAGATGTCATGTAATCCATCAATAGGAGGTTTGGCAAAGGGTCACCTCGTTCACGAAGTAGATGCAATGGGTGGCGAGATGGGGTTGAATATAGATGAGACAGGAATTCAGTTTCGCCGACTGAATATGCGCAAGGGTCCAGCTGTTAGGGCAGGGAGAGCACAAGCAGATAGGATGGCTTATAGTGCCAGAATGAAGCTGGTTTTGGAGTCAACTGAGAATCTTGATTTGAAGCAGGGTGTAGTAGAAGAGATCATAGTTAAAAATTATAGGGTTGTGGGTGTTAAAACGCGCGAGGGACTAGATTTTCTTGGTCGATCGGTTATTTTGACAACTGGAACCTTCATGCGCGGTTTGATCCACGTGGGAATGAAAAATTATTCGGGGGGCAGGGCCGGAGAGCCGTCGGCGGAAAAAATATCAAACTGTCTGCGCTCTCTGGGTTTCACCGTTGGAAGGTTAAAAACCGGAACACCGGCGAGGCTGTCTTCGCGCTCAATCGATTTTTCCAAGCTTGAAAGGCAGCCGGGAGATGCAATAATACGACCGTTTTCATTTATGAATGATAAGATAGAGCGTCACCAGGTGGATTGTTATATTGCCAACACAAACGAGAAGACGCACGACATCATCCGCAGCAACATTCATAAATCACCCTTATATGCTGGTGTTATCGAAGGTATAGGGCCAAGATACTGTCCATCGATTGAGGATAAGGTTATCCGCTTCCCTGACAAAGCAAGCCATCAATCATTTGTTGAGCCGGAAGGAATCAAGGGGGCAGAGATGTATCCAAGTGGACTGTCGACGTCGTTACCGGCGGACGTTCAACTACAATATTTTCGCTCCATGGTTGGGTTTGAACAAGTCGAAATCATGCGTCCAGGGTATGCCATAGAGTATGACTTTGTGGAACCGCGCCAAATTAAAGCGACATTGGAAGCCCGCGAGATTTCGGGGTTGTTTCATGCTGGACAAATAAATGGAACATCCGGATATGAAGAGGCGGCTGGGCAGGGTTTGCTGGCAGGAATTAACGCCGCCTTGCAATGTCGTGAACAAGATCCGCTGATAATAAGAAGAGATCAGGGTTATCTCGGCGTCATGATCGACGACTTGATTACTCAAGACACGACAGAACCCTACCGTATGTTCACTTCACGAGCAGAATACCGATTATTATTACGTGAAGATAACGCCGACCTGCGTTTGACTGAGTTGGGTAGGTATGTTGGCTTGGTGAGCGATGAGCGCTGGCGACGTTACCAGGAGAAGACTGGGTTAATAGAAAAAGCATATGAACTTTGTAGGGAGACCAAAATAACCAGCAAGGATGATAGATTGTGCAGCCTGTTTGGGCTTGGTGAATTAAAGAGTGGCGTAACGCTCGAACAAATTATCAGAAGGCCTGACATCTCTATCCGAACAATCAGTGAACAAATACCCGAAATGACACTTCTCCCGGAAAAAGTTCTTGAACAAGTCGAAATATCAATCAAATATGAAGGGTATATAGCTCGCCAGATCGAACAGGTAGAACGTTTCGTAGGATACGAAAAGGTGATTATTCCGGATGATATCGATTATGAAAAGGTCGCGAGCCTATCTTCTGAGGTCAGAGAAAAACTGATGAAATATCGTCCCACAAGCCTCGGTCAGGCAGGTCGTATACAGGGAATAACGCCCGCCGCGGTAGCTGTTTTAAGTGTCTACTTGAGAAAAAAATCGCGTGAAAAATAGATTAAAAAGGGGTGCAGGACTTCTTGGTATCGACGGAGTGGATGTTCAACTGGTTGATCGTCTGATACTGTTTGCCGAGGAGTTGTTGCGTTGGAATGACAAGATCAACCTGACTTCTATCAGAACAATGGATGAAGTTGTCGAGAAGCACCTGCTCGACTCACTGGTACTGGTAGGATTGTTGGGGGACCAATTTCGAGTTTTGGATATGGGCTCTGGTGCCGGACTCCCGGTAATTCCCCTTGCCCTGGCGATGCCACAGAAAACCTTCTATTCCCTTGATAGTGTAGGTAAAAAAATTAACTTTCAGAAGCACGTAAAAAGACTGTTGAGAATAAAAAACCTCGAGATCGAGTGTGCGCGCATTGAAGAAATAACCAGGATCAACCCAGCGTGGCAGGGGTTTGATGTAGTGGTTGCGCGGGCCGTTGCCGATGTGAACGATCTCTTGAAGATGGCCTTACCAGTTATTAAACCGGGCGGAATGCTGATCGCCATGAAGGGACCAGAGGGGGAGGAAGAATTGTTTGCTGTTAAAAACAAATGGCAAGGCTGGTACGATATTCCCATATGTGGAATAAAATACCAACTTCCCTTTTCGGGTGCTGAAAGATGCTTGCTGCGCATTGTCAAAAAGAGCGAATAGGCCAACGGCTTATGCAGTGATAATCTGATCAAGATAGTTATCAAGGAATGAAATAAAACAGTCATGTAACTATTCAGCATGCCGGGACATGTTGTCATTCCCGCGTGCTTTTGTCGGGGATCCAGAAATAAAAGCCGGATTCCATCCAAAAACACGCAGGATTGACAGTATAGAAGTTGCCTTCAGGTGTTATCAACTGCAGGCCCACACTGCCGTATCGGTTGCTGAATAATTACACAATCTTTAAGCTGAAAGAATAATAGTTTTATGGTAATCTGCCCTGCTGAGTTGTTCAGGAATGAGGAGAATCCAACGTGGCCAGGATTATCGCTATAGCAAATCAAAAAGGTGGAGTAGGTAAAACAACCACCGCAGTTAATCTTTCAGCCTCCTTGGCTGCAGCGGAAAAACGCACATTGCTGATAGATATGGATCCGCAGGCAAATGCCTGCAGTGGTCTTGGGGTTGACAAAATCAATGTGATATCAACGGTTTATAGTGTTCTGCTGGGAGAAAAAAAAGCATCAGAGGTTGTTTGTCGCACTGAGTTGGAGTTTTTGGATGTGCTACCATCTAATACTGACTTAATCGGTGCAGAAATCGAATTGATTGATACAGAAAATCGTGAACAGCAGCTCAAGGGTGCCCTGGATGAAATCCGCTCACAATATGAATATATCATTATTGATTGCCCACCCTCTCTGGGACTATTGACGATTAATTCACTAGCTGCTGCCGATTCTGTTTTGGTTCCTCTTCAGTGCGAATTTTATGCCATGGAAGGGCTCGGGCAGATAACCCAGACGATCAGGTTGGTACAGCAGGAATTGAATAAACGACTTGTGCTGGAAGGAATTCTTCTTACCATGTTTGATGGCAGAAACAACCTATGTCATCAAGTTAGTCAGGAAATCCGTCAACATTTTGGTAGTAAAGTATTTACCGTCATTGTGCCACGTAACGTCCGTTTGTCGGAGGCCCCAAGTTATGGCAAACCGGCTCTTCTTTATGATATTGCATCCCGTGGGGCACAGGCCTATATCGATTTAGCGGGCGAATTGTTGGCAGGAGGAAGCCATGGCTAAAAGACCGGTTCTTGGTAGGGGGATCGGTGCGCTGATCAGTTCTGCCGCTCAAGAAGGAGGGAAGAAATATTTTTCCTGTCCAATAGAAGAACTGCAGCCCCATTCAAGACAACCACGCAAAAACTTTGACGATAAAAAAATGGCGGAACTGATTGCGTCAATCAAGGAAAAAGGGGTTATTCAACCCCTTGTTGTGCGCCAGCAAGGAGACCGCTATCAGATCATCGCTGGAGAAAGACGCTGGCGCGCAGCTCAAAAGGCCGGTTTGGACAGGGTCCCCGTCGTCATTCAGGATGTCAGTGAAAATCACGCTTTGGAAATAGCGCTGATTGAAAATATTCAACGCGAAGATCTGAATCCCCTGGAAGAAGCCGAAGCCTATCGTTATCTTGTTGCCACCTTTGATCTCTCCCAGGAAGACGTAGCTCAACGAGTTGGAAAAGATCGAAGTACAGTGGCTAACGCCCTGAGGTTGTTGCGATTGCCGGAGAAAATCAAGGAGATGGTGATAGCGGGCCAACTGAGCATGGGACATGCGAGGGCTCTCTTGTCCCTTGAGCAGGATGAGGATGTCATTGAGGCCGGCAACGAGATCATCAGAAAAAAACTGTCGGTCAGAGAGACCGAAAAACTGATTAAAAAAATAAAAAGCTTTAATGGCGCTCCTAAGGTTAAAACTGAAACAGCAAAAAGTCCTGAAATCTGTGGACTTGAAAATGAACTTGAAATCCATCTGGGAACACAAGTAAAGCTTGTTGATAAAAGACGCGGCGGCAAAATAGAAATTTATTACCACGACAATGCAGATCTGACCAGACTGGTTGAACAATTGCTGGGGACATAAGCACGCTTCTGCTAACGAAAATGAAAAGGGAAAGCCTATGTTCGGTGGGAAAAAGGAAGACAAAGGAGAAGTGAAAAAGCCGGTAGCTATCGATAAGGCGGATATCAAGGCCTTTATGGGTCAAGGAAGTCGCTTTGAAGGAACCTTGAACTTTGATGAGCTGGTGCGGCTTGACGGCATTTTCACTGGGGAAATTTGTTCCAGTGATACCCTAGTTGTCGGTGAAACGGCGCAGATCGAAGGGCAAATCAGTGTTGGCGCACTCATTCTCAGTGGCCGCTTTGTCGGGGGCATCAAGGCGACCACCATGGTAGAATTGCGAGCGCCGGCACAGGTAGATGGAACGATTGAAACCCCCTGTTTGAAGATTGACGAAAAAGTGATTTTCAATGGCGAGATAAAAATGCGCCACAGCACGGACAAGCAGTCAACCCCAAAAGGTGAAAACAACCAAAAAAAGGAATCAGACACGTTGCCGGAGTAGGTCTTTCCATAGCAACTCCGGCGACCGTCGAACAGAGTGTTGACAACTGTTGCGAAGGTATGATAGCTATGCCGTTCTTTACAGACGTCTCCAATTCGCTGATCGGTCTATCTGTATACTGTATACATGAAAATCGAGCATGGCATTTACCATAAAAAAAGAGGTGAGCTAGGTGATAAGCCTTAACTGGACACTCCTTCTACAGTTCATAAATTTTATCGTTCTACTCTATCTAATGAATAGGATATTGTTCCAGCCACTGCGCGCAGTGATGGAAAAAAGACGTGAAAAAATAGAAGGGTCTTATGCCCACGCAAGAGAGCTACAGGCAGAGATAGATGATAAAATGAACCGTTACCAGCAGCAGTTGGCAGAAGCCAAAAAACTGGCCAATGATGAGCGCGCACAATTTAGAATGCTTGCTGGTGAAGAAGAGTCCAAAATGATCGCAACAGCACAATCCAATGCAAGTGTGAGAATGGATCAAATCAGAGAACAGGTAGGTCAGGAATCAGCTCGGGCAAATCAGACGTTGAAAAAGGAATCAGCATCTCTGGCTCAGCAGATTGCCACCAAAATTCTCGGCAGATCATTGACTTAAGGCAGGAAGGTTTGAAGATGAACGTGACATACAAAACACTGACAGCAGCACTGGTGATGGTAGTGCTGTCCTGTGGTATCGCTGTTGCAGCTGATTATCCCGTCGACAGTAGTGTGCTGCTTAAAGATTTTCTCTATCGTTTGTTGAATTTTTCAATTGTCGTTGCCATTCTTGTATATTTTCTAAAAAAACCGATACGCAACGCTCTTAGTGGTCGTCGCGATGATATCGAAAAGGCCCTTGCAGAAGCCATAAAAGCCAAGGAAGAAGCTGAGGCCAAATTTGCCGAATATGATAAGAAGCTGGACCAGGCAACACAGGAAATAGCCACCATTTCTGCTTCGATCCGTAGAGAGGCAGAAATGGAAAAGCAGAAAATTATCGATAATGCCCGGGAGCAGGCAATTAAAATCGAACAGGATGCCGAAAGGGCCGCCACGCTTGAAGTGGCTAAGGCGCGTTTGAGTCTGCAACAGGAAGCTGTCCAGCTAGCCGTAGGTGTTGCTGAGGATCTGCTCAAAAAGAATTTTACCAAAGAAGATGACAGCCGTCTGATCGACGAATACATGCAGAAGGTAGGAGAGCTACATTGAGTAACAGTGCGATTTCTATCCGGTATGCCAGAGCGCTGCTGAGACTTGCAGAGGAAAACAAGCAGGTCGATCAGTTTGGTGCTGAACTTTCAACCATGGCAGGATTGCTTGAAAGGGAAGATCTGTTGCGGCTGCTACTTGATAGCCCGACCATCTCCCTGCAGAAAAAAGCAGCCATCCTCCATGATGTTGCCGAGGTTCTTATCCTCAGTGAAGCGATGCGCAAATTCTTTGGCTTGTTGCTGGAAAAAGGGCGGATTTCATTCGTCAAACAAATCGATATAAACTATCGGCAGTTTGCCGATGAATTATCGGGGGTGATTCGGGCAAATATCCGCGCAGCAAACAAGCTCACAAAGGAACGGATCGATACGATTCGCAAAGGACTAGAGCAGCAGACCGGGAAAACCGTGGTGCTGAATGTGGAAAAAGATGCTGCGTTAATCGGCGGACTGCAGGCGGAAATGGGCGGTAAGTTGTTTGACGGGAGCGTGAGAACACAGCTGAAACGTATGGCTGATACCTTAGCAAAGGGGTAACGGGACACGATTATGGAAATTAGAGCAGAAGAAATCAGCGCGATAATCAAGAAGCAGATTGAAAACTTTGGTCGTGAAGTCGAAGTCAGCGAAACCGGTACCATTATATCCGTAGGTGATGGTATTGCCCGTATCCACGGACTCGACAAGGCTATGTCCGGCGAACTTCTCGAGTTTCCCGGTGGTACCATGGGCATGGTTCTCAATCTTGAAGAAGACAACGTTGGTGCCGCTATTCTGGGTGATTCCGAGCATATCAAAGAGGGTGACCTGGTTAAGAGAACCGAGAAGATAGTTCAGGTGCCGGTAGGCGAAGCCCTGGTCGGTCGGGTAGTCAACGGTATCGGTATTCCCATTGATGGCAAAGGTGATATCGCAACCGATACTTATAGTCAGGTAGAAATCAAAGCACCGGGTATTGTTGCCAGAAAGTCGGTGCATGAGCCGATGCAGACCGGTTTGAAGGCGATTGATGCCATGGTTCCGATTGGCCGCGGCCAGCGCGAACTGATTATCGGTGACCGCCAGACCGGAAAAACTGCCGTAGCTATTGATACCATCATTAACCAGAAAGGTAATGGGGTTATCTGTATCTATGTCGCTATCGGTCAGAAACGTTCGACGGTAGCCCAGGTGGTTGATAAGCTCAGACAGTACGGTGCCATGGATTACACCATTGTTGTCGCCGCGACAGCGTCCGATCCCGCGCCGTTGCAGTTTATTTCACCCTACACCGGCGTTACCATGGGGGAATTCTTTCGTGACAGTGGCCGCCACGCGCTGATTATTTATGATGATCTGTCAAAGCAGGCCGTTGCTTATCGTCAGCTCTCCCTGTTGCTGCGCCGCCCACCAGGTCGTGAAGCCTTCCCCGGGGATGTTTTCTATCTCCATAGCCGCCTCCTTGAGCGTGCTGCCAAGCTTAGTGATGCCCTCGGTGCCGGTTCATTGACCGCCTTGCCGATTATTGAAACCCAGGCCGGTGATGTGTCTGCTTATATTCCGACCAATGTTATTTCCATCACCGATGGTCAGATCTTCCTTGAAACCGATCTTTTCTATTCCGGGGTCAGACCAGCGATCAATGTCGGATTGTCGGTTTCACGGGTTGGTGGCTCTGCCCAGGTTAAAGCAATGAAGCAGGTTGCCGGTACATTGCGTCTGGCTCTAGCTCAATACCGCGAAATGGCCGCATTTGCCCAGTTTGGTTCAGACCTCGATGCAGCCACACAGGCACAGTTGAATCGTGGTGCGCGCCTGGTTGAAATCCTCAAGCAGGGTCAATATGTGCCCATGCCGGTGGCCAAGCAGGTTATGGTGATTTATGCTGCGAATAATGGTTACGTCGATCAGTATCCGATCGGATCTATTGGCCGTTATGAAACCGAACTGATGTCATTCATGGAATCACAAAAATCAGATATTCTTAAAGATCTGGAAGAAAAAATGGCGATTGATGACGATCTTGGGAGCAAGCTCAATCAGGCCCTTGATGAATTCAAAAGTCAGTTTGTTGCCTGATCTTGAGAAAAGGTTGAACAGATGCCAAGTCTGAAAGACATAAAAAAGAGGATCGGCTCGGTCAAAAATACCCAGCAGATCACCAAGGCGATGAAAATGGTCGCTGCGGCGAAATTGCGCCGCGCCCAGGAAGCTGCAGTAGCGGCTCGACCCTATGCCCAAAAACTGCAGAAAGTGGTGTCGCATCTGGCCCAGCGCGAAGAGGCTGATGGGCACCCATTCTTGAGTCAACGAGGCAAAGAACGGGCGCTGGTATTGCTGTTGACAGCAGATCGTGGTCTTTGTGGCGGTTTTAACGCTAATCCTTCAAAAGAAGCAGAACGTTTTATTCGTAACAACACCAAAGGTTACACCAATATCGATCTGATGATTATCGGCCGTAAAGGCCGTGACTTCTTAAAAAATCGCGTTGGCGATAAAATTATCAAGGTTTATGAGGATGTTACCGGCAATGTGAGCTTCAAAACCGCGCAACTGATTGGCGAGGAGATTGTCGCCATGTATGGTCAAGAGACCTATGACGCGGTTTACCTGATCTACAATGCATTTCAAAGTGCCGTTGTCCAGAATGTCACGGTAGAGCAGTTATTGCCGTTTAGGGCCGAAAAAGAAGAACAGGCAGAAATTGATTCGGTCGACTATCTTTACGAACCAAGTCGTAGCGAAGTGCTTGCGCAGATTTTACCAAAAATGGTTGAGGTACAATTGTTCCGTGCCTTGCTCGAGTCTAATGCTTCTGAGCAGGGAGCCAGAATGTCAGCGATGGATAGTGCCAGCCGTAATGCATCAGAGATGATCGGCAAATTGACCCTGCAGTACAACCGCGCTCGTCAGGCTGCTATCACCAAAGAATTGATGGAAATTATTTCTGGTGCTGAATCAATCAAATAATACCGAGAGTTCAAATAGAAACAGGTTCATTCCCGCGGGATTAGGAGGAAAGGTTGCGTTATGAATAAAGGTAAGATCACACAGGTTATCGGCCCTGTTGTCGACGTTGAGTTTGAACCCGGCAAGCTGCCGGAAATCTATCATGCGGTAAAAATCACCAACCCTGCCCTCGGCGAAGGGGAATGGAACCTGGTCTGTGAAGTCGCTCAGCACCTCGGTGAAAATACCGTTCGCGCCATTGCTATGGATGCTACCGAT
Source organism: Desulfuromonadales bacterium (assembly GCA_019429255.1). GTDB lineage: Bacteria > Desulfobacterota > Desulfuromonadia > Desulfuromonadales > Geopsychrobacteraceae > Pelovirga. The sequence goes on along the minus strand of JAHYIY010000010.1, from coordinate 15,946 downwards.
GGTCTGGTTCGTGGCCAGGATGTCCTTGATACCGGTGATCAGATTCTGATGCCGGTCGGACCTAAAACTCTGGGACGTATCCTCAACGTTATTGGCCAGCCGATTGATGAAATGGGCCCGGTGGAAACAGATCTGAGGTGGCCGATTCACCGCCCTGCCCCTGATTTTATCAGTCAGTCGACCAAAGTTGAAGCATTCGAAACCGGAATCAAGGTGGTTGATCTGCTTGCTCCTTATTCTCGTGGTGGAAAAATCGGTCTGTTCGGTGGTGCCGGGGTCGGCAAGACGGTTCTGATTATGGAGCTGATCAATAATGTCGCCCAGCAGCACGGTGGTTTTTCGGTGTTTGCCGGTGTTGGTGAGCGGACCCGCGAAGGAAACGACCTGTGGGAAGAGATGAAAGACTCAGGGGTTCTCAGTAAGGCATCGCTGATCTACGGCCAGATGAATGAACCACCGGGAGCCCGTGCCCGGGTAGCTCTCTCGGCACTGACCGTTGCTGAGTATTTTCGTGATGAAGAAGGTCAGGACGTGCTGCTGTTTGTTGATAACATTTTCCGCTTCACTCAGGCCGGTTCTGAGGTTTCGGCGCTGCTGGGGCGGATTCCTTCGGCGGTTGGCTATCAACCGACCCTGTCAACCGAGATGGGTGAACTGCAGGAGCGTATCACCACCACCGATAAGGGTTCGATTACCTCAGTTCAGGCTATTTATGTGCCTGCTGATGACCTGACTGACCCCGCTCCGGCAACGGCATTTGCCCACTTGGACGCTACGACGGTACTTTCGCGTCAGATTGCTGAGTTGGGTATCTATCCCGCCGTTGACCCGCTTGACTCGACCAGCCGGATTCTTGATCCTCAGGTGATCGGTGAAGAGCATTACAAGGTTGCTCGCGACGTTCAGTACGTTCTCCAGCGTTACAAAGACCTTCAGGATATTATTGCGATCCTCGGTATGGACGAACTGTCTGAAGAGGATAAACAGGTGGTCGCGCGGGCACGCAAAATTCAGCGTTTCCTCTCTCAGCCGTTCCATGTCGCTGAAGTTTTTACCGGTTCACCAGGCAAGTACGTTGAGTTGAAAGATACGATCAAGGGTTTCCGTGAGATTGTTGATGGAAAACACGACAGCCTGCCGGAACAAGCTTTCTACATGGTCGGTACCATTGATGAAGTCATCGAAAAAGCTCGTAAGATGGCAGCGTAGAGAATGACCGATTTGTCAGATAAAGGAATAGCGTGATGGCTGAAAAACTCAAGCTTGAAATGGTGACACCATACAAGCAGGTTCTTTCTGAGGAGGTTGAAGAGTTGACCCTGCCAGGCCTGATTGGTGAACTCGGAATATTGCCTGGTCACACCCCCCTGCTGACAACCTTGCGTGTCGGGGAAATGAGCTATAAAAGAGGCGGTCAGCATTTCCATGTTGCCGTTAACTGGGGGTATGTTGAAATTGATGAAGATGCTGTAACGGTTTTGGTCGATACCGCAGAAAAGTCTGATGAAATTGATCTTGCCCGCGCTAAGGCGGCCCTGGGTCGTGCTGAAGAGGCACTAAAAACCATGTCACAGGAAGATAAATCCTATGCCATTATGGAAGCGGCACTCCAGCGTGCCCTGATCCGTATCCAGGTCGCAGGCAAAATGCGCTGACTAATCACAATCAATACGGTTCGACACTTATGAAAAAGGCACTCTATGCGGGTGCCTTTTTTATTTGTGATTGGACCCTCTCGATGTGCTGGTGAGGGCGAGTAGCGATTGATCCAGGGCGTGGCGGTTGTGGTTTTCCAGAGTGATAGAAGGTGATGTATCGCAGCTATCGAGCCAGGAAAAGAGCTGATCGAACGGCACCGTACCCGAGCCAATGGCGAGATGCTCATCCATCTGGCCGCGATTATCATGTAAATGCAGATGGTAAATATGGGGTGCTGCGGCATCGAGCCAGGTTGTTAGTGGCTCTCTGCTGAAAATATTCCAGTGTCCGACATCAAAAACATGACCAAAATAAGGGGAATTAATGGCAGAAATCAGACGTATTAACGGCACTGGAGACGTTTCGTAGATGTTTTCGATACAGAACGCGCAATCATTGAGCTTGGCCCAGGACACATAATTTGACCAGAGGATGCAAGAGCGTTCAAACCAATCCCCTACTCTGCGCTCATGGGCGTTGGCTTCAAGACCGGGGTGGAAAATAATTTTTTCCGCATTGATCCGCTCTGCCAGAATCAGCGTCTGTTCAAGCAGGTTGATAGTCAGTCGGCGACCGTGAAAGTCCGCAGCCCCTGGAGAAAAGCCAACATAGGGGGCATGTAATACCGTTTTGAGCCCAGCGACTGCCAACGCAGCGGCGCTATCAGCAAGCAGTTCAATATCGAGCTTGGCCATATTGGCATCCTGACAGGCAACCTCAGGTTGCAGTTTGCGCGCAAGGAGAAAGTTAATTCGTTCGGGGAAAAGTGCAGCAGGAACGTGGACATAAACTTCTGACATAATAGCCTTTCGCCAAGGGATAGAGCGAGATTTTACCATAGTTTGAGGGTAAAAGCAGGGTTCAGTCGGGAACAATATCTAACTGCCGACCAACGAAAGTAAGAATTAATACCCTGTACGAAGGTCCCGGTTGAGCCAAAAAAAAAGATTGACACAAGATGTATACTGTATACAATTTGTATAGTCAATGCGGAGAACTACTATGAAGAGTAAGCATATGGAACGTCATCAGACCTTGCGAGAGAAAATTCTCGAAACCATTCGTGATGCGATCCTTAAGGGTAATCTTAAACCGGGCGAGAAAGTTGCCGAGCCCGAACTGGCAGAGCGCTTTGGCATCAGCCGGACACCTATCCGCGAAGCCTTCAGGCAGCTGGAATCTGAAGGGTACCTGACCGTTATTCCGCGCAAGGGAGCCGTAGTGGCAGCGCTGTCAGAGCGCGATGTGCAGGAGTTCTACGCGATCAAAAGCATCCTTGAAGGCTACGCTGCGTCTCTTGCAGCCCGCAACCTCACGGAAAAAGAGCTAGAGCGTCTGGAAACGGTCAATAACAAGTTAAGAACCTTGGCCGCAGAGGGTGACGTTCGTTCTTTCTACCGTGTTCACAATGAATTCCATGAAGTTTTTCTCAAAGCCGCTGATAATAACAAGCTCTATGAATTGATTCATCAATTGGGAATGAAGTTCAGCCGCTTACGCATAGCATCCTTGTCGGTCAACGGACGGATGGAAATTTCCGTTGATGAACACGACTCCCTGCTGGACGCTTTTCGTCGCAAAGATGCTGAAACGGCAGAGAATCTGGTCAAGAAAACGGCATCAATTGGCAGCAAGGTTCTGCTTGATAGTATGACCAATAGCCGCAATGGGGATGCTGCTAACATCCAGTAGTTTAGTGACAAAAAATAGAACGACAGCCCTCTAAGGCAAAGCCCTGGAGGGCTGTCGTTATTTTTAAAGGTACTGCTGGATACCTTCGGCAAAATCGGTTAACTGCAGGTCAAATACTTCCTGCCAGTTACTAGAGTTACAAATGTTCTCTTCCAGTAACATGGTTAGCTGATCACTGGTCATGGGAAATGGAGGAAGGTGCTGGAAAATAGAGATCAAAGGCTTCATCAGGCATAGAGGTTGGTGTAGTTTTAGTGGGGGACGGGAACGTCCTAGCGCATGACCGATGAGATCAAGGACCTGGTCGTAGGAAAACTGCTCCGGCCCACAGCAATGGTAGGTTTGATGAATGGTGTCGTTGCGCTCAAGGGCCTGGACAAAGCTGCGAGCTACATCAATGACACAGACCGGCTGTAAACGATAACAGCCATCCCCCATTACCGGAACAACGGGTAACGTTTTTATTAATCCGGCAAGCATGTTGACAAATAAATCATCGGCGCCAAAGATGAGGGAGGGACGGAAAATGGTCCAATCCAGGTCGCTATCACGCAGTGCTTGTTCGGCACGCCATTTGCTCTGGTGGTAGCCGGTTACCGCATCAACACGGGTACCATTAGCGCTCATTTGAATGAAGCGTCGAATACCGGTTTCCTGCGCCATACGGATCAGATTTTTCGTGGTTTGGGTATGAAGGCGGTCAAAGGTAATCTTTTTAACGGGAAACTCGCGGATAATGCCAACCAGATTGATAATCGCATCACATCCTAGAGCGGCATCTGCCAACATCTCATAGCTGGTGGTATCGCCGCTCACTGTTTCAACCTCTACAGGTAGAGATTTGCCGGTTTCGCGCACCAGCGCTCTGATCTGATGACCCTGTTGTAACAGTTCCTGAGTGACCTGTCGGCCGACAAAGCCGGTTCCTCCGGTAATAAAAACACGCATAAAAGGGCTCCTTTTACACCACTGGCAGGGGATGATAACAAACAGCTGAGACATTTAAAAGCCGTCCGTATCAGTGCGATCGAACAGATGTTTCGGATAAATGAAAAAATCCGCCAAAGCTCGTGCAGTTGTTGCGATCAGCAGGTGTTTGGTCTATATTACGCGAGGTGAATAACCTATAACAGAGTTATTTTTAACTGACCTAGCCTCGATATGCCTGGCAGCATCGGGGGGACATTAAAACCTGAAAAACAGGGAGAAAATTAATGAGTGATTTGACTGCTGTGGAATTGGGGCTAAAAAGCGTAGGTAAGGTTTATCGTAACTTAAAATATGATGAGCTTTTTGAACACGAGGTCAAAAACCAGGAAGGCAAGCTTTCCGCCAACGGCACCATGATGGTTGATACCGGAAAATTCACCGGTCGTTCGCCCAAAGACAAATATTTTGTCAAGCAGGATCCGTCCAGGCAGCACATCGCCTGGGGAACGATTAATCAGCGGATCTCCGTTGATTTTTTCGACGAGATTTATGACAAGGTCATTAACTATCTGTCCGGTAAGGATATTTATGTAACTGATGGTTATTCCGGGGCAAACCCTTCAACCCGCCGTCAGGTGCGTTTTATTACCGAAATAGCCTGGCAGTCGCACTTTGTTAAAAATATGTTTATCCGCCCCGATGCTGTCGGTCTGGACAACTTCGCCCCCGATTTTACGGTTTATAATGCTGCCGGTTATACCAACAAGCGTTGGGAAGAGATGGGATTGAATTCTGATGTTTTTGTCATTTTCAATATTGAGAAAAACGTCGCCATCATCGGTGGCACCTGGTACGGCGGAGAGATGAAAAAGGGGATCTTTACCATGATGAACTACTGGTTGCCCCTCAACAAGATTCTTTCCATGCATTGTAGTGCCAATGTTGGTAAAGAGGGCGATGTCTGTCTTTTCTTCGGTCTCTCCGGAACCGGCAAAACCACCTTGTCGACCGACGCTTCGCGTAAGCTTATTGGCGATGACGAGCATGGTTGGGACGATGATGGTATCTTCAATTTCGAAGGGGGTTGTTACGCCAAATGTATCGATCTTTCCCCCGCCAGTGAGCCGGAAATCTTCAACGCCATTCGTCGTGATGCTCTACTGGAAAACGTAGTTTATGATGAAGATGGAATTATTGATTACACAAGCAAGGATAAAACCGAAAACACTCGAGTCTCCTACCCTATTCACCATATCGACAATTACGAACCGAGCCTGCGCGCCGGTCACCCGAAAAACATCATCTTCCTGACCTGTGATGCCTTTGGTGTGTTGCCGCCGGTATCCAAATTGACCAAAGAGCAGGCCATGTATTACTTTTTATCAGGCTACACCGCCAAGGTTGCCGGCACCGAGCGTGGAGTAACCGAGCCGACAGCGGCCTTTTCTGCCTGCTTTGGTGAAGCTTTCCTGCCCCTGCATCCGACCGCTTATGCCAAGTTGCTGGGTGAGAAGATGGAAAAACACAATGTCAACGCCTACCTGGTCAATACCGGTTGGGTTGGTGGTGGCTATGGTGTTGGCGAGCGAATGAGCATCAAAGCGACCAGAGCCTGTATCAATGCCATTCTCGATGGTAGTATCCTCTCGGCTGAGTTTGATCAGACCCGATTCTTTAAGCTGAATATTCCCAAAGCGCTGCCGGGTGTTGACTCCAAGCTGCTTAATCCGCGCAATTCCTGGAAAGATCAGGAGGCCTTTGACCGTACCGCCAACAAGCTGGCAGGCATGTTTATTCAGAACTTTAAAAAGTATATCGATGAAGATAACCACGACTTTGATTTCACCAAAGCCGGGCCGCAGGTTTAAACTTCGGTCAGTCCCATCTCCCCAGAAATGAACAACAACGGTCAGCGTCAGCTGGCCGTTGTTGTTTGAGGCAACTGATAACTTGACTTATGATGAAAGAAAAATAATAATTAAACGCTTAGAAAGCTGGACACAAAGAGATGACTGAAACGAACAGCGTACAGAGTAGTGAGTTTGAGCTGATCCGCTGGATACAGCAACAGGTGGGGATTTGCGACCGGCTGTTGTGCGGTATTGGTGACGATTGTGCCATCGACCAGTTGCCGATCAACCAGTTGCTGCTGACCAGCAACGACCTGCTGATTGAAGATGTTCATTTCACCCGCGCCTGGATCAGTATGTTTGACCTGGGGCGCAAGTCGGTTGCGGTGAACCTCAGTGACATCGCTGCCATGGGGGGAACGCCACGGGCCCTGTTCCTGGGAATTGGGCGCTCAAAACATCTCAAAGAAGCGGATCTGAAAGACTTTATTCGTGGATTTATTCACGAGGCAAAACAGCACGATGTTGTTCTTGCCGGCGGTGACACCTGTGGATCGCCCGGCCCGCTGATTGTTTCGGTTACTGTTCAGGGGCAGGTGCCGGCAGGTAAGGCGGTGGCGCGCCATGGAGCTTGTTGTGGTGATGCCATCTACGTTTCCGGAACCCTTGGTGATAGTGCTCTGGCACTGAAACTGCTGCAGTCCGGGCAGACTCCACCGCCAGCTCTGGCGCAGCGCTTTCACACCCCCAGTGCGCGGATTGACGTGGGACGATATTTAAGTAAAAACGAGCTGGCAACAGCGATGCTTGATGTCTCTGATGGATTGCTGGCGGATATGAATCATCTGCTGGTTGCTTCCGCTGTCGGTGCCGAGCTGGACCTTGCTGCGCTGCCCCTGTCACAGGCTTTTCGCAGCGCACTAGCCCGGGATCCAGGCTTGATCGATCTGGCTTTGGCCGGTGGGGAAGATTACGAACTGCTGTTTACCTCTTCGCGGCACGATCTTGAGCAGACCGCTATGCCCGCTCCCGGGGTCGCGAAGATTGGTCATATCACAGCGGGTGCCGGGATCATCTTACGGCAGGACAATGGCGATATGTATCAATGCCTTCGACCGGGGTTTGATCATTTTGCAACACATTGACCCGTTAGAGCGCCATCAGGAGGACGGGCAGCGTCCCTTGACATAGGATTCCCGACCCGGTGCTGAATAGATACGAAAAATGAAAACTCGTTGTTGTGAAGGTGGAGGATAAACATGCGCATAGAGATCAGTTATAAATTTGTCATCGGCTTCATTGCTGTGGTGGCCTCCGTTGTGCTGCTGAACTTGTTGGTGCCACGACTTGATGCACCCGAATGGACGCATCAACTCATCACCGTGATTGGTGCCTTGCTGGTTGGTCTGATCTTTGGCTGGTTGTTTTCCAGGGCCTTCACCGCCAACATCAAGATTCTTACCGAAGGTGCTGAACGCCTCAGTCATGGTGATTTAAGTCGCAAAGTGCGCTTACAAAAAGGGTTGTTCAGTGACGAAACAGAAGATTTGTCCAATTCCCTGAATCTGGTTGTCGACAGTCTACGTAATCTGGTCGGACAGATCCGCGGCAGCGCCCTGAATGTCAATGAATCGTCCATGGCGTTGGCAACAACCGCCGAAGAAATGACCGCAACCGCCCACGAAGTTGCCGGTTCGATTGAGCAGATCAGCCGTGGTGCCGAAACCCAGGCGGAAATGGTCGAACGGGTGTCACGCGTGGTACGTGAAATGGCCGAGCAGATTGAGCTGGTGGCGGATTCATCCAGTAAGCTGACGGAATCAGCTGAGGAGACGACCATCTCCGCCCGTGAGGGAGAAGGTCTGACCAACAAGGCGCTGGAAAGTATGAAACTGGTGCTCAGTCAGATTGAAGAAAACGGGGCCATGATCGTTGACTTCAGCGAGCAGGTACAGAAGATCGGTACCATTATCGATGTCATTACCGGTATTGCCCAGAAGACCAACCTGCTGGCCCTTAATGCCACCATTGAAGCAGCGCGCGCTGGAGAATATGGTCATGGCTTTGCGGTGGTCGCCGAAGAGGTCAGCAAACTCGCGGACAGCACCAGTACCTCCGCCGCTGAAATTACCCGGTTGATAGAAAAAACCCGCGAGCAGAGCCACAAGGTCCAGTTATCCATGGCGCAGAGCGTCACATCGATAGATATCGGCAGGGAAGCGGTTGATGTTACCGGCAATGCCTTCAAGGCCATCATCAACAAGGCCGAAGCGGCCCAGGAGCGCTCTATTGATATTCGCGATCTGACCGAAAAACAGCGCCACGGGTCACAGGCCATTGTTGAAGCCATCGAGGAGATTGCCCGGGTGGCTGAAGTCAATGCCGCCGCGACCGAGGAGGTCTCCGCGGCAACCGAAGAACAAACCGCTGCCATGGAGGAAATGTCTTTCGCCTCACAGCGCCTGTCACGATTGGCCGAAGAGCTGCTGACATCCGTTCGCCGCTTTAATCTGGGGAGCGACCATGAGCGCACAGCGCCATGATCCAGGTGCTCCCTTTTGAGATTGGCAACGAAATCTATGCATTGGAGCTGATCGACATTCAGGAGGTTGTCGAAGCGCCCAAGCTGCATCCCTTTCCCGCTGCCCCGGAAACGGTCAGCGGCGCTATTGCTTTTCACGGACGTATCGTCCCGGTGGTTAACTTACCCCTGGTCCTCGGTTTTGCCACCTGTCAGGGGAGTTCGCGCGTTATTGTTCTGGCCAACCAGTATGGCCCCCTAGCTCTGGCGATTGATCGACTGCGGCCGTTGATCGCGCTGGAAAAAAGCTTTGGCAAGGATGATGAGTCTGCCACCAAAGAGTCCTTGGTTCGCAGTGTTTTTGCCTCGGGAAATAATATGATCAGCCTGCTCGATGTCAACTATGTCGTGGCAGCGATAGAAACAGCTTGTACAAGCAGAGGAGAACAATATGCCCGGACAAGTTCTGGTTGTTGATGACGCGCTCTTTATGCGCAATATGTTGATCGATATTTTTTCGCAGGCCGGATGGGAGGTTGTCGGCGAAGCGGAGAACGGTGAGCAGGCGGTAATGATGTATGAACAGCAGCGTCCGGACCTGGTGACCATGGATATCGTCATGCCGGTTTTAGGGGGGATCGAGGCGTTAAAAAAAATTCTGCAACTAGAACCGGAAGCCCGGGTGGTTGTCTGTAGCGCATTGGGGCAGAAACATCTGATCCTTGATGCCCTCACTGTCGGGGCTCGGGATTTTATTGTCAAGCCGTTCCAGAGGGAGCAGGTTCTTGAGGTGGCCGAACGGGTTATAGCAAGTTGATCCTGTTGGTTCAAGGCGCTGGATAAAGAGATGGAAAAAGAAAAATACCGCAGCATGTTTCTGGTCGAAGCGGCGGAGCATCTGCAGGCCATGTCCGACATATTACTGCGTCTCGACAGTGATCCGGAAAACCGTCAGGAGATCGATGCCCTGTTCCGTGAGGCCCACTCCATTAAGGGGATGGCGGCGACAATGGAATATGAGGAAACCGCCCGCCTGGCTCATCGCCTCGAAGATGACCTGGATCTGTGTCGCAAGCGTGGTTATATGAGCGCAGGTGAAATTAATCAGATGCTGGCGGGAGTCGATCTGCTCGAGGCGCTGCATGATGACATCAGTCAGGAGCGCCCGGAACGCAGTGTTGAATTTTATCTCCAGGCTCTGACCCTGGAAGAACGTTCAGAAGGCCCTGTGAGCCGGGAACGGAGTCAACCTCCGCCAGGAGAGGAAGAAGGCACTAAAATAGCGGGCGCCGCAGAGCCGCTGTTGATACAAATAGACCTGGTCGATACAGTTCCGATAGCGGCGCCACGATTGTTGGTCTTGCTGAAAAGGTGCAGCGAATTCGGTATCGTGCTGAAATCCTGGCCGTCTCTCGAACACATTCTGAGCGACAAGGTAGACGGGCGACTGCTGGTGCAGTTACGCCCTCAACTGCCCACAAAAGAAATCCATGCGCAGCTGGTCGGATATAGCGAGGTCGAGGAGATTTCATTCCCCAAGCCGGTGGTCAGCACCGGTTTGGGTGCGCGACCACAGAAGAGCGCCAGCGTGCGTGTCAGTACCGAGCGCCTTGATCAGCTGATTAATCTGACCGGTGAACTGATTACCACCCGCTATCAGCTACAGAACGCCCTGAAGCAGCGGCACCTAAAAGACCTTGACGATGGAATAGGACAGTTATCACGTCTGGTCAAAAATCTTCATCACCAGGTGCTACAGGTGCGGATGGTGTCGTTACGGGCCCTGTTTTCACGCTTATCGCGCATTGTTTACGACCTGGCTCGCAGCAGTGCTAAAAAAATTGAACTGCAGACTGATGGCGCCGATATTGAAATAGATCGGGCCATCGTTGAAGAACTGGTTGATCCCCTGACTCACATGGTGCGTAACGCTGTCGATCATGGACTTAAAGATAAAGATGTTGGAGTCATCAGTCTTAAAGCCTGGCGCGATCGCGACCAGGTACTGGTTCAGGTGACAGATGACGGCGCCGGCATTGATCCGCAGACCATTCGCCGCATTGCCCGTGAGCGTGGACTGTTGAGCAGCGCCGAGGTAAAAATGGTGCGTGATTACGATCTGTATCAGTTGATCTGTCAACCGGGGTTTTCAACGGTAGATACCGTCACCGGCATTTCCGGTCGTGGTGTCGGTATGGACGTTGTCAAAACCGCAATTGAGGGGATGGGCGGTCTGGTGTTGATCGATTCGACCCCGGGAGCAGGTACCAGTATCACCCTCAAGCTGCCATTATCACTGGCGATTATCCGCGTGCTGTTGATCGAATCGGACGGTGCGCGGCTGGCCATTCCTATTACCCGTGTCATCCAGGCGATTGAAATCAGTCCGGCGGAAATCCATAGCAGCAGTAAGCAGTTGATGGTTCATTATCAGGATGCCTTTATCCCCCTGCTCTCTTTACGTAAAATGCTAAAGCAGCAAAAAGGGGGAAAAATGAAAGAGCTTCCCCTGGTGGTAACAGAGGTGATGGGGCGCCGTATTGGCCTGGTTGTCGACCGCCTGATTGGTCAGCAGGAAGTCTTTGTCCAGCGCCTGGCACCCCCCTTTGATCAGATTCCCGGTTGCGCCGGCGGAACCATCCTTGGCGATGGTCAGGTGGTTTTTCTGCTGGACCTGCAGTCATTGCTCGAGCGACGGAAAAAAAGGATATGATGGGTGCCGGTCAGACTGTTGATGTTTCCACGGACAGCTGTTTGATTGAAGCGGGTGTGCGCTCTGCGCTGGAAACTCTCGGACAGTTGCTGTCACGGGAATCCCTCGTGCTGAAGGGTCAGAATTTCATTCATTCTTCTGCTGCCGCTCACACCTGCCTGCAACAATTGCGTGGCGACGGTGTTGAGGTTGCCCTGAACCTGTCGGGCAGGATTTGTGGTACCTTTATCCTGGCGCTGGACAACAGGGCAGCGCAGCAACTGGTCACTGCTTTAGTAGGAGAAACTGCGACAACACCGGCCTTCAATGAAATGGCCTGTTCGGCGTTAAAGGAGGCAGGCAATGTCGTTGCCTCGGCCTTTCTCAGCGCCCTCGAGGCACTAGGCGGCAGCGGCGGTCGGCCTGGCCTCCCCAGCCTGAACATCAGCGTTCCCCGTTATCAGGAGGGCAGCGTCAGGGCTGATAGCAGCCTGATGTACGCATTACCAGTGACGCTGGTTGCCGGTACAAAAAAACGTTTTGCTGCCAGGGTTGGGCTTTTCATTAGCCTGCACGGTCAACATATCGATGTTCCCTTCTCTACCTCCTGAAGGCGACTCCCGATTGGTTTCCGGAGGATCACCGGTTAATGCACACGCCTGGCTAAAAAATGCTATGCTGGCGGATCAGGTTTTTATAAGGAGAATAGCAATGAAGTGGTCTGTGGTTTTACTAACCTGCCTGGTCCTGCTCGCTGGCTCGATCAGTGCCGCAGCAGATGAAGAGCTAACCAGTGTTATCGCAACCCTGGAAACCCCGTTTCGCGCTGCAACCCCGAGGTCTCAGCAGATTCGTGACTTCACGGCGGATTTTGTTCAGCTATCGACAGTGGTTGCCATTGACCGGGTGCAGCGTGGTGAGGGCAAGGTGTGGTTCAAGTTTCCGCCGCAAGCGCGCACCGGTTCAACCATGCCGATGTTCCGTTGGGATTATCAGATGCCCAATGAACAGCAGGTTCTTTCTGACGGAACCACCCTGTGGGTCTACGTACCGGAAAACCGTCAGGTGATTGTCAGCGAGATAAGCCAGGTTGAAGCCGAATACGGCGATAATCCGGCTGCTTTTTTCACTGGCCTGGGGGATTTGACGCAGAATTTTGACATCGCCTGGGGCAAAGGTCGTCAGGATCAGGCCGGACATTATCTGTTGTTGCTGACACCTAAACGCCCATCGCAATTTTTCAAGCAGATCGAAGTGACGGTCAATCACCAGGCGGTGCTGGCGTTTCAGCAGGGGACTGTCTTTCGGCTGTTTCCTCTGGTGGCAACCCAGGTGACCGACCCGCAGGACAACCTGACGCGGATTACCTTTGTCGCTGTCCGTTGGAATCTCGATCCGTCCGACAGTGAGTTTATTTTTGAGGTTCCTGCGGGGGTGGAGCAACTGTCACCATCCGCACAAATGCCCAGGTTTTGATTGACTTTTCTGGTGGCCGTTTATACTCTGCAGTATCGTTTTTAACCAGGAGAACCTAGTGAACAGACAAGAAGGCGACAGTTGCAGGCCGGTGTTGACCGGCTCACATTCAAGTAGATAGTTCTGCCATCTGTGCTGCTATCTGCTTGATAAAGCGATAGCGGTACCCCCTCTGTAGTGTTTTTTGCACAGACTTGTGCCGTCATCCAACTGACTTTTGTGTTTTTGCGTGCGTTTTGTATTCGCCAATGAAGGATTGCTGTGTCCGCTGTTGAACCATCGACGCGATCAGGCACAAGTGGCGGATGTGCGCGCCTGTTAACTCTCTTCTTTGCCTTGTGATACAGGAGAGAATTATGAGCGAAACAATGATGACGGACGACCTGCGGCAGATTCTGCTGTCCGCCGATAGCGACAGTTTGCACAAGCTGATCAGCAATGAGCATCCTGCAGATATTGCCGCCCTTCTGCCAGACTTCAGCAGCGCAGAAATCGGCACTCTGCTGGTGATGATGCCCCTTGCGGTGCGTGCTGATGTCATCGGTTACTTTTCCATCGATCAGCAGGCCGAAATTGTTCTGACCCTGGATCAGGACATACTGATCGAGCTGATTCGCGAGATGCCTAACGACGAGCGGGCCGACCTGTTCAATCAGTTGCCGCTGGAAAAGCAGCAACAGCTTCTGACCAGTATGAGAAAAGCTGAGCGCGACGATATTTTCAAACTTGCCTCCTACAGTGAGGATAAGGTTGGTTCGATCATGACCTCGGATTATGCGGTGGTTGATGCCAAGATGACCGCTACCCAGGGCATCGCGTTTTTACGCAAAACCGGAGCCGACAAGGAAACCATTTACCAGGCCTTTGTGGTTGATAGTGGCCGGCGGCTGATTGGAACGGTTTCCTTGCGCGAACTGATCATGGCTGACCCGGAAGAAAAAATTTCCGCATTCATGACCACCGACCCGGTCTCGATTCATGCCGATGAACCGCAGGAAGAGGCAGCCAGGCTGATCTCGCGCTATGACCTGCTTGCCCTGCCGGTTATTAATGGTGGTGATAAGCTGGTTGGTATCGTTACCTATGATGATGCCATGGACGTTGCTGAAGAGGAGGCAACTGAAGATATTCACAAGTCGGCCACCGTCGGCAAACTGGATACCAGTCTGCGTGCCGCCTCGCCCATGTCCCTGTATCGTTCCCGTGTCTCCTGGCTGGTGGTCCTGGTCTTCGCTAATATTTTTACCGGTGCCAGCATTGCTTACTTTGAAGAGACCATTGCTACCCATCTGGCACTGCTGTTTTTTATGCCGCTGCTGGTGGCCAGTGCCGGTAACGCCGGTTCACAGTCAGCAACCCTGATGGTGCGTGGTTTGGCTACCGGTGATGTTTCCGGCAAGGACTGGTTGCAACTGCTGGGCAAAGAGGTGCTGGTGGCAGGCGCCCTTGGCCTGACGATGGCCTTTGCCGTGATGGCTGTCGGGGTTCTGCGCGCCGGCGTCGATATTGCTGTGGTTGTCGCCCTGACGATGATTATTGTCGTGTTGGTAGGGAGTTTGATTGGTCTTGGATTGCCGTTTTTACTGGAAAAGTTCGGGTGTGATCCAGCTACGGCCAGCACCCCGCTGATCACCACCATTGCTGATGTCTGTGGCGTGCTCATCTACTTTGGTATAGCCAGCTGGTATCTAAGGGAAGCGATTCAGGTCGTAGTATAAACGGTAGCGCCGGTTGGAGATGATGTGCCGACCGGCGTCTTTTTAGCCATGCAGGGATTGAGCAGGGCCTTCCCCTGGAGATACAAGATCCTTTCGTGCTGATGTGGGAACGACTGTCACCACCAGGACAGGACGGTAACATTCATGTGGTCAGCCATCATCCAACAACCGATGGTGAACCCTACTTTGAGCTAGGGCGCTACAATCTGGATACCGGGGCGGTTTACGGCAAAACCTTGACCGCGTGTGATGTGCTGACCAAGCAGGTGTGGCAGGTGGAGTAGATCTTCTTGGCTCAGACCAGTCTCTCTAACGGATCATCTTGCGTATCTGGTTCAAGGGAGCTACACGCACCTATAAATCTTCCATGCCTATCTTTCGGCTGTACAACGGAGAACCGTGTGATGATCGTTACCAAGTAACGGAGAGGGCAGGACAGGAAGGGCATCCGATGACGAGATGATCAGCTGCCGGGACGCAGGATCTTTTCTAGTTCTGTCAAAGCAGCCTTTGCTTTTTTCTGTTCCTTCTCGGAGATGACGCAATTCAGAACATTCACCAGTCCAACCTGAAATCAACAGGTTGGGCTGTATTGCCTTTTGTTCTGTAAAAAAATCTCACATCACCTAGAACTTATCATTCACCCAAGCGGGAGTCTCCGAGCAACGATGGGTGGGTGAGTTTGACCAATAATTTCTGGATGGTTTTTGTTAAGACAGGTGGCGGGTTTGGATGATAATACGCAGGGGAATTTTGAAATTTCTCAAGAGGTAGACCATCAAGGGTTTAAAGGTAGCATGATGGGTAGCACATACACGTATAAAGCTTTTTTCAAACACATCAGGGGCATCAGGGGCTTGTTCAAGGTTTTTGATGGAATAGCGGGGCTCGGAAATCAGGATCGCTTCGCTAACCACTTTGTACAGATCCACCAGTTTGTTACTGCGTAACAGATGATCAACCTCGGCCTCGCAGGTGCCATGCAACGACATCAGCCGCTTCAGGGCGGTCTCTTCGTACGGGGCATAGTGGTAGATATGCATGCTCGGGGACCTGGCAAGGCGCTCCATGACAAAAGCCATGAAATCTTGCAATGCCCTGCGTTCCTCCTGGCGATTGTGCGCCCAGAAAGGCTTGAATACGAACCTGCCCTGATCGAGATAATAGAGCCCGAACAGGTACTCCAGTCCGCCCTCCTCCAAGGGATCCCCTTCCATATCGAAGAAGAGATCACCCTCATCGGGTCGTGGAAGACGTTGGAACCCACGCTCTTCTAGCGGATCGACCTCAAGATATTCATAAATATCCTCGCCGGACGTTCTGTGCAGATGCTGTAGGGCGGCCTGGCGCTGGAGTTTCTGCAGGGTCG
>JAHYIY010000036.1 GCA_019429255.1 Desulfuromonadales bacterium | reverse complement strand
AGATCAAGCTGGCGGAAAAACGTGTACACGAGGTGCAACGTCTGCGTAAGCGCAAGGCGCGGCAGGCCTAGATCCCCACTCCCCACTCCCCCCAGACATTGACTAATGGCGAGACCGAAGGATTGTACCCGGAAGGGTTTGGTCGGGACCGGGAAACCTTCTATCGTCGGGCAACTGCTCAATCCCGGGGAAACATCATGGGTGGTGGCAAGTAGCACCATTATGGCCGCTTGACTGGCGCCCTCCATGGCGACAGACCTCCTTGTCATAGGCCTCCCGGCCCTGCGGCAACGATAGAGCTGAATAATTACGAAAAAACTAAAGAAGGACCCCAATACAGTCGATAATAGTCCCAGAGAAGAAATAGGTATCTGTTCAGCACCGGGCCTTTGAATCCTATGTCAAGGGACGCGATTGTTTCCCGTTGGGTCATCCATGACCGCTTTTTGTCGCCGTCCATGGTGACAAAAAGCCTTGCCACAGGATCCAAAGGCCCTGCGCAGGGATAGAGCTGAATAGTTACAGAAATAGTACACATGGACAACAGGGAGGTTAGCCATGACACAACAGATCGCTCCGAACGGTGGCGCACAGCCGTTGATCGCTGATGGTGGTTATTTCGGCGTTAAGCAGACCTCGGATCGTTTCGTCGATTTTGCCGTCAGTGCCTTTGGTCGGGTATGGGCGGAAATATCACAAAAAACTTATGAAGCCATTATGGGAAAACTGGACACCTTCGCTGCCGGTTTTGACCAGTAACAACAGGAGATGGTTATGGTCGATCGAATTGATGGAAATAGAGGATACGGACCGCTGGGGCCGCTGGGAAGAGCCGACAAGGCGACCAACGTCAAGAAAAATGACGGTGGCAGGCAGGCCGATCGCGTCGATTTTTCCAGTGCCCTGAAAGATGCTGAAAAGGCCGGCGCCGCCACATCCGCTCAGGAGACAGCGCGCATGGACAAGATCGCAGCACTCAAAAGTCAGATCCAGGACGGCACCTACAAGCCTGACCTGAACAAGGTCGCTGCCAGCCTGCTCCCCTTTCTGATGCGGGAGAGTTGATCATGGCCGATCCCCAGGTTAGACAAACACTCGAGCGCCTGCTTGAGCTGCTTGGGCAGGAACGTGAAGCTGCTCAGCGCCTCGATATGGACGATCTACAGATGATCGTTGCGGATAAGGAAGAGGTGATCAAGGGGCTGGTGATTGCTCCGGAGCAGGTTGACGGGCTACAGGATCTGCTTAAGGAGATCGACCACGAAAATCGCCGCAACGCCTTTTTGCTGTGGACCGGACTGAACTGGGTACGTGATCTGATGGGGTTTTTCGGCAAAGCTGCCATGCCTCAGGTGTACGGCGGTTCGGGTCAGTCCCGCACCCTGCATCAGGGTGGGCGACTGTTGTCAGGAAAGGTATAGACTATGGGTGGACTCAATGCTGCGCTGAATTCCGGCCGCACCTCATTACAGACCAATCAAAAAGCCATCGAGATTACCGGTCTGAATGTCGCCAACGTCAATACCGAAGGCTACTCGCGTCAGACCCCCTATCTGACCCCTTATCCGGCCCTGGCTTTTGGTGACTATTTTATCGGTACCGGTGTTACCGTTGGATCGGTCAAGCGTTCCCATGATGTCTTTCTTGCCGGTCAGATCAAAGACAAATCGAGGGAAGTCGGCCTCGAGAACAGTATGCTCACCCCCCTGGCCGAACTGGAGCGTGTCATCGGTATCGGTGAAGGCAGCCTGGCGGATGAGTTTGACCAGTTTTTTGATGCCTGGCGTCAATTGTCCACCAATCCCGGCGGCGAAGTTGAGCGGCAGGCGGTATTGCAGCGTGGGGAGTTGATCGGTCGCGCATTTTCCACTATCTATCGTGAAATCCAACAGTCGGTAAACAATATCAACACTACCATCACCTCCAAGGTGGATGGCGTGAATCTGGCACTTGAGGAGGTAGCGCAGCTCAATACGCGGATCTCAGCACTGGAAATGACCGGCCAGGACGCCAACTCCGACCGTGACCGCCGCGATGTGCTGCTCAAAATCCTCGCTACCAGTATCGGCGCCACCACGTTCGAAACCTCCACCGGTGCCGCTTCGGTGCAACTACCCAACGGCATGCCCCTGGTGGAAATGGGCAAGGCCAATCAGATTAACGCCGTGTTTTCCGGTGCCGACGTCAGTCTCGAGCTGAGCTTCGGCACGACCACCCTGCCCCTCGAACGCAACGCTTTAGGGGGTGAATTCCGCGGCCTCTACGAAGTCCGCGATGTCATGATCCCCGATGTTGTTCATCGTCTTGATGCGCTGGCTTTTGAGTTTGCTACCCGGGTAAACGATGCTCATCGGGAGGGTATGGAGCTGAACGGGGGTCAAGCCGGCAATTTTTTTGAGCAACCTTTAGCTGTTGCTGATGCCTCATCCAATCTGCGGATGGCTATTTCCTCAACCAGCCAGATTGCTGCCGGTGAATCAGCGGCCCCTGGCGATAACAGAAACGCTCTGGCGATACTGTTGCTGGAGCAGGAGCAGCTACTCGGCAACGACACCTTCGTCTCTTATTACGGCAAGATTGCTTCCACCGTTGGTGTCGAGGCTGCCCGCAATCGTCAGGCCGCTCAGGGCTACAAGGACAGTCTGGTGCAACTGGAAAATATGCGTGACGGCATTGATGGTGTATCCCTCGAAGAAGAGATGATCAACCTGCTCAAATATCAGCGTGGTTTCGAAGCATCGGCGCGTTTTTTGTCGACCGTTGATGAGATGATGGCCACCCTGATGACCCTGAAACGCTAGGTGATATTATGAAAGCAACGCAAGCCACGACTTACCGCAGCCTGCAGGCATTTCTCGATCGTACCTCCAATCGGTTACAGACCCTGCAGTTACAGGCGGCGACCGGGAAAAAGCTCAATCGCCCGTCCGATGACCCAACCGCCATCAGCCCGGTGCTAAGTGCCCGCACCCAGATCCAGGCTGCCGATCGTTATATCGAAACCATTGCTACCGGTCTTGACCGTATCAGCAATATGGATGGTTATCTCAACGGTATTGGCAACACCATGATCCGCCTGAAAGAGATCGCTATCGCCGGGGTTAACGGTGCCTTGAGCCCAGCCGACAGGGAGACTTATGCGAGCGAGGTGAATCAGTTGCGTGAAAGCCTGCTTGCCGATGCTAACGCCAGTGTGGATGGCAAATACCTGTTCGCCGGTTTTGAGGAAAAGACGCCACCCTTTGTACTCAATCTGGATTATGACCCGGATGATCCCACTGCCGGGCCTGCTGTTATCTATCAGGGCGACACGGGTGTCGTTGAATTTGAAATTGCCCCCAATGAACTGATTACCGTGAACCTTGCCGGTAACAGGCTGATGCAGGATCCGATAGATATCTTCGGTCTGGTAACGCAATTGGCAGCGGCTTTGCGTAGCGATGATCCGGCGGCTGTTGCCGCCTTGATCGATCCGCTGGAAGATGCAGCCAATCAGATTCGTGCCGAACGCAGTCTGAAAGGAAACATCGGCCGGCGCCTGGAAATTGCCGGTTCACAGATGGAAAAGATCAAGATTGATATGGAAGCGTTCCGTTCCCGCTACGAGGATGCTGATCTTATCGAAACCATCACCCAGTTGCAGCAGCAGGAGCAGAGTTTCCAGGCAGCTTTGAATGTGACAGGTAGGGTATCGAGTCTGTCAATACTGGATTATATTTAAGAAACAGCCACCAAGGCACCAAGAACACCAAGACAATCTGTTTTTGATTTAAAAATAGGATTTCTTGAAGTTTTGACTGTGAAAAGGCTTCTCTTGGAGTACTTTGTGTCTTGGTGGCGAGATTTTCTTCTAAACTGTACCCGGAGGCGGTACGGACAACCAGCCAGGAGGCACACAATGTTAGTACTCACACGCAAAGCCGGAGAAGGCATCATCATTGGCGATGATGTCAAAATCACCATCATCGAAGTGAAGGGCGGCGGCATCCGCATCGGGATTGATGCCCCCCGCGACATGAAAGTTCATCGTCAGGAAGTCTACGACAAAATCAAACAGGAAAATCAGGAGGCAACACAGTGGGATATAGTCGATCTCAATGCGCTCAGCACTATGATGTCAACGGGGAGGAAAAAATCATGAAAAAAATACAATCCCGTTTTGGTGAAATCGACTATGATCCCGCCAACACCCTGTTGTTCCCTGCTGGTCTGATCGGTTTTGAAGCCTTACGCCATTTCGTGGTTATGCCTAACGAAAAAGAAGGTCCCCTGTTCTGGATCCAGAGTGTAGAAGACCCGATGGTGGCTTTTGTTTTAACCACTCCGACCGACTTTTTCCTTGATTATGCCGTTGCGCCGGACAGTCGCGAGCGTGAGAAGCTGGGGATCGGCGCCGAAGATCCCTACCTGGTGGTGAGCGTAGTGACAGTGAGTCCGGAACGTAAAATCACCCTGAACCTGGCCGCGCCGATATTCTTTGCGCCTGCTACCAACCGTGCCATTCAGGTGATCATCGAAGGCGCCCAGTACAGCCCGCGTACGCCATTGCCGGAGGTTGAGGTCGTGCAACAATAGCAAGGGGCCATTTCATTGTGTCCTAATGTCTGTTTTCTTGCAGGGGCGGTGCCTTGTGCCCGCCCACTGCCAAGGAGGCGGTGCAGAATGCCGCTGTCTCTGAACGGGGATGTTACCAGCCGTTTTTTAACGTTGCCGTACCCTGCCATGCCTCGTCCTGGTTGTGCCTCTAGCAACAGAAAAGGCAGAATTGTCGTTCTTTTTCTCTAAAGATTTTAAAAGGTCAGGTCGAAAAGCTAACCAACGGGGAGTCCTGTCCGGGTAAAGGAGGTGATGGAGCAGCGTAGTAGCGGATACCACCCCAGGCTAGCAAGCAGAACAATTTTACCGGCTAAGCAATAATTCTTTGCAACGCTAACAATCTTTGGGCACGGATGCCTGAAACTTAACTTTCATGGAGGAACATCATGGCTTTAACCATCAACACGAACGTCGCTTCCCTTAACGCCCAACGTAACCTGAGCCAATCACAAGGTGCTCTTAACACCGCCATGCAGCGCCTGTCTTCCGGCCTGCGTATCAACTCCGCCAAGGACGACGCCGCCGGTCTGGCTATTTCTGACCGTATGACCTCGCAGATCCGTGGCATTAATCAGGCCGTTCGTAATGCCAACGACGGAATTTCCGTAGCCCAGACCGCAGAAGGTGCCATCGGCGAGATCACCAACATTCTGCAGCGTATGCGCGAACTGGCCGTTCAGTCCGCTAACGACAGCAACAGTGCCGATGACCGTATTTCCCTGCAGGCAGAAGTTGCTCAGCTGATTGAAGAAATTGACCGGATTGCCGGAACGGCTGAGTTTAACGGCAGCCCCTTGTTGAATGGCAACGGTGAAGAACTGGTATTTCAGGTTGGTTACAAGGCAACCGAAAATGATCAGATTAAAATTGATTTTGGTGACTTAGACATGACCTCCGGAGCATTGGGGGTTGATGGCGTGGATTTGGCAACCGCTGGGAGCGATATCGCCAGCACTCTTGACGCCATTGATGCCGCTTTGACCGCAGTCGCTTCCGCTCGTGGGACTTTGGGTGCGGTACAGAATCGTTTCGAGTCAACCATCGCCAACCTGCAGAATATTTCCGAAAACGTTTCCGCGGCCCGAAGCCGGATCATGGACGCTGATATCGCTCAGGAAACCTCTAACCTGACCAAGTTCAACATCCTCCAGCAGGCTGGTGTGTCGATTCTGGCGCAGGCCAATCAGGCTCCGGTGTTGGCGCTGACTCTGCTTGGTTAATAACAATCACCCCCCTTAATCCCCCCTATTACATAGGGGGGAAATGAAAAAATCCCCCTTGCGCAGCAGCGGGGAGCCGTGCCCCAGGCACCGAAGGGGGTAGGGGTTGGAATTCAAGCAAAACACAAACCGGGAATCGGCCTTATAACCGGTTCCCGATTTTCCCCGCTGATGGCGGGACAACTCACGGAGGAGTATATGAACGTTGAGAGTTTGATTCACACTCAGGGTGCCGGCCAGTTTCAGTTGAGCAGGGGGGCTGACCAGGTCACTGGGGCACGCAAACAAAAGGCTGATGCTGCGGTCAGCGACAGCGCCCGGCAGCAGATTCAGCCGGAAGAGTTGCTGCAGCAGATCAACGCACTGACGGAAGATGGCCTCTACAGCGTCCGTTTTGAAAAGGACAATGCCGGCGGCGGTATGGTGGTAAAGGTCGTTGATCGTGAAACCGGCGAGGTAATCCGCCAGATTCCAACGGATGAATCACTTGCATTGTCCCAACGCCTGCACGATTTACGCGGCAACCTGGTGCAGACCGAAGGCTGATCCCTGATTGTATTGATCGGGAACATTTGCGGGAGATGGTTATGTCAATCACATTTGGCGGCCTGGCAACAGGGATAGATACGGATGCGATCGTTTCGACGCTGATGAAGATCGAGCGGGCGCCCATCGATCGTCTGCAAAAAGATCAGGCCTATTTTAAAAATCGCTTGAATGCTTTTTCCAAGCTCGAAGAAAAGCTAAAGGCCTTTTTAGCTAAAGCCGAAGCCACTGACAGCGCCACCAAGCTGAATTCTCCCTCGATCAACTCGAGTTCCGATGACTATCTGACAGTTACCGCACGCAACACCGCCGCTGTCGGCTCGTACCAGATGAGGGTCATGGCGCTGGCGCAACAGCAGAAAGATGTCAGTCAGGGCTATGTCAGTAAAACGGCAGCCGAATTCGGAACCGGCACTATCAGTTTGACCGTGGCCGGCGAGGTCCTCTCGATTGCCATCGATAGCGCAAGCAACTCCCTCGAAGGGATCGCCAAAGCGATCAACGATGCCAATCCGGGAGTGGGTGCAACGATCATCAATGACGGTACAGACAATCCTTATCGTCTGGTGTTGACCGGCAACGATGTGGCGCAGACCTTTTCTCTGGATGCTTCCGGTTTAAGTGGCGGCAGCGAACCCGCGCCTGTCATGAACACCACCCAGATCGCTCAGCAGGCTCATGTTCAGATTGACGGAATTGATGTTTATGCCAACAGTAATACGGTGGACGGTTCCATTCCCGGGTTGGTCATGGAATTGTTGCGGGCTGATCCGGATATGGCCACCACCATCAACATTTCTACCGACAAAGAAGCCACCGGCGCAAAGATCAAGGAGTTTGTGTCAGCTTACAATGACATCATCACCTTTCTCGCCGAGCAGAAGGATTCGGGCTGGGGTAATGATTCGGCTTTTCGATCGATCAAAGGCCAGTTGCAGAGTTTTCTGGTGTCTCGCCGGGGTGAGGGTGCATTTTCCAGCCTTTCCCAGTTGGGGTTTGAAACTCAGCGCGACGGAAAAATCCTGTTGAATGATGCCACCTTCAATCGCGTCATGGAAGATAATTTTGCCGGTGTGGTTGCCCTGCTCGCCGGTTCCGGTGAGACTTCCGGGGTCAGTGCGCAGTTCGCAGCCTATCTCAAAGGGATCACCGACCGGACCGATGGGATTTACGCCGGTCGTAAAAAAACTACCGACAGCAGTATCCGCCAGATAGATCAACGCATTACCGGCCTGGAAGCGCGGATGGAACAGAAGGAAAGAACCTTGCGGACCCAGTTTGCCGCCATGGAGCAACTGGTCAGCGGATTGAACGCCCAGGGCGGTTATCTGCTTCAGCAGTTGGCCAATATGCCGACCATCGGTAGTACGCAGAAATAACTATTTTCAGGGATATCGTCCGACCCTGTCAGGAGCAATAGATGAACGCCTACTCCAACCAGTATCACAATAACCAGGTAATGACCGCTTCCCCCGAGCAGATTCTGATCATGCTCTATGACGGCGCTATCCGTTTTGTCCGTCAGGCCGGGCAGGCCATTGAAGACCTACGCCCCGCAGACAAGTCGGTGGCTATCGGTAAGGCCATGGCGATTGTGACGGAGTTTTCCAACACCCTCAATTTTGAGGCGGGTGGTGCGATTGCTGATGATTTGTATCGTCTCTATGACTTTGCCATCCGTGAACTGTCGGCGGTAAACGCCCGTGGTGACATCAAACGTCTGCAGGGGGTCGAGCAGATTCTCCTCAATCTGCGCGAAGGTTTTGTCGGGGCGATTGAGATCAACCGGGGAAAAGTGCAGGCGCCTCCGTCAGTCACTGATAATGGCGAAATAAAGCGGATGGCCGTCTCTTTTTGATACGCGTTTTTGTTGAAAATGGGCTTTATTCCGGTGCTACGGCTGTCAGGGGGCAGGAAAGTCAACATGGAACACTATCTGATTAAATCAATTGACCAATACCGGGTGATCATCGCTCACGCGCGCCGTCTGGAGAGCTTGCTGCAGGATGCCGATTCGGCAGCGCTGCAGAACTATACCGAAGAGTTACAGCGGTTACAGGACGATGCCGGCGTCAACGATGAGCGCGTGTTTGAGCTGTATGCTGCTGACAGTGAATACTGGAAGCAGCATCCTCTGTTCATTGAACGCAATGAACTGCTTGAGCAGATTGTTGAATTGAACCATTTGCTATTGCCAAGAATTCGTGGCATCATGGCGGTCATTGCCAGCGAGTTGGCACAAATCAAGAGCGGCCGTACCGCCGTTGCCGGTTACCATCGCCCCGTCACCAATCTCCCCGCAGCCGCACGCGGAGTGGGGTAGTGTCGGCGGGAACAAAATTTATACAGAGACAGGAACACAGAGTCCAGTAGTTACCCTTCATCAGAAGCCAGACTAGCTGGATTTTTATCTGGCCCCTGGTTCCTGAATTTTGTATTCAATATCCTCTATTCTGAATTCCAACACCCCGCTGCTTGTAGCGGTGGAATCTACTTGAAAAGTGACATGCCATGTCTGTACTCGATCATCTCCAGGATTACCGTGTTGTCAAAGTGGCCCTTCCCCTCGAGGGGGGCAAACAGGCCCACCTGGACGGTGTTGCTAAGCTGACATCGTCACCGCAGTTTGAAATTACCTTTCTGCCTGATCAGCTTGAAAAACTCTCCCTCGATAAAAAAACCACCTGCCGGGTCATGCTCGATGTCGCCGGTGAGCACAAGTCCATTACGGCACGCATTGTTGACCAGCCGATCGCCGAGCGTGTGTTGCTGGAGCAGGTTGAGAGTTTTGTCCATAAGCAGAAGCGTGAGTATTTTCGAGTTGATGCCAGCCTGTCGGTGAGTTATTGGTTGATCGACGCGGAGCATCCGGTGGCCAGCCCGGTGGTCTCTGCGGTGAATATCAGTGGTGGCGGTATTCGCCTGCCGGTGACACAGAAATTGCCCGTGGGTGCGCGCGTTGGTTTTGAAATCATCATCGATGAACCGGCGGCAGTGATCGAGGGTGTCGGTGAGGTGGTCGCTTATTACGCCAACGGTGATGGGCCATCGGCAGCCTTTAAATTTATCGGGTTGGAAGAGGAGGATCAGGATGCTATTGTTTCCTTTTGCCTGGCGGAGCAGCGCAAGCAGTTGCGCCTCAAGATCAAGGTAATCGACTCTTCTTCATAGGAATAACATCGCCGTATGTCGATTCTTGCCTATCTTGATGACTATCGGGTTGTAAAAATCACTCTACCGATCGAGGGGGGTGCTGTCGCTCAGTTTGATGCCGTGGCGCGGGTGATCAAAGCGCCGCAATTTGAAGTGATTTTTTTAACAGGGCAACTCAAGGAATACGCCCTTGATCCCACCGTGTTATGTCTTCTCGTCTTTGACGTTGCCGGCGCCATCAAATCGATCCAGGCCCGTATTGACCATCAGCCCGCTGCCGACAAGCTGGTGCTGGAACTGGTGGAGTCATTCTCCTATCTACAAAAACGTGAGTATTTTCGAGTTGATGCTGAGCTGGTTATCAGCTGGTGGCGAGTCGATGATGAGGATGCTGCCGTGAGTACGGTGCAGGGCACGGCAAATATCAGTGGTGGCGGGGTGCGGTTTCCGGTAGCCGAAAAGGTGTCGCGTGGGGAACACCTGGGGGTGAAGATTCTCCTCAATGTGGATTTGCCGTTGATTGAGTGTGTCGGTGAGGTGGTTGGGAGCTATCTGCTCGGCCGCGACCATTTTCTGGCGCTGAAGTTTGTTGCCATTGAAAATGATGATCGCGATGAAATTATCGCTTTTTGTCTAGCTGAACAGCGCCGGCAGTTGCGGCTGAAGGTTCAGGTGCTGGACAGTCTTTAACTTTCAGAATTCAGGCACGTTGTGCCGGTGTCGGAAAAATCACGGCAAACTCTTCACCGCCATAGCGGCAGCAGACATCGCTGGTGTGGGCCGATTTTTTTGCAATGTTGACGATTTGTTGACGCAGGTTCACCATGACAGGGTCAATGCCACTGATTGGACAAGCCGATTTAGATCTTTGTTCAACCTTCCGCCGCCAAGGCACAAAGTCCGCCCAAAAAAAACAGTAAAAACTGATCCCAGGCTTGCTTCTCTTGGTGTTCTTTGAGTCTTGGTGGCTAAACAGCGATTTTTCCTTTGATGCTGAGGGTAAAAGTCCGATAGTAGCCGAATGGCCATAACTTCGATCCCTTCTCCTCCTAATCTGTTTCTGCTTCCCGCGTTGCCCGCCGTCAGTTCGGCCTCTGCTGTTGCCGCCGGCTTGCGCCCGGGGCAACTGGTGCGTGCCCTGGTGGTAGCTACCGCGGCGCGGGAGGATTTACTTCTTGAAATCGGCAAAGAGCGTTTTCGTCCGGTCAGCAGTCGCCCGTTGCAGCCCGGTCAGGTGCTTGATTTGCGCATCATTCAGACCACACCACGGCTGGAAGCGCTGGTAGTGAATAATCGCCTGCAAGAGCAGTTGGTCGTGCGTCTGCCGTCATTGTCGCAACCCTTTGACTGGGCCGGCCTGCTGGAACGTTTGCAAAGCCCCGAGTTGGCCCGGCAACTACCCCCGGCACAACAGACGTTGGTGAACCAGTTGCGCCAGCTTCTCGACCCGGGGCAGGGACCTAATACCGGTCTGCGTGAGCAGGTCAATCAACTTGTTTCACAGCTGCGTGCGTTTGGTTTGGTTGATGAGGGAGGCGCACGAACTGCAGTGCCCCTATCCGGAGTCGCCCCGATCAATATGGTTGCGCTGCCGGCAACAAGTTTTCCTGCGCTGGTGGCATCAACAGAACAATCACGGCTGCTGGTGCAGTTGCTGGTGCGCCTGCAGACGCAGCTTGTGGCGCTGATCGAGCTGGGTGGCGAGAAGATGTCAAGAAATTGGCAAAAGGCTACGGCAGAAGTTTTCACCCAACTAGGTCAATATGCTGACGCTCGTTCCCTGCCGGCCTTGCGGACACGGGAATGGACGCAGGCGCTCCAGCTGCTCCGCCACCACCCGGGGGTCACCGCGCAGATCAGGCAACAGGCAGCAAAATTGCTGTTGCAGTTCGAACTGCTGCCGAGTGCGCCGCCGGCGTCACCAAATTCCTGGGTGGATGGCGCCCCTACAACTGCTGCCACGACCCACTTGTCGCAGATCCCGCTACCACAACAACAGCTGTACACCGCGCTGCAGCCGCTGCTGCAGGAGTTGAAAGGTCTGCTCGGGATGGGCAACGATGTCCCGCGCGCCGCTGCTGTGCTGAATGTGCCACTGGCCCCTGATCTGCTTGGCCGAATTGAGGGCTTGAGCAGCCACATCCATCAGCTGTTAACCCGCGAAGGTATTGCGCCCTTGCTGCAACAGGGTCTGCAGCTGGTAGCTGTGCAGCTGCAACAACTGACCATGGTCCCAGCCATCCCCACGCGTGGCGAGGCACTGGGGTTTTTGTCCCAGTTTTTCGGATTGCACCTCGAACGTGAGTTGCTGCTGGGTAAGCAAAAACAGGCGCTGGCCAACCTCAAGCAGACATTGTTGACCCTGCAGCAGAAAAGTGGTGAGGATCTCCGTGAACCGTTGAACCGCCTTGAGCTGTTTCAGCTGTGCAAAGCGCGCTTCAGTGAGTCGCAGCTGCAGTTTCTGCCCTTGCCTATGGTTGGTCTCAGCGACGGCTATTTGCTTGCCGGTCGCCGGCAGACGGGAGAGCAGGATGATCTTGACCGCAAACCACCGGAAGATGTACAGATTTCCCTGTCGTTGCGTCTCTCCAGTCTCGGCAGTATGCGCGTCGATCTCAATCTGTTGTCCGATCAAGGGTTGATGGTGCGCCTGGCCTGCGAGGATCGCCACAAGATGGAATACCTCAAAGGGTGTGAAGAAGAGCTTGCCGGCGCCCTGACCCAGCTGAAGCTCAGGCAGATTCACTATAGCGCCGATGCCCGGCACCCTCTTAAACAGCTGCAGCAGTCGTTATTACCACACCAGAGCACCCTGCTCGATACGAGGGCCTGATGACCAGAAGCACTCAACCGTTGCGCGCCATTGCCCTGCATTACGACCACAAACCCCTCGCCACTCCCAAGGTGGTAGCCGCCGGTCAGGGGGACTTGGCCCAGCGCATCATTGCCGCCGCCAAAGCGGCCGGCGTCGATATTGTTGAAGATCCTGATCTGCTTGAGGTACTGGGGCGGGTGCCGGTGGGTGAGGATATCCCGCCCGAGTTGTTTCAGGCAGTAGCTGAAATTCTCGCCTTTTTGTATCGGGTCAACGGCCGCTTCGGGGTAGAGGAGGGTGATTGAAAAATAACTTTACAGTCTCAATTTGGTTGGTGTATCTTCCCTGTTTCGCGGAGAGGTGACCGAGAGGCCGATGGTGCTCGCCTGGAAAGCGGGTGTAGTGAAAGCTACCGGGGGTTCGAATCCCCCCCTCTCCGCCATACGATAAACGGCTGAAAAATCCTCATCTGCTGCGTTCCCTTCCTTTTTGTAGCAACGACGTATTAAGCTATACGCCTTTTGCTACAAAAACTCAGGCGCCTTACAGCTGAGTTTTTTGAGCCGTTCTGGGAAGCGCGGTGGTAGAAAAAAGCCTGATAAATCCCTTTTTAGTTGTTTGTCATAAGTAGGCTACATAGGTTGAAAATGTTGCCGGTAGAAGTGACAGCCGGGTCCTGCGCAACAGGCGGCCGTAAACCCCGTCAGGCCCGGAAGGGAGCAGCGGTAGCGGTTTGAATGTGTGCCGCGGGGGTGCCCGGCTGTCTCTTGTATCGGCAATTTTTTTCCGCAATGATACAGCACACACCTTGCATGGGATCGGGGTTCCCGTGACAAGGGCGTCTGTCGCCAGGGACGGCGACAGTCGAACGGTCATGGATGGCCCCATAGCAAACAATCGTGTCCCTTGGCATGGGAGCCCCGATCCCGTGCTCGACAGATACACGTCAGGATTCTCTATGTCGTACCTGGTTCTGGCGCGCAAGTGGCGGCCACAGCTGTTCGACGATCTGGTCGGGCAGGAGCACGTCAGCCAAACCCTGAAAAATGCCATCACCACTGATCGCGTGCATCACGCCTTTCTCTTCACCGGTGCGCGCGGAGTCGGTAAAACCTCGGCGGCACGGATCTTCGCCAAAGCCCTGAACTGTCAGCAGGGAATAACCACTACCCCGTGCGGCAGCTGTTCTTCCTGCGTTGAAATTACCTCCGGTCAGGGGATTGACGTCCTCGAAATCGATGGCGCGTCCCATAATGGTGTCGATGATATTCGCGAGCTGCGGGATGCGGTGCGCTATCTGCCGTCCCAGGGTCGCTATAAGATTGTTATTATCGACGAAGTGCATATGCTTTCCAACAGCGCTTTTAATGCGTTGTTGAAGACCCTCGAAGAGCCACCTGCCCACGTTAAGTTTATTTTTGCTACCACCGAACCCCACAAGATCCCAGTCACTATTCTGTCGCGCTGCCAACGGTTTGATTTCAAGAAAATCAGCATCGTGGCAGTGCAGGAACGCCTGCACTACATCGCCACTCAAGAAGGGATCTCCATCAGTGCTGCCGGCCTGGCAGCGCTTGCCCGGCACGGCGGCGGCAGTATGCGTGATGCCTTGTCGGCTTTCGATCAAGTGATTGCCTGCTGCGGCAATCAGGTGGCTGATGAGCCGCTACAGCAGATTCTCGGTCAGGTCAGCAGTCAGCTGTTACTGGATACCTTGACGGCCATTGTCGAACGCAATCCTCGTGAGCTGCTGACCCTGGTGGCGCAGGTTGATGATCTGGGACATTCCTTTCGCCAGTTTTGTCAGCAGCTGGTGGCGCTGGTGCGCGGTCTGGTAATTCTCAAGGTCATCGACGAACCGGGGGAGTTGCTCGATGTCAGTGAAGGCGAATTGACCGAGTTACGGCGTCTGGCAGCACCCCGTCCTCTGGATGAATTTCAGCGAATCCTGGCGTTTTTGCTGCGCACTGAAGCCGAGCTGGCAACCTCAACCTACTCACGCCTGACTATGGAAGTGGCGCTGGTCAAGCTGGCGACGCTCCCCACCGGGATCGATGTTGCCACCCTGATTCAACGTTTGGAGAGCCTGGAAAAAAACCTGTTGGCGCGGGTCGATTATGCTGTCCCTGCCCCTGTCGCTACACCGGTGGTCAGCGAGAATCGTACCGTTGCCCCTCATCCCGTTAGCGAAACTCGTGACGTTGAGCTCCCCCCTGAATCACCGCCGCCGCTGCCTGAGGAACCTCAGGAAGCTGAGGAAGCTGAGGAAAAAAAGCCTGATGCTCAGCTGACGGAGGAGCTATCCGCAGGCAGCTGGGCCGGATTAGTCGAATTTGTCAGAAGTCGGCGGCGTCCGCGGATTTCATCGTTGCTCGAACAGGCCAGTTTGTTGGCGCTGGAATTGCCATTGGTGCGGATTGCCATGCCGGCCAAATTTTTTGGACTGGCTGACGCTGAGATGCAACAGAATCTGCAGGGGTTGGCAGCGGAATATTTTTCTGTGCCGGTAAACATTGAGATTATCAAGGGCGCCAATGGCGAGCCTCAGCCGCCGTCGTTGCACGAGGAACGTGAGCGCCAGGAGAGTGATCGTCAGCGCAAGCTGCGTGAGAACGCCCTCGAGCATCCACTGGTGAAATCGGCGCTGGAGATTTTTGGCGGCAATGTCGAGAAGGTGACTCCCATCGATAAGGGTTTTGTGTAGTATTTTTACTCATCATAAAAAGGAGACAATGATGGCAAAGGGACTTGGCAATATCATGAAGCAGGCGCAGCAGATGCAGGCGAAAATGGCACGTATGCAGGCGGAACTGGCAACCAGAGAAGTTGAGGCCAGCGCCGGTGGGGGTATGGTCACCGCGCGGGTGAACGGCAAGCAGCAGCTGCTTGAGCTGAAAATCGAAAAGGCGGTGGTTGATCCTGAGGATGTCGAGATGCTCGAGGACCTGGTCATCGCAGCGGTGAATGAGGGGATGAAAAAGAGCCAGGAGATGGTGCAGGAGGAGATGGGCAAAATTACCGGAGGGATGAATATCCCGGGGATGTTTTAGCGGGGATAAAAAAGATTGAGTCAATCCCCTTTTGCGTGGTAGAGTTATTTTTGGTCAGACCAATGCGCCACCATTTTTTTTGGTGTCGTTGTTGTTTTTTAGCATCCCTGAAAACGACGTTATAAAAGCATAAACTATTAGATTCAGGAGACAAAGTTATGCTAGGCTCTCTCCCGTCTTTCGCTCGTTTAGAGGCCGAACTGGCGAAGCTGCCGGGGATCGGCGGCAAGACGGCGGCGCGTCTGGCTTTTCATCTGTTGCGCACAGCGGATTCTGAGGTCGCAGCACTGGCGGATGCTCTGCTGGAAATGAAACGCAACGTCCGTTTATGTGAGAAATGCTTTCATATCGCTGAAAACCGCTTGTGCGGCATCTGCGCTGCGGAGCAACGAGATCAGCGCCTGCTTTGTGTGGTTGAGCAGCCCCAGGATCTGCTGGCGATTGAACGCAGTCATTCCTACCGTGGGCTCTATCATGTGTTGCACGGAGTTTTATCTCCCCTGGACGGGGTTGACCCGGAAGATCTGAAGATTCCGCAGCTGGAACAGCGTCTGGCCACGGAAACCTTTGATGAGGTGATTATCGCCACCAATTTCAGCGTTGAAGGCGAGGCAACTGCCCTGTATCTGGCGCGCCTCTGTCGGCAACGTGGCGTGCCGGCCAGCCGTCTGGCCCACGGTATCCCTTCGGGCAGCGGTCTGGAATATATTGATGCCGGTACGGTGCAGCATGCGGTATCCGGTCGCCGGACACTCTGACAACAACAGGAAATCGATATGGACGATTCTCAAGTGTCATCATTCCCTTTGTTCTTTTAATTGAAAAGAACGTCATTTACCTAACTTACACAGGAGGTATGCATGTCTCGGAAAATGGTCAATATTGACGGTAATGCCGCAGCGGCGCACGTTGCTCATGCGACCAATGAGGTGATTGCCATCTATCCCATCACCCCGTCATCGGTCATGGGTGAAATTTCCGACGCCAAGAGCGCTGTCGGCGAAAAGAACATCTGGGGAACCATTCCCAAGGTTGTTGAGCTCCAGTCAGAA
The DNA here is from genome assembly GCA_019429255.1 of Desulfuromonadales bacterium. Taxonomy (GTDB): domain Bacteria; phylum Desulfobacterota; class Desulfuromonadia; order Desulfuromonadales; family Geopsychrobacteraceae; genus Pelovirga. Next base: position 9,526 of record JAHYIY010000036.1, on the reverse strand, counting down.
GGTGGCGCGGCTGGTGCCGTTCATGGTGCCTTGCAGGCCGGTGCGTTGACGACAACCTTTACTGCCTCCCAGGGCCTGTTGTTGATGATTCCCAACATGTTCAAGATTGCCGGTGAATTGACCCCGACCGTTTTCCATGTGTCGGCGCGTGCCATTGCTGCTCAGGCGTTGTCGATTTTTGGCGATCACTCCGATGTGATGGCTTGTCGTTCCACCGGTTGGGTTCAGTTCTGTTCCAATAACCCTCAGGAAGTCATGGATTTTGCCCTGATCTCCCAGGCAGCGACGCTGGAGTCACGGGTGCCTTTCCTGCATTTCTTTGATGGCTTCCGTACCTCTCACGAAATACAAAAAATTGAAGAGCTGACGCTGGATGACATGCGCCAGATGATAAGCAACGATCTTGTCACGGCTCATCGTCAGCGTGCTCTGTCGCCGGAGCATCCGAAATTGCGCGGATCCGCACAGAACCCGGATGTTTATTTCCAGGGACGTGAGACCGTCAATCCGTATTACGAAAAAGTTCCCGCCATCCTCAAGGCGCAGATGGATAAGTTTGCTGCCCTGACCGGCCGTCAGTACAATCTGGTTGATTATGTCGGATCGCCCGATGCCGAGCGGATCGTGGTGATGATGGGTTCCGGCTGTGAGGCGATGGAAGAAACCATCAATTACCTGGTCTCTAAAGGGGAAAAGGTCGGTCTGATCAAGATCCGCTTGTTCCTGCCGTTCCCGATTGAAGATTTCTGTAAAGCGATCCCGGCGACAACCAAGAAGATTGCCGTACTTGATCGCACCAAAGAGCCGGGTTCCATTGGCGAGCCGCTGTATCAGGCGGTTCGGACGGCTATCGGCGAAGGCATGGTAGAAAAAATGACCAGCTTCTCCGGTTACCCACCGATTGTTGGTGGCCGTTATGGGTTGGGTTCTTTTGAATTTAATGCCGGTATGTGCAAGGCGGTTCTTGACAATTTACTTGCTGACAAACCGAAGAACCATTTCATCGTTGGCTTTAAAGATGACGTGCTTGGCAGCAGTCTTGATTTCGACAAGGACTTCCTCGTACCTTTTGACGGTTATGCGGCCATGTTCTTTGGCCTGGGATCAGACGGCACTGTCGGCGCCAACAAAAACTCTATCAAAATTATCGGTGAATGTACCAAAAACAAGGTACAGGCTTATTTTGTTTACGATTCCAAAAAAGCCGGCAGCCTGACCACCTCACACTTGCGTTTCGGCAAAAACGAAATCAAGAGCACTTATCTGATCTCCCAGGCAGACTTTATTGCTTGTCACAACTTTTCCTTCCTGGAGAAGTACGACATGCTCAAGAGTGCCAAGCAGGGGGCAACCTTCCTGCTCAATGCGCCTTTTAGCAAGGATGAAATCTGGAACAATTTGCCGCAACTGGTACAACAGCGGATTATCGACAAGAAACTGAAATTTTATGTCATCGACGGAATTCATCTGGGTGAAGAGATAGGCCTCGGTGCCCGAATCAACGTGATCATGCAAACCGCCTTCTTCAAGATCTCCGAGATCATTCCGGTCAATCAGGCGATCAGCCAGATCAAGGATGCTATTGACAAGACTTACGGTAAGGCCGGTGAAAAAGTTGTGGCGATGAACAAACGCGGCGTTGATGCCGCGCTCGAAAATATTTTTGAAGTCCAGGTGCCGGCTACTGCTGAAAGTTCTATTAAGATGCACATTGGTCAATGGGGCGGCTACTCTGACATAGTTAAAACGACCCTCGGGCCAATTATTGACGGCGTCGGCCACGAACTGCCCCTGTCAGCCATGCCGGATGACGGGACTTTCCCGACCGGTACCGCCGCTATTGAGAAGCGGAATATTGCCGTCAATATTCCGGTCTGGGATGAGAGCCTCTGTATTCAGTGTGGCATCTGCTCTTTTATTTGTCCCCATGCGGCTATTCGTATGAAGATTTACGACGAAAGTGCTCTTGCCGCTGCGCCCGCAACGTTCAAGTCGGTCACTCCCAAAGGCAAGGACATGGAAGGCAAGCGTTATACTCTCCAGGTTGCTCCGGAGGATTGTACCGGCTGTGGCGCCTGTGTTTACAACTGCCCGGTCAAGAGTAAGGAAGATGAAAAGCACAAGGCGATCAACATGACCTTCCAGGCTCCACTGCGGGTATCGGAAGCTGCCAACTTCAAATTTTTCCTGGCGTTGCCGGAGACCGATCCTGCTCTGGTAAATCGCAGCACCCTCAAAGGGAGTCAACTGCTGCCGCCGATGTTTGAATTCTCCGGTGCTTGTGCCGGTTGCGGCGAGACCCCCTTTGTCAAGCTTTGCTCCCAGTTGTTTGGTGATCGAATGTTGGTGGCCAATGCCACAGGATGTTCCTCGATCTATGGTGGCAACCTGCCGACCACCCCCTGGACCACCCGCAAGGATGGCCTTGGACCAGCATGGAGCAACTCGTTGTTTGAAGATAACGCCGAGTTCGGCTACGGCATGCGACTGGCGGTTGATAAAAATACGGAATATGCTCGCGAACTGCTAGAGAGTAACATCTCCTGTGGCTGTGCTGCTTGTAAGGGAACGGCTGATCTCAAGCGCAAGATTCTTGACAGTGCCCAGGATACCCAGGAAGAGATTGAACTGCAGCGCGATCGGGTTGCCAAATTGCGGGCGATCCTGGAGAAATGTACCCACGAAACCGCCAAGCCGCTGCTGGTGAATATTGATTATCTGGTGGTCAAGTCGGTCTGGATTCACGGTGGCGACGGTTGGGCCTATGATATCGGTTACGGCGGTCTTGATCACGTTCTCGCCTCCGGTGAAAATGTCAATGTTCTGGTCTTGGATACAGAAGTTTATTCCAACACCGGTGGTCAGGCATCCAAATCGACACCGCTGGGTGCCGTGGCTCAGTTTGCCGCCGGGGGCAAGCGCCAGCCGAAAAAGGACTTGGGGATGATAGCCATGTCTTATGGCAATATCTATGTCGCCAAGGTCGCTCTTTCCAATCCGGCTCAGGTGGTCAAGGCGTTCCTTGAGGCCGATTCCTATGATGGTCCTTCACTGATCATTGCTTACAGCCACTGTATTGCCCATGGTATTGCCATGGACAGTGCGATCGAAGGCTGCAAGGAAGCGGTGGCCTCCGGTCACTGGCCGCTCTTCCGTTTTGATCCGCGTCTGGCCGATCAGGGCACAAATCCACTTCAGTTGGACAGCAAAGAGCCGACTATCTCTTTCGAGGACTATGCTCTCAAACAGAACCGTTACCGGGTACTCAAGAAAGTTGCCCCGGAAGCGGCTCAGGGGCTCATAGAAGATGCCAACAAGATCACTGCCAATCGCTATCGCCTTTACCAGCAGATGGCGGAAATGAGCTACGGCGGCAATCAAGAAAAATAGTCCTGGTTGACGTTAGATCATGAACAATCAGGCCCCTGGTCGTTGATTACCGGGGGCCTGACTTTTTTTCAGGAGGAATCAGTGCTTGACTTCACTATGGTGCTGTGATAATCAGGCTCCAGCTTTTTCCAACGAGGGACACCCCATGAACCATCCATCTGCAGCGGCGGCACGAGCGTTGGCGGCGGCAATGATCCGCCGACAGTCTGTCCATCACCCTTGAACGGGTGTCGCCGCGCAGGTATGACAAGAATCAACCCGAGGCCATGGACAGATCGTCCGTGGCTTTTTTTCTTGTGATTTCAGGGAGAAAAAAATGCGTAATAACATAGTGCATATCGGCGCCGGTGAGCTGAGCTACGAAATTCGCGCGATTGTCACTATTGCCGAAAAAATGCAGAAACTCGGCATTAAGACCAACATGGAAAATATCGGTGACCCCATCGCCAAAGGGGAGAAGATTCCCCTATGGATGAAGGAGATTGTTGCGGATCTGGTCATGCAGGACTGTTCCTACGGTTATTGTGCCACCAAGGGGTTGCTGGAAACCCGCCAGTTCCTGGCCGATATGACCAACAAGCGCGGCTATGCCCAGATCTGTGTTGAGGATATCATCTTTTTCAACGGCCTTGGCGATGCTATTCAGAAGGTCTACGGGCTACTCAAGCGCGAAGCCCGGGTGATCGGGCCGTCACCAACCTATTCCACCCACTCCTCGGCAGAAGGTGCCCATGCCGGACTCAAGCCGGTGACCTATCGTCTGGATCCCGATAATCACTGGTACCCCAACATGGACGATCTGCGTCAATCGATCAAATACAATCAATCGGTTTCCGGCGTATTGATTATTAATCCTGACAACCCCACCGGAGCCGTTTACCCCGAGCGAATTCTCAAGGAAATCATCGCCCTGTGTAAAGAGTATGACCTGTTTTTGATCTGTGACGAGATTTATCATAACCTCTGTTATAACGGCATGAATACCCGGCCGATTTCCGATCTGATTGGCGATCTGCCGGCTATTGCCATGAAGGGAATCAGCAAGGAGGTGCCCTGGCCCGGCTCGCGTTGTGGCTGGATTGAAGTGTATAATGCTGACAAGGATGATACCTTCAAGCGCTATATTGACAGCATTATCAACTCAAAGATGGTTGAAGTTTGTTCCACCACCCTGCCGCAGAAGGCGATACCAAAGATCCTGAGCCATCCTGAGTACCCGGTCTATCTGGCGGAGCGGCGGGATCGCTATGAGCACTATTCCAATATCGCCTATGATATGCTTAAAGGGGTGCCTGGTCTGAAGGTCAACCGCACCAATGGCGCTTTTTATATGAGTGTGGTGTTTGAGAGTAATCGGTTGACCAGTACCCAGACCCTGCCGATCAAGAGCCCGGAAGTCAGGTCGCTGGTCGAACAACTGGTCGCAGCAGCGGGAACCCAGACCGACAAGCGCTTCGTCTATTATCTGCTTGGCGCTACCGGGATCTGTGTGGTGCCGATTTCTTCTTTCTGCACCGACGAGCGGGGGTTTCGGGTGACCCTGCTGGAACGTGACGAAAAGGAATTTACCCAGATATTCACGACCCTTGCTGAAGCGATCAATACCTATCTTGAATCTTGATGGCGTGTTTTTGAAAGGCTGGGCAGAATGAGTCAACAGAAGGATCAGGCAGTGGTTGGCACCAGCGATTATATCGAGCGTCCAGCGCAGTTGGTCGATTTTATTCTGCGCGGAGCGCGTCCGCGCGATGAGTGGGGGATCGGTCTGGAAACCGAAAAGCTGGTGGTCGATCGGACTACCGGTGAAGCGGTACCCTATGAGCGCATCCGCGAATTTCTGGCGCGCCTCGATGGCATTGGTGGCTGGCAGGGGGTCTATGAAGGGGACAACCTGATCGGCTTGCAAGGCAAGCGTTCGTCGGTGACCCTCGAACCCGGTGGTCAGCTCGAGCTTTCGGGCAAATTCTGCTGTGATATCCACTGCAGCTCGCGTGATTTAAACCGTTATCGCCAGCACATTGTGACTGTGGGCAAAGAGTTGGGATTGCTGTTTCTCGGGCTGGGAACCCACCCCTTTACCCGCCTTGATCAGATTTCCTGGTTGCCCAAGGGGCGCTACCGGATCATGTCGCAGTATATGCTGAAAACCGGTGATATGGGGCAGCGGATGATGAAGCAGACCGCCGGCACCCAGGTCAATCTTGATTTCTCCGATGCCGCCGATTGCTCCCGCAAGTTGCGCCTGTCCCAGCGTTTGAGTCCGGTGGCCTACGCGCTGTTTGCCAACTCGCCGTTGCTCGAAGGACAACCGAGTGGTTTTTTATCCACCCGTGGCGAAATCTGGTCGCGCACCGATAATGATCGCTGTGGCTTGATTGAAGAACTGCTCAGCCCGCCCGCCGGTCTTGCTGATTTTGTCGACTATGCCCTCGATGTGCCCCTCTACTTTATCGAACGCAATAAACAGTATGTTGATATGACCGCCAGCCGTTTTACTTTCCGCCAGTTTCTTGACAGTGGCTGGAACGCTGAACGTGCCACCCTTGGGGACTGGAACCTGCATCTGTCGACCCTGTTTCCCGAAGTACGTCTGCGCCCGCAGATTGAGGTGCGCAGTGCTGACAGTCTGCCACCACGTTTCACCCCTGCCGTTGCCGCCTTTTACAAGGGATTACTCTATAGTGAAGAGGCCCTGCAGGGAGCTGAATTGCTGCTGATGTCGCTACCGCGTGAGGAATTTGTCAGTCTCTACCGGCGCTCCTGGCGTGACGGTTTCTCAACCCGATATTCAGCTGGTACCCTTGGCGAAATCATCGCTGAATTGCTCAAGCTGGCACAAACCAGTCTGCGTCAGCAGTTTGCCGCAGCCTACAGCGGAGCTGACGAGAGTCACTTTCTTGATCCACTGGAGGAACTGGTTGCAGACCAGCAGACCCTGGCGGAGCGGTTACTGAAGCGCTGGCCGGCAACCAGGGCAGAACAGTTAAAGCTGCTGATCGAACATTGTGAGTACCGGGTATAATAAATTCGGGGTAACTATTCAGCTGCTGTCCTTTGCACAGGGTCGGGGATCCTGTGGCAAGGGTGTTTGTCGCCATGGACGGCGACAACAAGCGGTCATGGATGACGAAAAGCGTCCCTTGACATAGGATTCCCGACCCGGTGCTGAACAGATACAATTTGGGATCATAAAACAGCTCCACTGAGCTACTTAAGGGCACTGAGAAAATCAAGAAAAACCAGGTTCTATCGATGTTCTCTGTGGCTACAGCGAGGGAGGCGAGCGGGTGGTAAAAAGATTTTTTGCCGTTACAGAAGGCCAGCGGATCACCAGAAGAAATTATTTCTGCGCTCCAACTGTGCATTGCCACAGTTGTTTCCTGCTGATTCTGGATCATCAAAATACGAAAAGGCACGTGGTGTTGCGGCACGTCGTTGGTTAATATCGGAACCATCAACAGCGTGGTGTGGCAGTCATTCTGTTGATGGAGAACGCATCATACCTCCTTTCCAGTACCGGGCCAGTGTCGGACCACCTCCTCCGACCCTGGCCCATTTTTTTTGTTTTCCACCTCCCGCATAACCGCTAAAACAGCTTGCAGGCCACCAAGGCACCAAGGTCTCCAAGAAAAACAGTCTGAGGCCTTTAGCAATAATCATAAACACCAGATTTTTTATTCTCTTGGTGGACTTGGAGTCTTGGTGGCTGATTGATGGTGTCTTTTACTGCGAGCGGTTAAATATCTCTTTCTTGAAGACTTTTACTTGATTTGTCGTGGCTAAAACTGGTTGAATACGGGGCCTTAAAAAACCGCCAAAGGAGCCGCTCATGTCCCATGTTCAATTTGCCGACCCAATCGTTCGTAAATCCATTGATACCATCCGTCTACTGGCTGCAGATGCCGTGGAAAAAGCCCAATCCGGCCATCCGGGAACGCCTATGGAAGCTGCCCCCATTGCCTATCTGCTGTACATGAAGTACCTGCGCCACAACCCAGTCAATCCTGACTGGGCCGGTCGCGATCGCTTTATCCTGTCCTGCGGTCACGCCTCAGCCCTGATCTACAGTATGCTGCATCTGACCGGCTATGATCTGTCGCTGGACGACATCAAAAACTTTCGCCAGTTTGGCAGCAGAACCGCCGGACATCCCGAATTTGCTCATACCCCGGGAGTTGAAACCACTACCGGCCCGCTTGGTCAAGGAGTGTCGGTTGCTGTTGGCATGGCCATGGGCGGTCAGTTCCTTGGTGAGCAGGTTGATGCTGAGCTGTTTAACTACCGCACCTGGGTGCTCTGTTCCGATGGCGATCTGATGGAAGGGGTTTCTGCCGAGGCAGCCTCCCTGGCAGGTCACTTGAAGCTGGGGCAACTCAACTACATCTATCTCGATAACAAAATTACCATTGAAGGCAGTACCGATCTCGCCTTCAGCGAAGATGTCGGCGCCCGTTATCTGGCCTATGGCTGGCACGTAGAACGGGTTGATGGTGAAAACCTGGCCGAAATCGATGCTGCCATGACCCGCGCCCAGCAGGACAACCGCCCCTCGTTGATTATTGCCCGCACCCACATCGGTATCGGCGCTCCTAACAAACAGGACACAGCCGAGGCCCATGGCGCACCTCTGGGCGCTGATGAGCTGGCGTTGACCAAGCAGGCCTATGGGCGTGATCCGCAAGCGACCTTTGTGGTGCCGGCTGAGGTGGTGCAGCACATGGGTTCCTGTCGTGAGCGTGGGGCAGCCCTGGAGCAACAATGGCAGCGCCTGTTCGAGAGCAAGAAAAATCAGCCGATGGTCAGCGCCTGGCAACAGGCCGCGCAGGGCGAACTGCCAAACGGTTGGGATGCCGAGCTGCCGAGCTTTGCGGCCAGCGATGGCGCCAAAGCAACCCGCCAGGCCAGCGGTGCAGTGATCAATGCCCTGGCTGCCACACTGCCGTTTCTGATCGGTGGTTCAGCGGATCTGGCACCATCCAACAATACCGAAATCAAGAAAGCCGGTTCGTGGATTCCCGGTCGCAGTGATCGTAATATCCACTATGGTATTCGTGAACATGCGATGGGGGCCATTCTGAATGGTCTGTGCCATACCCCCGGTCTGCGTCCTTTTGCCGGCACCTTCTTTGTTTTTGCCGACTATATGCGACCGGCAATTCGCCTGGCGGCGCTGATGGGGCTTGATCCTATCTATGTCATGACCCATGACTCCATCGGCCTGGGTGAGGATGGCCCGACCCATCAGCCGGTAGAGCACCTCGCATCATTGCGGACGATGCCCAATCTGACCCTGATTCGTCCGGCTGACGCCAATGAGACGGTTGAAGCCTGGAAGGCGGCGATCACCAATCGCCGTGGCCCGACCATGCTGGTGCTGTCACGCCAGGGGCTGCCGACCCTTGATCGCAGCCGTTATGGCGCAGCAGCAGGGGTGCAGCGCGGCGGATATGTGCTGGCGCCGGAAACAGGTGAGCTGCAGTTGATTCTGATCGCCAGTGGTTCCGAGGTTCAGCACGCTCTGGCAGCCCAGGAAACTCTCCAGGCTGAAGGGATCGGCACGCGGGTTGTCTCTCTGCCGAGTTTTGAACTCTTCGATGCTCAGGACGCAGCGTACCGCGAAGAGGTGTTGCCGGCAATATGCGTTGCCCGCGTAGCGATGGAAGCCGGTAGCACTTTTGGTTGGGAGCGTTATGTTGGTCTGCAGGGGCGCGTTATCGGGATGACGACCTTTGGTGCCAGTGCTCCGGCCGGTGCCCTGATGAAGCATTTTGGTTTTACTGCCGAGAACTTTGTTGCGGTAGCGAAAGAGCTGCTGGGTTAAGCAACGGCAAGGACGATTTCGATCCCGATTTGGATATAGGGCATCATACAAGCAGCAACGGGCGGCCTCAAAAAAGGCCGCCCGTTGCCGTAAATAAAGACATCTTAATTGAGTCGAAATCGGGATCGAAATCGCTATCGGCCTTGCTGTTTCCGGAGTGCGCCTGATCCCCTCAAGCCTGATAGCTCCGTCAACCCGGACAAGGTAGTCGCTCGCAGGGCAGTAAAGGTGTCAAGCTGCTCTTAGTCCAAGCGTCAGTTCTTTTCGATCCCGATCCCGATTTCGATTTGGATTTGGATTTGGATTTGGATATAG
>JAHYIY010000035.1 GCA_019429255.1 Desulfuromonadales bacterium | reverse complement strand
CGGTTAGCCGGCTAAGCAAAAAGCGCCAAATGCAAGGCGCGCGTTTGTTGAGCAATGAGGCGTACTTAGGTACGTCGAAGCAGCGAAATAAACGCAGCAACGCGGCAGTTTGTGAGTTTTTTCTTAGCCATCATCATTCGTAATCAAACTGACCCAACCAGAGTCCAAATGGTTGGGTCAGTTTTTATGTTGCGCAGGAATGATTCCTTACTTCATCTAGAGACAAATCGCACCGAATAGGTTTGTAAAAAGTCAGGATCTTGCTATCGGAAACGGAAATCGGATTGATGATCCTGTTTTCAGAAGCAGCAAGTTTTGACCGAGATATGCGTCTTGGATTTTGTGTCACGTTGTATTCTGATCCGAAAAGACGAGTTGATAGAATCTTACTGAATACCCTGCATTACCGGAATGATCAGAAAACTCAACGGTAGGATATTTCTTTACTGTTGATTGTGAGAGCCTTGCTGCCTTGCTTTACTCCAAGCAAATAGGCAGATATCACTGTCTTTCCTTCAGGAGGTCATGGAAAGAGTGAAACTTTTTTTCATATCCTTCTTTTAAAGACCACCGTTCGATTTCAGCAATGTCGATGTCAGAGGCATATGCGACAAGGAGAGCCTGTTCCAGGCACTGCTGATCATTCCAATGGAAATAGGCGGCCAATCGATCCTTGACGCAGTCTGTTGGAGATAACGCCGCCAACTCTCCCGTTTCAAAGCTCAACACGACAATTTTTTGCGGCGTTTCATCCCCTACTGCCAAAGGGCCGGCAGGAAACTCAAGAAAATACTGGGTCTCTGGGTGGGTAAAATACTTAGCCTCTTCCTGAAAACCGATCTCGGCCAAAACTTTTTTCAACTTGCGCCGCCCAGAGGATATGTTCTCGATAAAATCCAGGTCGTAAGACACGTACCGCCCTTCACTGTAGATAGCCACGCAGCCACCTCCAGAAAGAACTACGTCGATGCCATTTATTTGGAGATGGGTGCAGACGAAAGCAGCCAGTTCTCCCATGGTCATTGTGTGGATCTTTTTCACAGAGGTTTTCCTTTTCTTCGCGGCCGTTTTCTTACCATGACCAGCTGCTCACGTTCGCTGTCAGAATAAAAGGAAAGCGCTTTATCCAGCAAAGCTTTCAGCTCTTCAAGGAATGGATAGCGCGGATTAAATGCATAAAGACGCGTATTGCCAACCAAGCGACTGTACAGTACCCTTCCGACCTCCAGATTTTCAAACTGGTTTTGAATCGATCGAAGATCTGCTCCGTAAAATTTGGCTACTTCTCTCGGGTAACCTTCTTCTCTGGCGAAAAGATATAAAAGAACCCTTTCTTTGTTGACGGTTCCAAGTAAAGCCTCAAGCATCCCGTCCTCCATTTTTGACGTGTATTGCCCACCTAAGTGACGTATGTATACCATCAACTGACGTATTTTATCCGTCAAGATACTTGATTGTAGAGGTATTTACAATAACCAGATTTGCCCATCGAATTGCAAAAAATGCTGATTGTGTTCGGGATAAGGATCAAAGGAATATCGACAGCAGGGTGTCTGAAAAAAAGCGCAATACAGGAATACCCCGCCTGGATCGACAGACGGGGTATTCCTGTTCAATAAGTGGTGAGTTATGAGACGTCGTATCAGTGGTTCGGGATGATGTAGTTCGGCTCGTCCTGCCCATCAATCCAGGCCGTCAGAAGGTAGCAGATGCCGTTATCATCGATATAGTACCGCACATGTATACGTCTATAGGCGAGATCCACTACTGCAAGGTGAAATTCATGCTGGACTCCTCCCAGCATTTTCCGCTTAACTGGCCACGCGCAAGGATGCTTCTCGATGACATCAAGGATCGTCGCCATTGCGGATGGCAACGCCAAGTATGCCACCGGGCTTTTCTCCCGAAGGTGGGACCTCAGTTCGGAGAATGCGGCGATGAAGGTCGGTGTTCGGCGGATGTTTTTGTATTTTCCGGCCATCAGCGCTTCTTTTTGGCCGGGACATGACCGCTTCTGACCATTCCCTCACCGATCTTTTTATCTTCCTCGATCATTTGGAGCAGATCATCGATCGGCTCGGAAAAACCGCCCCTGACCTCTCGCATCGCCAGCAAAGTCATGAGATCGGCTTTTTGTTCGAGAATATCCGCGTCGATGAGACGTTCCGCACCAGCCTTGAAAAAACTTTGCGGCGTCATGTCGTGGACGCGGCAGTATTCGTTGACATTGTGCATCTCCGCCTCATTGAGGGTGATGTTGATCTGGTTGCGCTTTAACATGGCCGTCCTTTCGCTAGGGATGATAGCAACCCTATCAGCGTCGCATGGATTGCGCAAGGATAATCGGTGCTGACGCTTGTTCCCATGCCGCTCCAGAGCCAAGCGTATATTTAGCTCTCTTAAAAATCGCCGCACAAGTGTTGCCCGAGGCTTGCAGGACTGGTGGCAAAGATTCTTACAACCCCTGACTTGTAATCAGACGATTGATGCACTTGGCTTCTGGTCTTGGGAGCCGTCATAATCTCTGGCACCATCTATCTGCTGTCGGGTGCTGTAGAACTTTAATATGATTTATTTTCATGGTGCAGATTTGATCTCTATCAATGTTTTCAAGTGTTCCGGGAGGTATCCTCGTCACAGCTATAATTGAGGTTAGGTGACAAATCATTGGTGGCATAATCTTCGCCGCTGTCACAAAACCTGTAATGATGACGTTATCCTTGGAAAGATAGATCACCATGAACCCGTCCGACGAGCAACTGATGACAGCTTACGCCGATGGAGACACGCAGGCCTTTCAAGTGTTATATGAGCGCCACAAGGGCCGCCTCCTCGGGTATTTGTACAGCAAGCTGCGTGACCGTGACGAAGCAGAGGAGGTTTTCCAGATAACCTTTGCCAAACTGCATGCGGCCAACCCTGGTATTTGATCAAGAGTCCGGTGATTTTGTCGCCAGCCTGGGTTCACCCGGTGGCGCTGCCATCATTCATTACACCGCAAAAACCATGATTGCTATGTTGGATTGGGGGCTTGATGCGCAAACCGCCGTCACACTTCCTCATGCTGTCACGCTGGGCGGGACGGCCTTTTTAGAAGAAGATGGATATCCGCAATCAACCCTGCAAGGTTTGATTGAGCGTGGCCACGATATGAGCCGGCGTACCCTAACAAGCGGATTGCAGGTAATCCTTAAAACCGATAATGGTCTGGTTGGCGGAGCAGATCCACGTCGTGAAGGTTTGGTTTTGGGCGATTAATTGGTGTGTTCCAGCCTGTTGGTAGAGGGTCCTGTTAAGCTTTGGCGGACCCACAGGACAAATCGCGGTGATGCACCGTCTTTTGGTCGAGGAAAAGATGAGCGTCGTTTTCTTCATGCCCTCAACTACACCATGGTTTTGCCCGGCCCTGAAGCAATGCAGCTTGCGACCTATCTGGAGTGGGTTCTACATGGCTGAGACGACACCGGGGCCTTTGACCCAGGTCGTACAGTTTGTCGGCTTTATAGGAGCTTTTCGTCTGGTTGGCGAGCCCTCTCCTTTGGCAGCGGGGCTACTAGCCTCTATCGTCGTGACCTGGGTCACCTTTGTGCTCTGCTTTCTCTGGATCTTCCTTGGTGCCCCCTACATGGAAAGGTTAAATCGCAATCTTTCCTTTAAAACCGCTCTGACAGCAGTAACGGCGGTGGTGGTTGGCGTCATCCTCAATCTGGCGGTCTGGTTTTCCTTCAATACGCTATTTGGCCATCTGACGGAGCAGACCTTCTCTGGCATCGGTATCCTCATCCCGACCTGGAATACCCTAGATCTGCCGGCGCTGATTATTGCAGCGGCTGCTTGTTTCGTATTGTTTCGTATCAAGGTGGGCTTGCTTCCTGCCCTGGCCGTCAGTGCGGCGGGCGGGATCCTCTACCAGCTTATTCTTCGCACTTAGTATCCCCTGGAATATCCATCTCATCCTAGAGGCTGATTGCTTCCCGAGAGTCCCAATGTTTTTGTCAATCTAGAAAAATGCCCTAAATAGCAATCATTCCGTAAGTTTTTGAATCTCAGAATATTGACGTTCATAGCATCCTCGACAAGAGGTGTGTTTATTTGGCTGTCTATCTCTTTAAGAAATTAACAAATCCAGAAGACCATACCCACATTTATAACTGTGTATATAAATTAACAAACACCATATTTAAGATTGACAAACAAATAAAAAAACAATATAAAACCCACTAATTCGATAAACTAAAATCAAAAAAAACAACACTGTTCAGGTAGGTTAATGGCCTGTCTATGATATTAAATTTCCCTTTATTGAAAATAACGGTCCCTGTCGACTGAGGATTCCCTATGGCTACAAGAAAAAATGACATCCGCAATTTTCCCGACAAGCAAACCGTGTTGAAGCGCACGCCGGATCCCTCTGTCAGGGCGATGATTCAGCGCATGGATGAGCTGGGTCTTGAAACGGCTTTTGATCGTTTTGATGCACAGAAGCCCCATTGTGGTTTTGGACTGAATGGAACCTGCTGCAAGAACTGTCACATGGGGCCGTGTCGGATTACCCCCAAAAGTCCTCGCGGAGTCTGCGGCGCCGATGCCCATCTGATTGCGGCGCGCAACATCCTGCGCTGGGTCGCTGCCGGGGTATCCGCTCATGGCGCACGGGGTCGCGAGGTGATGCTTGCTCTTAAAGGAGCTGCTGACGGTTCTCTTGATCTGCCGATCCTAGGGCCGGAAAAGGTACAGGCTGCCGCCCGCAGTTTTGGTTTGGATGTAGAGGGGCGCGAGATTAAGGAACTGGCTGGCGAAATCGCCATGATTCTGCTAGAGGATCTGTGTCGTACGCTTCCCGGACCGCATCGTACCCTGGAAGCGATGGCACCGCCGGAGCGACTGGCGGTCTGGAAAGAACTGGATATCCTGCCAATCGGTGCCTATCACGAAGTGTTCGAGGCCCTTCACCGCACCACCACTGGAACTGATGGCGATTGGCAAAATATTCTGCAGCAAATGCTGCGTTGCGGTCTGGCGTTCGCCTGGAGCAGCGTGGTCGGTTCCAGTATCGCAATGGACAGCCTTTATGGCCTGCCCAAACGCAGTACGGTAGAAGTCAATCTGGGTTCGATCACAGAAGATTCCGTCAATATTGCCGTTCACGGGCATTCACCGGTGTTGGTAGCCGCTATCGTTAAAGCAGCACGGCACGAAGATCTGATCGCCGCAGCGCGGCAGCAGGGGGCGTCCGGTATTCGTCTTTACGGCATCTGCTGTTCCGGCCATTCGGCGCTGGCAAAATTTGGTGATATTCAGCCTTTAGCCAGCGCTATGGGGGCTGAACTGGCTTTGGCGACCGGGGCTCTGGATCTGTGGGTTGCTGATGTGCAAGATGTTTTCCCCGGCATAATGGATGTTGCCGCCTGCTTTCATACCCGTGTGATAACAACCAGCGATTCTGCCCGCTTGCCGGGTGCCGAGCACCTGGCGTTTGATCATCATCACAGCAATCTGGATCAGGCTGACGTAATAGCGACAAAAATCATTGAAAAAGCCATTCACAGTTTCTCTGGACGGCTGTCCGGGAAGGTTTTCATTCCGCCGGCGCGGGTTGCCGCAGAGGTCGGGTTCGCTGTTGAAAATATTCTTGAAACCTTTGGCGGTGCACCGGTTCTCATTGATCATTTAAAGCACGGCAACATTCGAGGGGTCGTCAATCTGGTGGGGTGTAACAATCCCAAGCTGGTTTACGAAGAGGCGATTACCATCGTGGCCCGCGAGCTGATCGCCAACGACGTGCTGGTTCTGACCAACGGCTGCGCCGCCTATGCCTTGCTCAAGCTCGGCTTCTGTCATCCTGACGGCTTAAGCCAGGCAGGTTCAGGTTTGCAGGGAACCCTGGAACAGCATCAGTTGCCGCCGGTCTGGCACATGGGAGAGTGTCTCGACAATGCCCGGGCATCAGCGTTGTTTCGGGTCTTGTCAGACGCCTGCGGCAAGCCTTTAAAACAAACCCCTTTCGCCTTTTCGAGCCCGGAATGGTCAAACGAAAAAGGGGTCGGTGCCGCCTTAAGTTTCCGCCTGCTGGGAATCAACTCCTACCACTGTATCTCTCCACCGGTCAGTGGGTCGGACAAAGTCGCTCGTTTCTTCTACGAACAGACCCGTGAAAGTCTGGGTTCGGTGATGGTCATCGAGCCCGATCCAGCAACCTTGGCCAAACGAATTATTCTCGATTTTGACCAACGCCGCAGTGAACTCGGCTGGACAGCTGTTGCCACAACCTTTGCTAAAGGAGAAAACTGATGAAAAGACGCGACTTTATCAAGGTCGGATTGACAACGCTGGCCGCAGCTCCGGTGTTTGGCGCTTTTCCCGGAGGGGTTTCCAGAGCGTTTGCCACCGGCAAACAGACGCTGAAAATCGGCTATCTACCCATTACCGATCATCTGCTGATGATCGCCGCCCAGCAACACAGATTCGAGCATATCAAGCTGGAGCCGATCAAATTTTCCTCCTGGCCGGAAGCGGCGGAGGCTCTTCGCGCCGGTGCTGTCGATGGTGCCTTTCTGCTGACCCCCATCGGCTTGACCCTGCGGCGTAATGGCGCGCCGATCAAGGCAGTGTTGCTGGGACATCGCAACGGCAGTGTCATCACCGTAAGAAATGGCAACGATATCAACAGCATTAGCGATCTTAAGGGGAAAACCATTGCCATCCCCAGCCCCTTTTCGACCCACAATCTGTTGTTGCGCAAGGTGTTGACGGAAAATGGGCTGATCCCCGATTCTGATGTCCGATTGCTTGACATGGCGCCCCCGGAAATGGTGATGGCGCTGGCGACTCGCCGTATTGACGGATTCATCGTCGCCGAGCCGTTTGGTGCTCAGGCCGAAGCACAGCAGGTCGGAAAGGTGCTGACCCTTTCCAAGGATATCTGGAATGATCATATCTGCTGTGTCCTGAATCTGCGGGAAAACATCATCAATCAGCCGGAGATCGCGCAGGATCTGGTCCTCGGGTTGATCCAGACAGCCAACTTTATTCAGAGTGAACCGGATGAAGCAGCACAACTGTCGGTGCGGCTACTAGGCCAGCGTCCGGAGATCATCAAGACAGTGCTCACGACCCCGAAAGGGCGCATTACCTTCGACAGTCTTGCCCCGACCGTAGCCGATTTTGCAGCGACCCAGAACTATATGCTGCAATTTGGTGTCGCCAGGGAGCAGGTCGATCTAGATCAGTATCTGGATGCGCGTTTTGCTCTGAATGCCTGATCCTGTGCTGAACAGATATCTTGAAACAAAGAAATACAGATGAATATCGGGTCTCAAAAGATTTTCAGCCACCTGGTGCCGACGGTCGGTCTGCTGGGTTTCATCGCCCTGTGGCAATTTGCCGCAGGGTTTTATCCCCCGGTACAGCTGCCCGGACCGCTGGATGTCCTGCGGGCTCTGCGTGAGCTGATGACCGACGGCGTATTATTCAGTCACATCAGCATCAGTCTCTATCGATTTTTCAGTGCCTATCTGCTGGCCGTCAGCATCGCCATCCCTCTTGGTCTGTTTCTGGGCAGCTATACAACCGCCCGCCGAGCCATGGATCCGTTACTCCAGGTTCTGCGTCCGATCTCTCCCATTGCCTGGTTCCCACTGGCGGTGCTCTGGTTCGGTATCGGTAACGCACCGGCCATTTTTATCATTTTCCTGTCGGCTTTTTTCCCCATGCTGCTGGCAACCATCGACGCGGTGCGTCAGATTCCTGCGATCTATCTAAAGGTCGCCGCCAATTTCGGCGCCGGCAAAACGATGGTATTTCTACGAGTTGTCATTCCGGCAGCCTTTCCCGGCATCATGGTCGGCTTGCATATTGCCGTCGGAACCGCCTGGATTCACCTGGTCGCGGGCGAAATGCTCGGCGCCCAGTCGGGGCTTGGCTATTTGATTGTCGATGCCCGCAACTTCCTGCGTACCGACTGGATTCTAGCGGGGATGCTGGTGGTCGGTCTGCTTGGGCTGGCAATCTATCGCGCCATGCGCCAGCTTGAAGATTTACTTAAACGGCGTTGGGGAGGAGTGTGATATGGGTCAACAGACGACATCGGGAACAATATCTCTGCGCGGGGTGGCCAAATATTATCGCAATCCCAATGGTGAACGCATGGCGGCGTTATCTCCCCTTGATCTTGATATCGCGGCGGGTGAGTTTGTTTGTCTGGTCGGACCGAGCGGCTGCGGCAAGACGACATTAATCAATCTTTTGGCCGGATTTGACCAGCCCAGTTGCGGCTCCATCACCATCGACGGCAAACCAGTGACCAAGCCCGATTCTGAACGGATCATGATTTTTCAGGATTACGGCCTCTACCCCTGGAAAAGCGCCCTGGGTAACGTCATGTTCGCCCTTGAAGCCAAAGGGGTGGCCAAATCCGAGGCCAAAGCTACCGCTCTGCATTACCTTGAAATCGTCGGGCTAAAGGACAGTGCCGACCGCTATCCGCACCAGCTTTCAGGCGGCATGAAACAGCGTGTTGCCATTGCCAGAGCCCTGGCGGCATCGCCACTAGTGCTGTTTATGGATGAACCATTCGCGGCGCTGGACGCTTTCACCCGTTTGCGCTTGCAGGATGAGCTGCTACGGATCTGGCAGGAAAAGCAACCAACAGTTGTTTTTGTGACCCATGATCTGGACGAAGCCATCTATCTTGGCAGCAAAGTCATCCTGATGGCACCATATCCCGGCCGTCTCCGTAAAATTGTTGATATTCAACTTCCCCGCCCTTGCGATCGCACCGACAGCGTCTTTGCCGCCTACCGACGCGAGCTGTTCCGTGAATTTCAGCTGGTTCACGAAGAAGCGATGGACTATGCAATCTGAACAAGACAGATCAAGTGCTTTTCGGTTTTTCCAAGATTGATTCGCACCACTTTCTGAGCAGCTTTAAGTTAACTATTTGAAATCAAAGTTTTTAGGAGATTGAAGTTGCTTTATGAAAATTCGTCCAAGGGGCGTGAGTCGCTATTAACTGCCTTCGGGGTTGCAAAGCAAGTTGCGGACTATTCCGCGATTATCTACATCTGTTCCTCTTTTTCCCTGTTCGTGGCGGCCTGGTAAATTATCCGTCGGTACAGCTGGCGGACGAGCCAACCGGTAACCTGGATACGGAGAAAAGTAAAAAGATCTATGCTATTTTACGACGCCTCAGCAATGAAGGGCTGACAACAATCATGATTTCCAACAACCCGGAGCTCGCTACTCGCGCTGAACGTACCGTCAGAATTAAGGACAGACAGATCTGCGCCTGAGCTAAAGGGTCAGCTTAACATGGTGATCTTTGATCCGGAACTCAAGGCTGCCATCAGCGGTTCAGGTTGCGGCTGCGGCGGTTCTTGCGGTGGCTGAACTGCACCACCCATCCGCTCACATGAAGAGAGTTCGGCCTGAGTCGAATTGAAAGGTATTTCATGACGAAGCAAATCTATCTCGACTACAACGCCAGCACCCCCATCGCCCATGAGGCGTTGGAGGCGATGCGCCCCTTTCTGACCCAGCATTACGGCAACCCCTCCAGTCCGCACTGGGCCGGGATCCCAGCCAAGGACGCAGTGGAACGGGCGCGGGCGCAGGTTGCGGGCCTTCTGGACTGCGATCCCACCGAAGTCGTCTTCACCAGCGGTGGTAGTGAGTCGAATAATCATGCTCTCAAGGGAGTCTTTTTTGCCCATCGGGAACACGGCGACCACATCATCACTACGACGGTAGAGCATCCGGCGACCCTTGCCCCATGCCGTTTCCTGGAACGACTGGGGGCAAAGATTACACTTCTTCCCGTCGATCGATTTGGTCGTGTCGATCCGGACGATGTGCGCCGGGCGATCTCCTCCCGTACGATTCTGATCTCAGTAATGCATGCCAACAACGAGGTCGGCACGATCCAACCCATTGCAGAGATCGCCGCCATCGCTCACGAAGCAGGGGTTCTTTTCCACACCGATGCGGCTCAAAGTGTCGGTAAGATTCCCACCAGGGTCGACTCCCTCGGGGTCGATCTTCTGTCGCTGGCCGGACACAAGCTCTATGCCCCCAAAGGAATCGGTGCCTTGTACATTCGCAAAGGGACATGCATTGAGCCTTTCATCCATGGCGCCGGGCATGAATCAGGGCGGCGGGCCGGAACGGAAAACGTGCTCCTGGCCGTGGCACTGGGAGCGGCCTGCGAAGTAGCCGCCGGTTGGATTGATGCGCCACAGATAAAGGATTTGCGCGATCGTTTCTGGGATCAGCTGCAGGAGACCTTCGGGCCGAAGGTCTCCCTCAACGGACACCCGACGCAGCGGCTCTCCAACACCCTCAACATCAACTTTGCCGGCCTTATCGGCGCTGAGATTCTCGACCGTATGCCGCAGGTCGCTGCTTCCACCGGCTCCGCCTGCCATGCCGGCTCAGTGACCCTCTCCCCCGTTCTTGCCGCCATGGGTGTTCCTGTGAAGGAGGGGATGGGGGCGATCCGATTCAGCCTGGGCCGAGCCACGACCTGGAAAGAACTGGATGAGGTGATTAGCTGTCTGCGACATCTTTCTCTGTAGAGCCTAACGCCAGTCACCCATTGCTTTATCCAAGGTAAAAAAGGTTTTGGCCATGAGCAACACAACACAGACTTTTCCCAGAGTTGGGTTTGAATGAGCGCCACTCGAATTAACGGGAAGGAGGTGGCGTCTTATAAATCATCTTTGATTGAGTGGAGGGTAAAAATTTGGCGGAGGTAAGGGATTCTGGAATCAGGATTCGGTGGTCTTGGTGTTTACCCAGTTCTCGATTTTGAGACCCGGTACCCTTTTGAATTCCTTCACATTGTTCGTCACTAGAACAGCATCCAAAGAGACAGCATGTGCAGCGATTAGTAAATCCATCGCCCCGATGATTTTTCCCTGTTGCTCCAGCAATGTCCGGATCGCCCCGTAGGCCTGCGTAGCTGATTCACCGAAGGGAAGAATCTCCAGGGGGATCAGAAACTCAGACAACGCCTCAGCGTTGCGCTTCTGTGCCTGACTTTTGGCAACTCCATATTGAAGCTCAGCCAGGGTGATTGATGAAATTCCTATATCGCCCGGATGATATTGCTGGAAATGGCGCAGGACCTCCTCTGGTTTGCGTTTGATGATGTAGATACAGATGTTTGTGTCGAGCAGGATCATCAAAAATCCTCCCGATTTTCCAGCTGGGGTTGTTGACGATCAGCCATAAAGTCAGGAGAAAACTTATCCAGGCTAGAAAACAAAGAGTCCCATGAGCCGGACATGGGGATCAACTGAACGACGTTGCCGGTCTGCTTAATGTAAACTTCTTCGCCGTCCAAACGAAACTCTTTTGGCAGTCTGACTGCTTGGCTTTTGCCATTTTTAAACAATTTTGCGGTTTTCATAAACACCTCCCATAAAATATATATTCATAGTATATACTTTATCGGGAAAATGGCAAGTCTGTAGTGTGGTGACAATATACACGTGTTAAAAAACTCGATTCCAGATTCCAGGAGAAACGTTGGAATTTAATGGCGCGCGAGAGACTAACGTAGGCCATTATTCCCCTAGCGCAATGCAAGAAACACCCACGATGTGGTATTAGCAGAGGATCAGTGTCTTCCAAACGGTTTATTACCAGAACCCCCCGCTGGGACCCCTACCCGGAGTTGCCCGTCGACAAACTCTTCGAGGAGGCAGCTTCCGAGCTCGACGCCAAGAACCGTTGCCATCTTTCGGCCGAGTTCCGGATGCGAGCGCCCGTGAAACCTACTGATTCTATACAGATTTTCCTGGAGTTGATCTGCCGCCACTTTAGCGGTCAATTCAAGCGAAGAGAGATTAGAGAAGGCTTAAAAGGTCGGATTGCATAGGGTCGCCGCTATGACTCTTCTGATCTTCTTTGCTTTGCAGCCTTATTGAACATTTTTTTTAGAGCATCAAGAGATTCCATGTGGCAAATAAAAACAAATGTATCTTCCCGTTCAAGTTTTGAGTCCTTTTCGGTCAAATGAAACTTGTCATCCCGATAATAGAAAATCGCCCGGGTTTTTTCCGGCAGTTCGAGTTCGTCAAGATTTTTTCCAGCGTGATCCTCATCGATTGAAACAGCATACAGACGCACATCGTCCTTAATGACCGTGGAGAGCTCCAGCGAGTCAACACCTGAGGCCATGTCGGCCAGATAGCGACCAATGGTCCGTGAAGGGATGATAGTATCTTCAAGCCCGAGCTCCAGGCAGATGCTTTCAAACTCCAGGTCATGAATATTGACCACCACCCGCTTGAAGCCCAGCGATCTTCCGACCAGACCGGCGATGATATTGTTCTGATCATTGTCTGTAAGACAGAACAAAAAATCTGAGTCCTTGGGATCTGCCTCTTCAAGGATATGCGGACGACTTCCATCGCCAAGCAGAAAACTGCAATCGAGGCTCTCGGAAAGATCGTCGATTTTACTCTTTTGAGATTCTATGATAATGACCTCATGCCCTCGCTTCATAAGCAACTTGGCAGTAGATACGGTCAATTCCCCTGCTCCGACAAACACAATTCTCATGATTCCTCCACACGTAATCCAAACCAGGTTCGTGGATAGAGCATGACGAGCCATGCCATGATTTCAAGCCGACCCAACAACATATTGACGGATAATGCTGTTTTTAGAATGCCGGGCAAATTAGGTCCGACGACTCCGGAAGAAAGCCCTACCGTTCCCGTCGCCGAAACCACGTCGAAAAGTGAATCAAGAGGGTCATAGCCACATATCAGAAAAAGAAACCAGGAAGCCGTCACTGCCGCAAAAAAAAGGATAAAAAAAAGCAATGCCTGGCGGATTTCCCCTTCTTCGAGGTGCTTGCCTCCCAGGCGTTGATCCAGAACAGCGTGCGCCGGCAGGCAGGTTTTCACCAAACTTAACTGGACCAGACGCAGAAGTATGAGAAGACGCAGCACTTTGATGCCCCCGGCCGTCGATCCGATTCCGCCACCGATGGCCATAGAGGTAATCAACACCAATTTGGAACCGGCATCCAGTTCTCCCAGATTGAGTGTGGTGAAACCAGCGGTTGACTGGGCCGAAAGAGCAATCAGCGGACCATGGTAGAGCGCTTGTTGCCAGGGCTGATGCATGAAGAAGTACAGGCAGGCACTCAGAATCAGGCTCATCGCCAGGGCGATGAAGATCAACGCGCGTAACTGCAGGTCACGAAACAGCTCTTTCCATTTTTCACGCCACCCCTGGTAGTAGAGCAACAGAGGCAGAGCGCAGGCGAAACAGGTAAGAATCGTTATCCAGGGTATCAGCCCGCTGGAAAAATGCCCGAGACTGGCGTCGTGAGGAGCGAAGCCGCCGGTAGAAACCGCCGACAAGCTATAGACCACTGCATTGAAAAATCCACTGCCCGCCAGCAGCAAAATAAAGATGCCCAAGCACGTCAGCGCAACATAGATGACAAGGATATTTCGTGCGTAAACCTTGGTGCCACCAACCAGATCATCTCTGATGTCTTCTGTGACCGCCAGGCTTTTGGCGGTGATCCCTGGACGCAACAGCAGCGCAAGAGACAGAATCAGGATTCCCAACCCGCCATACCATTGCATCCAGGACCGGGCAAAATGAAAGACCAGGGGTTTGTCTTCGACCGTTGCTAACGTGCTGAGCCCTGTCGTGGTCACAGCTGAAATCGCCTCAAATAGCGCGTCGCCGAAGGAGAGCCCTGATCCCATCATCGGATACGACATCACCAGCGGAATAACCAAAAATGTGGTTGCAGCCAAAACCATCGCTTCGTTGGCCTGAACACGACGAGCAGCGCGTATCCGGGCCAGAAAGATCCCAGAGCCGGAAAGCACAGCTATAACCACGCCATAACGCAGAGCAATGGCAAATTCAGCTGTAAAGAGCGCAACCGCCAGAGGCGCCAGGGTCAGAAACGCCACCACAAGGCTCAACTGACCAAAATATTTGCCGATCACCCGCAGGCGAATGGCATAGCTCAGTTCGATGGATTGTTTACCCACCAGGTCTCCGAATCGATTTTTTTTATTGGTTACAAGCTCGAACTAACGTATTGAGATTATTTAAAATTAGCATTCATATGGGCTGTGTCAAGATGGGCTGGAAAGAATTATGGGATTTGATCCGAGCCGCTGCTGACCATGGGTTAAACAGGAGAATGAAAATCTAGGAATAAATTAGGCGGGCACCGATTCTGCTGGACCTGGCGGCAAAGCTTGCGGTTGATAAAGAACTGACAGATAATCTTTCCAGAGCCCGAGCTGCAGAAAAAGAGTGTCCACCTACTGGCCAGAAACCCCACGACCACAGGAGAAGCATTATGAACAAAACAGATTTAATTGAGGCGATAGCGACGCAGTCAGGGTTAAGTAAAGCCGCAGCAAATGAAGCACTGACGGCAACTTTTGCATGCTGTTTGACAGGCAAAAAACATGAAAGAATTTGATCCTGTGGCTTACAAAAAAATGGTCAAATCTTTCCAGGACAGAAATGATCCCACTGGTTGGTTTGACAGTATCTACACCGATGCCCAGGGAGACCCTCGTGCTGTTTTCTGGGCAGACCTTGAGCCTTGTCCATACCTTTTAAAATGGCTGAATGACTGTACTTTTAAGCATGAGAACCGCAGGGCGATTGTGGTTGGATGTGGGGTTGGTGATGATGCTGAAGCATTAAGCGAGGCCGGCTATGAGGTAACCGCTTTTGATATTTCTCCTGAAGCGATACGTCTATGTAAAAACCGCTATCCAGAGACCAGAGTCAACTACCTTGTCGCAGACCTTTTTGCCTACCCGTCAGAGTGGGCTGAACGTTTTGACCTGGTTTATGAATGCAACACAATTCAGGTCTTGCCCGGCAAGTACAGAATTCAGGCCCGAGATGCAATGGTCTCACTGCTGGCACCGCAGGGCTATATTCTTGTCTCATGCCGAAGTCGTCTCAAGGGTGAGCAGGAAGATGACATTCCCCTGCCTCTCGATAAAGATGAGATAGATGGCTTTATCCGCTGTGGCCTAAGTGAAAAGAGCTTTTACGCTTATGATGACACCCAGGATCCCCCCGTCCCGCATTTTTTTGCCTCTTATCAGAAGTGAGTTTCCCTCAGCCGTCAGCATCGTGGATCGTGTCTTATTATTTGCTCTGGATTATCTGGAGGGATGAAATTGGTCTGGGCGGGCAGTTACTGGAAACCCTGCATTGCCAGATAATCCCACCTAGCTGGCGGTGGGATTATGTGTTGTTGAGTTATCGAACTGTCAATTGTCACAATTGCTATTTTTCTTGGTATTCAAACCGCATAATGCTATCTTACGAGTAAGATACATATATGGAGGCAACTATGGCAACTTTAGCTACAACAAAAATGTCCTCTAAGGGGCAGGTCGTCATTCCCGATGAGGTTCGTAAGCGATTAAACCTCAAAGCAGGCGCTCAGTTTGTGGTGGTTGGTGACAATGATGTTGTTATCTTGAAAGCCATCACTCCCCCGTCTATGGACGAGTTTGATGGCCTGATAGCCGATGCTCGCCGTAAAGCTAAGTCAGCAGGTCTTAAAAAGTCGGATATTGAGAGTGCCATTGAAGAGGTTCGGGGCAGCAAGTGAAACTCATCCTTGATACCAATGTGCTGATCTCGGGGATTTTCTTTGGTGGACCACCGGGTAAAATCCTCCAAGCATGGCGCGATGGTCGATTAACACTGATTCTATCTCCAGAGATATTTGATGAATACCAGCGCGTAGCCGGTGCGTTGCACAGAAAATTTCCACTCGTGGATCTGACGGCATTGCTTGAATTAATTGTCGTAGAAGCGGAAATGGTTCAACCCGATGCCCTTGATGACGGGGTGTGTGCCGATCCTGACGATGATAAATTTATCGCTTGTGCTTTGGCTGCCGGATCAAAACTTATCGTGAGTGGGGACAAGCACCTTCTCGATGTTAACGGTTATCGTGGCATTGAAGTTCTTAAACCGAGAACTTTCATCGACCGGCATCTGCTCAATTGACTTCTATGGGTTAGCATTCGCTTGTCCGCTGAGTTTTGTATTATCGGAAAACCCCGCCGGCATCGCCAGGTGGGGTTTTCGTGTTCTTATAGTTGTGAATTGTGAGATATCAACCAATTTGAACGTACTGCCTGCCGTTAAAGGCCAATCGCGGCGTAAAACGGCCTTGGCTGACCCCCTCCTTGCTGGATATTACTCATTGCTGTCGAGCTCATGAAGTTGTGCGATAATATTGACGAGCATTTCACCTTTTGAAGTGAGGGAGTAAACCGTTTTTGGAGGTATTTCGTTGAACTTCTTCTTGTCCAACAACTCATAGGCCGTCAGTTTTCTCAGCCGCTCTGATAAAATTTTTTTAGAAATGCCTGTGATGGTTCTTTCAAGGGCACCGGGTCGATCAGTGCCACCTTTTACAGCCATAAGGACGGACACAGACCACTTGCATCCCACAACCTGCTCAAGGCACTCGTAGTCTTTTCGCAATCTTCTTTGATTTTTTTCTGTCATGAGAATCACTATTTTACACCATATTGTTCCCTGCCTACCAAAAAGTGCCCTCTTTTCAAGATCTTACCAAAAGGGTATTGTTTGGTCAACCCGCTGGATGAACCAGCGGAGCGTAAGCTAAAGAAAGGAGCCCAATATGAACAAAGCAGTATTTTATCATGCCGGTTGTCCGGTTTGCGTTGAAGCTGAAAAAAAAGTGGCGGAAGCAATCGATAAAGACAAATACTCGGTGGAGATTGTCCACCTCGGAGAAAACAAAAGCCGTCTTGTTGAGGCTGAGCAGGCGGGTGTTAAATCCGTGCCCGCACTGGTTCTGGATAGCGTCCCGTTCCATATCAATTTCGGAGCGAATCTGTCAGCATTGAAGTAAAGGTTTGCTACGTATTCAGAGCCTTCCTGCGTCTGCGGGAGGGCTCATTGTTGCCCACCGAGATAAGGTTTTTAAAACGGATACCCGTCGTAAACATACCTGTTGCCCCCCCTTATAGATGACCTATGGAATTTCAAATAGATGTAGATGGGGTATGTGGAGTAAGTCTAGCGAGAACAAGAGGATTTGACAATAACTCCGAAGCGGAGACCTCTGCACGAACGACATAGTTTGCCTGATATCCGCATGTCAGAGGCTGTTTTCTCGTCTCTTCTTCGGCATTTAATTTGATGGCGTCTCCATGAGGTGGTCAACAAAACCTTCCTATAACTCCTGCAATATCAGAAATCCCGTTGGTCGATCCGAGCGGGATTTTGGTGTGTTTATGTCAGTGAGTTATCGATTTGATATTTCCCTTGGCAGTTAGTGATAGTCCTCTTCGAGTTGGTGCCGGACAGCTAAAATAGTGATTGTCTTATTGTCCTCAATGTCAAAAAGAACGACATACCCCCTTGAACCAAAAGAAATGATCATTTCGCGCAATAGGGGATCATCAGGAGTTGCCTTTCGGCAGGTGAAGGGGAATTCTTGTAGAAATTCGATGCCCTTATGGATAGAATTTAGTGCTTTTCGTGCAGCATCAATGTCCCGTTCAACAAGAAAACCATAGAGCCGAACAAGATCATCTTTAGCTGCGCGGGTATAGCGAACCCGATAATTCACTTGTCCCTCTTGGTTTCTGCTTGAGCAAGGATTTCGCTCAGTTCACTCAAGACATCTTCTGCCGAGTAATATTCCCCAGTCCGTCGAGACTCGTCCCTTGCAACCAAACCCCTGGAAATAAACTCCCGGTGGATCTTCCGGCGCTGGATGCCGGCCCGTAAAGATTTTTCCATAAAACCGGACAAGGTTTCCCCTTCACGCAAGACACTTTCAGCCGCTTGGCGTAGTTCGGGCTCAACTCTTAGAGAGGGGATTGTTGCTGATTTCATCACGTACCTCCTTGCGTTGCATTTGCAACTCATTCTATCGAATTTCTATTCTGGGGACAATGGAATTTAGTGGCCAACATGTAAAGATTTTAAAGAAAACCCAACGATAAGGAAATCATGAGCGTTTGATGAATTGTTGATGGTGAGTTATGGGACAGTTTTTTTCAACGTAGAAGTCCCCGGCGCTGCGCGGCTTTATCGCACAGCTGTCGGGTTAGGCCGGTTGGGTGATGTCAAGACGCTTTTTATTTCGCTGCACTCTATGCCTAATTGTTGAGTGACACCACATCGTGGACACTTTTTAGTGCCAGGACATCGTCGACTCAAGGACAAAAACAGGATGATTTGTGAGCTTTTCACCATTCACTGTTATGCCGGTCAATTGTGAGTCAAGTGTATAGCAGCGCAGCGCTTGATTGCTTGACTTCGTAAACAATCCTTGTTTTAGGATTAAAATAATGTTAGATATTCGTTGCTGATTTTCCACGCATTTTTACTATCCCCGCTCGTCACCCTTCAGTTTATCAGAGCTTGGAATTAATGGATTAAGCATCTCACGACCCGAGCAACTGCTTGTCATACCAAACTGTAAGTCAGCAGGCGCGCATGAACCACTTAGGGGTTATTTTAAACTCGGGCAGTACGGTTTGTTGTGCCCTCTGAGACAACTAGATCGGCTACGGCTGTTTCCAAATTGATCCTGCGACATTGGAGCTCAAAAATGATGAACACCACAGAACAGAGCACAGAACACTTTCGGAAAATATTATGGGATCGGCTTCAGCGGTTGGATACCCATTCCGGCACTGGCAATACCGAATTTCATACAGTAACAGAACGACTGACGATTCAAATTGCTTTTAACCGTTTGGACAATAATGAATACAACAAATGTATCAAATGCAACGGCATCATTGCCGCCACAAGATTGTTTGCGAATCCGACAGCATTAACCTGTGATGACTGTGATCTGGGAAAAACAGCCTGATACATCAATAAACTTATGGCACACCAATTGACTTCAACAACCACAGATCCGCAAAGAGATGAACGCCTTCATCTTGAGTATGTTCAGAACCGCCTTGAAGAAGCCATTAGCCGGATCGACACACGTCTTAAGCAATATCGGCAGAACATTCAGGATCAGAAAAACTACCTGTGGGAAAGCAGGGCGGACATGGATCATGTGGAAAAAGTTACCACGCGCCAGTCCATCGAGCAGATGTTGATGACCGGCGAAACCATTCTGGTCCAAAAACAACAACTACAGAAGCTGGCCCGCTCCCCCTATTTTGGGCGCTTTGATTTCACCGCCATCTCAGATTCCAAACCCGCCGGTTTTTATATTGGCGTAAACCATTTCTACGATGAAGGCACCAGGGAACATCTGATTTACGATTGGCGGGCACCGGTTGCCACTCTTTTTTATGACTTTGAGATTGGTCCGGCGGCTTACCAGTCCCCCTCCGGCAGGATTGAAGGCACCATCAGCTTAAAACGTCAATTCCGGATCCGCGCAGGTGTGATGGAGATGATGCTGGAGACGGATCTTCACATTGTCGATGATGTGCTGCAAAAAGAACTGGCCGGATCAGCTGATGCGGCCATGAAAAATATTGTGGCCACCATTCAGCGTGACCAGAATGCGATCATTCGCAACGAAGATGCCCCGACGCTGATTATTCAGGGTGTCGCCGGTTCCGGCAAAACCTCCATAGCTCTGCATCGTATCGCGTTTTTGCTGTACCGTTTTAAAGAGTCGCTCAAATCTACCGACATTTTAATTATTTCTCCCAACAAGGTGTTTGCTGATTATATCGCCAATGTACTGCCTGAACTCGGGGAAGAATCTATAGCTGAAATCGGCATGGAAGATTTAGCGCACAGCTTGCTCGACAACAAGGTTCCGTTCCAGACCTTTTTTGAGCAGACTTCCGTTCTTCTTGAAACCAATGACGAAAAGATAAAAGAACGTATCCAAAATAAATCATCTGCTCAGTTTCTGAAAAAACTTGGTGAATACGCTGACTATATTGAGAAAAGCCGCTTTACGGCACAGGATATTGTCGTTGCCGGCCACCCTGTGCCGGCCTGGTTTATTGAAAAACACTTCAGCCGCTATCGAGGGCTGCCTCCTGCTCAGCGGATTACCGAGGTTGTTAAGGCCGTCGAAGTCAACATGGGGATCTATTACAATGTTGATCTGGGTGCGGAAGATAAGCGTCTGGTGCGGGCAGCACTCAACAAGATGTACCGGAAAAAAAGCCTCAACCTTCTCTATAAGGAATTTTTTGACTGGCTTGGCAAGCCTGATCTCTTTGTCCAGGCCAAGGGACGCAAACTCGAATATGCTGATGTCTTCCCGCTGATTTACCTGAAGATGCGCCTGGAGAACGTTGACAACCCGTACCGTGCGATCAAACACCTGGTCATTGACGAAATGCAGGATTATACGCCGGTGCAATTTGCCGTGCTCGCCCGCCTTTTCAATTGCCGCAAGACGATCCTTGGCGATGTCGCACAAGCGGTCAACCCTTACAGCGCCTCACAGCTTAAGGATATTGAGGGGGCATTTACCGATGCGACCTTGATGACCCTGACCAAAAGTTATCGCTCGACCCTGCAGATTATGGAATTTTCTCAGCAGATTTGCTTTAACCCGCAACTCATACCAATGAGACGTCACGGTGACGTACCGACAGTGCACCGGTTGGGGTCAGCAAAAGAAGAAACCACATGGCTTAAAACCTATGTGACCGATTTTATCGCCTCAGAGCACAGCAGCCTGGGGATTATCTGCAAAACCCAGAAACAGGCGCAACAAATCACCAATGCCTTAATAAAGAATGAAATCAATGCTTGCTTACTTGACCCATCCAGCCGGGTCTTTTCAACCGGAATTATCGTCTGCAGCGCCCATATGGCCAAAGGTTTGGAATTCGACCGCGTTGTTATTCCCAGCGTCAATACAACGAACTATCACACGGAAATGGATCGCAACATGCTGTATGTTGCCTGCACCCGTGCCATGCATCGGCTGATTCTGACCTATACCGGAGATCCTTCGATATTTTTGAAGTTTGGAGAGGAGTAAAAAGCGCACCCTTTACAAGGTGCGGATCATATATTTTTCTTCAGTAACTGTCTGATCTGATCCGCTAAGGACAGGTCAGCATTGTAGCCGCCGATTTCTTGTAACAATTCAACAAGCTGTTGTCTTTCAGTTCTGAGAAGAGCAACTTCCGAACGCTGGCAGGATGCCGCATGAGCTTCACCAGCGTGACCGCATTCAGGGCAAACGTTTTGAGCAGAGATCGGGGAAGGTGACATAGCGATCACATTGAAAAGCTCCTGTTCACTGTGGCAGCGATGACATCTTCCTTTGGTTTTAAATCCGATATTGATACTGGCAGCCAGCATCCCTGCGCATTCGGCGCATACATCTTTTCCTACCCAGCTTTTCATTCTTCATACTCTTAAGTCAGTCGCCCAAAAGGCCATGACGTTGAAAATGTTGATTTACGCAGCACAAACCGATTAACTCGAAGAGTCCACAAAAACTACTTTAATTGTGAACGGAGTTCAACTATGTCAATCATCAGCATCCAGACAGAGTCAGCCATATCTGCCAAACATAAAGAAAAGCTTATAGCACAACTAACGGAGATCATGAAAGAAGTTGCCGGTAGCAATCCCGAGATTGTTCACGTGATATTTGACAAAGCAACGGAAAAATCCAGTTCTCAAGTCATAGCGTCAAAACAGGAAAATAAACCGGAAAAAAAATAAATCGGATCAAATCTGCATTTTTCTTTTTTAATGTGAAACATCATCAATTTCGATCTGTAGCGTTCCAGTGGGTGCGCTGAGGTACCCCTTTTATTGACGCCGCTGTCGCTGACAATTTGATGAAATACCTTTTTTGACTATTTTTGTGTTTTATTCACTTATGCTTTGTCTGGAATGTCCGTATGGTCGGCGTCCTTGTTCCCCGTTGGGTCATCCCTGACCGCTTGTTGTCGCCGTCCATGGCGACAAACACCCTTGCCACAGAAACCCCGACCCTGCGCAAGGACAGTGGTGGATAGTTACAAATCTACAATGGTAGTTGTAGTCCTTAAGGGTTGATTATCCAACAGATTATATGTGGACTTGACCTGCATGCTAGCAGCTGCTAGCATTTTGAAAAACAGGAAAGGGGTACAGTTATGACCAGGCAACTCAATTTAAGGGTGGATGATGAATTTGCCGAGAGGCTGGAAACTCTATCAAAAAAAATCGGTAGGCCGATGGGAGCCGTGCTTGAGGCGATTGGCGCTCCGGCAATTGAAGCAGCCGAGGCTGATATTCAGTTTGAAGCAGAAGCACTTGCGGCATGGGAAGAGTATGAATTAACGGGCATTTGTGAACCTGCCGCAAAGATTGATGCCCTATTCGATCATGCTCTAGCTCGGGCTAAAGCTGTTTCGGAGAAGAAAAGAGGATGACCCGGGAGGTGGTCGCCACACCTTTGTTTGCTCGTCGATTGAAAGAATTTCTTGACGAGTATGCTGAATTGGGCGCGGTTCGTTTTGTCGAACGCTTGCAGCAAAGCTATCGGTCAATGGCAGAGAATATCTCCGCGTTTGACGAGATTGCCCCTGTAAGAAGAAGGTCGGTCCAAGGCAAAAAGATAACGGTGAGGGAATATGTGCTGGATGCCGGCGCCCGAAATTTCCTTGTTCTTTACTGGGTACCACCTGACTCAGCTGAACCAATACTTCTTTTGAATATGAGGATCGGTGGGCAAAATCGTTTTTGCTGGAAAGAAGAGTTTCATTGACCGCTCTAAAAGAAATGAATTAAGGATCTGGCTATCTTCCGGATTGCAAAACAACAGGTAGTGTCCAGATTATAGCGTATTTCAGGAAAAGCCCTCGGTCCCATGACCGATGGGGAGTCATTGCAGAGCTCCCTATTATGATCGCAATAGATATCAATGTGCTGTTGCGATATCTGCTTGAAGATGATGCCCATCAGTTTCAAAAAGCGGCTAAATTGATTTTCGGGCAGCAGAAAGTTCTGGTGACTGATGTCGTGCTGGTTGAAACGATCTGGACACTGCGAGGGAAAAAGTACCAGCTGAATAAGGACGAATTGGTGGCTGTTCTTCAGTCGCTGTTTCAGGAGCCGAACATAAGGTTTGAAGATGGTCAGGCCGTATGGGTGTCCCTCACTAATTACCGAAACGCAAAACCGGTGAAGGGAAAAGAAGCCGATGTTACTGATGCTCTGATCATCAACAAGTCTAAGCAAGTCGCCACTAAGGAAAAGAAGCTTTTTGAGGGATTGCAACGAACTGCTCGCCTGGACAGATCGCCGCGTTTTTTACTTGTCACCACCCACAGAACACGAAACGCCCACGGATACCAAATCGTGGGCGTTTCTCGTAGACCAGCACTTGTTGAACACGAAAATTCCCGCTTGGCGATGCCGCTGGTGATTATAGGCAATGCAGGAAAAACACTCTATTGCTTCTGTCTGAACTTCGGGATTTGCAACTATCGTCTAATTAATACAGAAAGACATCAATTCGGTGACCTCATGAACTCAACAACGGCTCGAATTTCATCATCTGAAAGAAAAGCTGCATGACCACGCGCCGGCATGTTGCCGATACCCTTGATGGCATTTTCAACCAGCATGTCAATATCTGCCAAAAAACGGGAATCTCCGGGCTTGGGCGCACCCATGACTCCTCGTTGATGGCAGGATGCACAGTTGCTGTTATAGGTTGCAGCAGCAGGATTGTCCATCGCAGTCATAATCTGATGCGTCCTGGCGTGTGCGTGCTTGGAAGAGAGCAGATCTGTGCTGTAGAGCGCAAGGCAACAAGCCAAGAGGGTTAAGGTAGGGAATGTTTTTGTCATTTTGATCTCCACTGTCAATTGGGACGCACATCATTGCATACGACCCCGGAAATTAGAACCGCAATTTTTAATATCGGCGCCGGCTGGCTTGATAGCGCCAGTCCGATATGATGCCAAGAGCATCGGCAAGAGCATCGGCAAAGGCATCGGCAATAGCGCTGGTGGTTCTTGGTCATACGAAAATAAGCTCGGCAAAATAGTTGACAAATCTAGTCAGAGATAATAGATATGAAAACCGTTTTCAAAACAATCACTAAAGGAGCGATCAGATATGGCCAGATTTACAGCCCCCAAAGGGAAGATCGTACGCCGTTTCGGCGTAAATATTTATGATAACGACAAGTATGATCGCTTGCTGCAGCGGCGTGAGGATGGACCTGGGCAGCATGGTACCAAACGGTTTAAAAAACTCTCAGACTATGCCCTGCAATTGATCGAGAAGCAGAAACTACGGCACAGCTACGGATTATTGGAAAAGCAGTTTCGTCAGGTGTTCCACAAAGCACAACGGATGCAGGGGGTGACTGGCGACAACATGCTGGTGCTGCTTGAGACTCGTCTTGACAGTCTGGCGTTTCGTGCCGGTTTCGGCCGTTCGCTTTCGCAGGCGCGGCAGATGGTCAACCATGGACATCTCGTGGTCAATGGTCGTCGGGTGGATATTCCGTCCTACCAGGTCAGGGAAAGTGACGTCGTCTCCTTGCGCGAGCGTGAAACTAGCCGGGCTTTGGCCGCTCGCTACCTGGTTGAAAACCCACGCTTTTCCGGTGGGGAGTGGTTCACGGTTGACCGCGAAGCGTTGAGCGTCAAAGTGAATCGCATGCCGCAGGCTGACGAGATTAACAGCCCGGTCAATGAAAAACTGATCGTTGAGTACTACTCAAAGTAATTTTTTTACAGAAAGCAGGAACAAAATATATGAGTGTGTTTTTTTATCTCGGGTCGATTGTTCTCGCCAATATCCTGGTACACTCCTTCGGTCTGCTCACAATCCTCGGCCTGACCTTTCCGGCTGGAGCGATCGCCATCGGCTTGACCTTTTCGGCCCGAGACTTTGTGCAGCAGCGCTATGGCAAGTTCGGCTGCTGGGGGTGGATGTTGATCGCATCGGTGATCACCTTTGCATTTAATCAACAACTTGCACTGGCCTCGGTCAGCGCCTTCTTCATCGCTGAGTTCAGCGACTGGATTATCTACACCAGGACCAGTGGCGGTATCCAGAAGCGGCTTCTGTACAGTAACCTGGTTTCGATCCCCCTTGATTCGGTGGTGTTCGTTCTGCTCGCTTTCGGTCCGGTCTGGCCGGCAATGATTGGGCAGACGGTCATCAAGATGCTCAGCAGCCTGCTGGTGCTACCGCTGTTCAAGAACGGCAGGATCCGATCGGTCAATTCAGTTTTCAGCGCGGCTGATTTGCCGTGAGCTGAAATTGTATCCGCGGGTTTTTGCTTTTAAGTGACGGACCCGGTGGTAACGATGGAGCTGAATAGCAACTCACGCCGCGCTGCGCCGTCTTGTCATAAAGCAACTTTTTTAAGTTACCCAGAAGTTACTATTCTTTTTGCCATTATGATGATCATCGAGCTCCAATTGGATTTATCCATCAGGTAATTTTTTGGATAGTTGACCCAGCATCTCCTGCAGGCCGGTCAGTCTGCGGGTGACATTGCGGTTCCTGATGGCCATACCCAGGGCTTTTTTCTGCCCGATCATCACCACCAGTTGTTTGCCCCGGGTCACGCCGGTATAGACCAGATTGCGCTGCAGCAGGGTGTAGTGTTGCATGGCTAAAGGAATAACCACGGCCGGGTATTCCGAGCCCTGGCTTTTGTGGATCGAGGTGGCATAGGCCAGGGCGACTTCATCAAGCTCTCCAAACTCATAGGGGATCAGCCGCCCGTCATAATCGACCGTCAGTTCTCCCTCCTCCATGTCGATGGCGCTGATGGTACCGATATCGCCGTTAAATACCTCCTTGTCATAGTTATTGACCATCTGGATGATCTTGTCGTTTGGTGAAAAGGTAGTGCCGAAACGGGTGACCTTGGGTTCGGAGGCGCCGTTGAGTTGTTGTTGCAGATCCAGGTTTAAGGACCGGGCACCGAGACCGCCGCGGTTCATCGGGGTCAGTACCTGAATATCCCGCACCGGGTTTAAGCCAAAACGTTTGGGAATCCGCTGCGTGACAGTGCGCAATAAAATCGCGTGAATTTCTTCCGGCGTCTCTGCCGGAATGAAGTAAAAATCCCCCGTTTTATCCTGCTCATGGGGCAAGGGCATCTGCCCCTGGTTGATACGGTGAGCGTTAACGATAATCTTTGACGCGGCGGCCTGGCGGAAGATCTCGGTCAAGCGGACGGTTGGAATGACGTTCGAGGTGATCATGTCAGCGAGAATCATCCCCGGCCCCACGGAAGGGAGTTGATCCACATCCCCCACCATGATCAGAGCCGCCGTTTCTGGGATCGCTGCCAGCAAACGATTCATCAGCACCACATCCACCATGGAGGATTCATCGAGGATCACCAGTCTGGTCTCCAGCGGATTCTCCCTGCCGCGTTTAAAACCAAAAATGCCGGGATCAAACTCCAGGGTCCGGTGAATGGTTTTGGCTTCCAGGCCGGTCGATTCCGTCAGGCGTTTGGCTGCCCGGCCGGTAGGGGCACAGAGGGTGGTGGGAATGCGCTTGGCCTGGAGAATCTTGAGGATGCTGTTGACCAGGGTGGTCTTGCCGACTCCGGGGCCGCCGGTGATGATGGTGACCTTGCTGGATAACGCCAGACAAATCGCTTCCTGCTGTGATGTCGACAGGGTCAGGCCGGTTTGTTCCTGCACCCAGGGCAGGGCCTTGTCGGTGTCGATCTGTCCCCAGGGCGGTTTGCCTTGCAGCAAACGGTGCAGATGTTCCGCCACCCCGGATTCGGCCCGGTACAGGGGGGTCAGATAGAGAC
>JAHYIY010000034.1 GCA_019429255.1 Desulfuromonadales bacterium | reverse complement strand
ACGGGCGGCCTCAAAAAAGGCCGCCCGTTGCCGTAAATAAAGACATCTTAATTGAGTCGACATCGGGATCGAAATCGCTATCGGCCTTGCTGTTTCCGGAGTGCGCCTGATCCCCTCAAGCCTGATAGCTCCGTCAACCCGGACGAGGTAGTCGCTCGCAAGAAGATAAAAGTTTTGTAACTATTTATCAATGTCCTTGCGCAGGGTCGGGGTTCCTGTGGTAAGGGTGTTTGTCGCCGTGGACGGCGACAACAAGCGGTCAGGGATGACGAAAAGCGTCCCTTGACATAGGATCCCCGATCCGGTGCTGAACAGATACGTCCCGGCTATAATAAAATTTGATTAGTACTGATCTTCCGCTGTGTTTAACGACAATGCACGTCATACCCGCGAAGGCGGGTATCCAGGAAGGTTGCTCAGATTCCTGGACTCCCGCTTTTGAAAGAGTGACGACTTTTCAGAGTAGAGCGGAAGATTGATGCTAATCAGGAAACCTGTTGTCGGGACTGGAGTCATAGCGTGGCGGATCTTTTTATCAATGCGAATATATCCATCCCTGAGCCGGAGATTGATCTCGTTGCCGTGCGCTCGCAGGGTGCCGGTGGACAGAACGTCAACAAGGTCGCCAGTGCCATCCATCTGCGCTTTGATATCCACACCTCTTCCCTGCCCGAAGAGGTGAAACAGAAGCTGCTGGCCAGAGCCGATCAGAGGATCACCAGTGACGGTGTTGTCGTTATTAAGGCACAGCAATCGCGCAGTCAGATGAAAAATCGGCAACAGGCCCTGGCGCTGTTGCAGCGACTGATTCAGTCAACCCTGGTCATCCGCCCGCCGCGCAAGAAGACCAGACCTGGTTCTGCTGCTGTCACCCGGAGACTCGACCGGAAAAAGCTGCGCGGCAACACCAAGGAACTCAGACAGAAAGTTGATGTTACACCTGGTTGATAACCGCTCTCCCTTTAAGCCGTTACCGGGCGGATATGGAGCGGCCAGCAGTTGATTTGACAAGGAACACGCCAATGTCCGCTGCCGCATCACTGCATTATAAACGCCCACGACCGTGACATCGTGGGCGTTTGTCTGTACGAGTGGCGGCATGGTAGCGAAACAGCTTGTCGCAGTTTATCCGTGGGTACCGGGGTTACAGTTGTCCCGGGTTTTCCAGCAGGCGCGTCAGTTCAGCAAGAAACCTGGCTGCACAGAGCCCGTCGACGATCCGGTGATCCGCCATCAGGGTCACCCGCATCATGGCCGCCGTCGCCATCTCACCATCCTTGACCACGACCTCATCACGGATTCCGCCAACGGCGAGGATCGCGGCCATGCCCGGGGGAACCAGGGCGGCGAATTGCTCGACGCCGAACATCCCCAGGTTGGAGATGGCAAAATTGCCGGCGGTCAGATCGGCCATGGCGATGGAGCCATCCCTGATCTTCTCGATCAGCCGGCGCGACGCGGCCGCCACCTCCTCCAGGCTGAGGGCCTCACATCCCCTGATGACCGGCATCATCAGGTCATCATCCGCTGCGACAGCGATAGCGATATTGACCTGCGGATGGAGAATGAATTCCTTGTCACCCAGGCCGGCGTTGATCATCGGATACTTTTCCATCGCCCTGGCGCAGGCCTTGGTGACGATGTCATTGAGGGAAATGGCCTGGCCGGCCTCCTTGCGTTGCGCCCGCAGACGTTTGGCGGCCCCCATGTCAATGGCCGCGGTGACTGGAAACTGCGGAATCGACCATGACGCAACGACGGTTTTCGCGATGGCGGCGCGCATTTTAGAAACCGGCAGGGTGGCTGACGCCTCCATGTCCCTGCTATCGGGCCCGGTGTCATCCGCGCCAGCCTGCTCTTCACCCGGCGCCTCTATAGCCGTAACCGGCGCTGCGTCACCTCCGTAGCGGGCGATAAAGGCATCGATCTCCTCGTCGGTCACATCCGCGTCAGCGATAATTCCGATCAATGCCTGAATCGGATAATCCTCGCCTTCCTCGCCGATAATACGCCGGAGAACGCCGGCTACCGGGCTTTCAATCGCCTGGACGATCTTGTCGCTGGAAATCTCCACCACCTCGCTGTCGACTTCAACCTCATCCCCTTCGGCCATCAGCCAGGCGTCGATCGACCCTTCTTCCATGGTCAATCCCCATTTCGGAATCGTCAGGGGAAAAATCTTCCTGTCACCCATAGTCTTTTACTCCATTGTCTGGCGCACTGCCGCTTCAACCTTGGCAGCACTGGGGAGGTATGCTGTTTCGAGATTTCTGGCAAAGGGAACCGGAACAAAGGGCGGTGTGACCATCTGCGGCGCTGCCTTTAGTGAGGAGAAAACCTCCTGGGCCGTCATCGCGACGATATCGGCGGCGAAGCCGCAGCGGCTGCTGTCCTCGTCGACGACAACAAGTCGCCCGGTCTTTTTTACACTGGAGAAGATCGCATCTTGATCCAGCGGGGAGGTGGTGCGCGGATCGATGATGGTGCAGCTGATGCCATCCTTTTCGAGCTGTTTGGCGGCCTTGGTCGCGACACTCACCATCAGGCCCAGGGCGACGATGGTGACGTCTTTTCCTTCCTGGAGAATGTTGGCCTTGCCCAGGGGGATCCGGTAATGCTCTTCCGGCACATCCCCCTTCGTGGTGTACAGGGCCTTGTGTTCGAAGAAGATGCAGGGGTCATCGTCCTGGATGGCCGTGGCCAGCAGACCTTTGGCATCGTAGGCATTCGAGGGAACAATGCACTTCAGCCCGGGGACATGGGTGAAGATCGAATAGGGGCTCTGCGAATGCTGGGCGGCGGCACAGAAACCGGCACCGATAATGGTGCGGATGGTCACCGGCGTAACCGCCTTGCCACCGAACATGTAGCGGAACTTGGCAGCCTGGTTATAGAGCTGGTCGAAACAGACGCCGAGAAAATCGGCAAACATCAGCTCGCCAATGGCCCGCATGCCGCAGGCCGAGGCCCCGACGGCAGCGCCGATGTAGGAGGACTCGGAAATCGGCGCATCAAAAACCCGCTCCGGGAACTGATGATAAAGACCCTTGGTCACTCCCAGCACGCCACCCCAGGAATCGCGTTCCTGGCCCGTACCCGCCGAGCCGGCAACGTCCAGCCCCATCAGGATAACCGTCTCGTCCCTTTCCATCTCCAGGCGAATCGCTTCGTTAATAGCCTCCTTGAACATGATTTTCCTCGCCATGACTTTGTCCTTTCTTTTTATGTCAAACGTTACAAAGATCAATATGAGACATATACATCGGTGAACAGGGATTCGGGATCAGGATCAGGGGCGGCTTTGGCCGCCGTGACAGCACTGTCTACCTGGGCCCGAACCTCCTTGTCGATCTTTTCCAGTTCGACACTGTCAATCAGGTCGGCAGCCACAACCGCGGCCGCAAAACGCTTGAGAGGGTCATTGTTAGCGCGGGCGTCCTTTACTTCTCCCTTGGGTCGATAGGTCTGAGCGTCCCCCTCGAAGTGACCGTAATAACGCAATGTCTTGCACTCAACAAAAGACGGACCACCACCTTTGCGGGCCCGCTCTATGGCTTCGCCCGCTGCTTCGTAAACAGCAAAAAAATCGTTACCGTCAACAGTAATAGCCGGCATGCCGAAGCCCCGGGCACGGTCTGAAATATTCTCGGTACCGACACGAGCCGTGTATTTGGGTGAGGTTGACTCAGCATAACCATTGTTCTCCAGCACAAAAATCACCGGCAAATCCCAGGTGACAGCGAGGTTCATGGATTCAAAGTTGGTTCCCTGGTTTGCGGCTCCATCGCCGAAAAAGACTACCGAGACGCTGCCATCCTTGCGCAGCTTGGAGGCTAATCCTGCCCCACAGGCCAGCGGCGGACCGGCGCCGACGATGCCGTTGGCACCGAGCATGCCGACATCGAGGTCAGCGATGTGCATTGACCCTCCCTTGCCTCCGCAGGTTCCGGTTTTTCTTCCGTAGATTTCCGCCATCATCCCCATCAAGTCGACCCCCTTGGCAATGCAGTGTCCGTGTCCGCGATGGGTGCTGGAGATGCGATCCTTGTTACTGAGGTGTTCGCAAAAACCGACGGCAACGGCCTCTTCCCCGGCATACAGATGGACGAACCCGGGGATTTCTCCGGTGGCAAACTCGCTATGAATACGCTCCTCGAATTCACGGATCTGGCGCATCTTGCGATAGGCCTTGAGTAAAGCTTCCTTCGACATTTGCCCGCTCATGTGGATCTCCTTTCCCTCTGGATTGAAGTGGCATTGCATGACCAATTTGCAATCTTGGTCAACGTCGATAACTCCCTCTCTCAAAGATAGCCGCAAATCGCCAACTATCAAGGAGACAGCAACTGTCGGCACAGATTTAGCCGGTTTGGCTAAATAGTGTTTCTGGTTCCGCTGAATTTGGCAGCGGCTGCTGTTCTAGCGGCCTGGGTGGAAAGACCGCAGCGGCAAAGACAACGCGAGACATTTAACGTTCGTAACTATTCACCACCCACTGGGCCTGGTAGCCCCGATCCCGTGCTGAACAGATACTCACGTTCTAATAGAGATTCACCTCAGGACCTCTCATTTGCTGAGGGTCTTTGTCCCAACCGCTCCTTTGTGCTCTCGGAGGACAGAAAATATAAAAATCCGCGTTCTGCAGCCAGGTTCAGCACATGTGGAACATCAACAGTGAGAGGGCCATTGAGGTCCAGCCAGATCTTTACGCTGGAGCACTGGCGCAGGGTGAACTCCCGTTCTCCATCGAGGGAAACCATACCGGTCAATTTTTTCAGGGAAATGACATCAAAAGGTTGCAGCGTATGAACCTCAGCAATTCCCACGGGCAGAATAAGTCCTGGCGCAATTGGGGCATGCAACGTCAGGATGCCCTGCCCGGGTGGGCAGAGAACCAGGTGCAGCCCATCGCTGCTTTCCCGTGGTATATGCCTGACGTATCCGGCGACGGCTGACCAGCCAATCGCATCGGTCCGGGCAAAAGGTACAAAAATCTCCCGCACCCGCTCCGGCTGCCACACTGCACGACTGCCGATCCACATGTCATCCGTCAGGCACAGATCAACCAGTGCCAGGTCCCGGCAACCTTCGTCGATCTCAACCCGAAGCACCTTGTTGCGTTTTGTCGCCTCACTGACCGCTATGGCGCCGGTTGCCACCAGCCCGGCAGCGATCCCGGCGACTGTCGCTTCCTGGAAATAAGGAAAGGTGTTGTTGGTGCCCGTCGATAGAGCCACCATAGGAATATCTGCACAGCCGCCGGCAACCAGCCGGTGGGTGCCATCCCCGCCCAGTACAACAATGAGACGCACCCCGGCTTTAATCATCAGATCCACGGCGCGCAGGGTGTCGATGGCCTTTTCTTCGACCGGCATATCAAGCAGCACGATCTCCGGCCAGTTTTCCCCGAGAGCTGCCGACCCCTGGTCCCGGTTGCGCAACAAACTACCGGCGATACCTGAATGATCAGGAATCAGGTAGACTTTTTCAACCCCCGGAACCCGCATGCCCAGGCAGAGTCTGCGGACGATATTGGTTTTTTCGGAAATGGAACAACCCGAGGCGGCACTGATAAGCCGTCTGATATCCTGCCCGGAAGCCGGGTTCGCAATAATTCCTACCGCACTGCTGGCGACCACGTCACTGTTCATGCATCGGTCCTTTGCTGTCATGATCGAACGGCGCGGATCCGGACAGATGTTTATTGAGCATTCACCTTTCTTGTTCCGCTACCCGGAGCGAGAAAAAACCGGAAAAATGATTGAAAAGGCCGTTCCTCACCCCTTCTACCGTTCGGCGGCGGCTGATGGCTTCTCAGCTCAGGCGTTTGTCGATTCTCCTCAACTTTAACCTCTCGCAGCGGCATGTCAAATGGGGTGCGGGAGGGACAGGGGGGGGGCGACCAGCCATGCCGATATTTTTCAGACCTGCGTGGTCGCACCAGGATGTTCAGATAAAATATTGATCTTGCATCCTGATAAACATCCTCTCCTCTTTTGCAGCGCCACATGGTAGATAAGAAACAATCAGTCGTTGTGTTAGTTGTATTTAGCGGGGGAGTTCTTCATCTCTTCTATATTATTGATGAGACACCCTCCTGTCCTGCCGCAGGCAGGCTATTTCTCTGGTTCAGGAGATTTTCAAGACCTGGTTTTCCGGACCCGACAAGAAAAACATCAGGAAACTCCGGCACTCGCCGCATTGTGGAGGAAAAGATATGAGCGCACTTTTTTCAACCTGGTCATCACGTGCCCTGACGTTAAAGAATCGGATTTGTTTGTCGCCCATGTGCCAGTATTCCTGCACTGACGGTCTCGTCAACGATTGGCATCTGGTCCATCTGGGTAGCCGCGCCGCCGGTGGGGCGGCACTGGTGATGACGGAAGCAACAGCGGTGTTACCCGAAGGGCGGATCAGTCCAGCGGATTGTGGCTTGTGGAATGATGAGCAGGCTGCCGCTTTGTCACCCATCGTCCGCTTTATCAGCGAGCGTGGGGCTGTTCCAGCCATTCAACTCGGGCATGCCGGGCGCAAGGCATCGGTGTCGCCGCCGTGGCGTGGTGGAATTCCGGTCCCTGCGGCAGCTGGCGGCTGGCAGCCGCTGGCGCCGAGTCCGATCCCCTTCAGCCCATCAGCGGTGACCCCAACCGAACTTACCGGCAATCAGCTGGAACAGATAGCCGAGGCATTTGTTGCTGCTGCCGGGCGGGCCCTGCGGGCCGGTTTTCGGGTGGTCGAGGTCCACATGGCCCATGGCTATCTGCTGCATGAATTTCTTTCTCCACTGACCAATCAGCGCACCGACAATTTTGGTGGAAGTCTCAATAATCGCCTGCGCTTTCCTTTGGAGGTAGCGCAGCGGGTGAGAGCGACCTGGCCGGAAGATCTGCCGGTGTTTGTCCGCATCTCCGCGACCGACTGGATCGAAGGTGGATGGGATCTGGCCCAATCGCTGGAATTGTGTCGACAGCTCAGGCGCCTGGGAATCGATCTGATCGACTGCTCTTCCGGCGGATTGACCCCCGATGCGGTGATTCCTGCAGCACCGGGATTCCAGACCCCCTTTGCCGCGACTGTCCGCCGAGAGGTGGATATCGCCACCGGCGCAGTCGGGCTGATTACCGCTGCCGAGCAGGCAGAGCAGATCATTGCGACGGGCGTTGCCGACCTGGTGCTGCTGGGCCGCGAGTTACTGCGCAATCCCCACTGGCCTCTGGACGCTGCGCGGATCCTGAAGGCGGAGCACCTCTGGCCGGTGCAGTATGAGCGGGCAAGAATATAAGCAGGTAAAAATCCCTTCAAGGGACGCGCGGCGGTGGATTTCCCAGCAAAAAAGGTTACAGCTTAAAGCCGTAACCCTTGGGTTTTGCTGGTGCCCAGAGACAGAATTGAACTGCCGACACGCTTACACCCGCATGACACAGTCCTTGATCCACCATACGCTACCATGTGCCTTGCCGCGGTCATCCTTTCTTCCGGAAGATGTCGAAATCCATGCCGTTGGCGCGATCTGGTCTGTTTATTTATCC
Organism: Desulfuromonadales bacterium; assembly: GCA_019429255.1. Classification (GTDB taxonomy): domain Bacteria; phylum Desulfobacterota; class Desulfuromonadia; order Desulfuromonadales; family Geopsychrobacteraceae; genus Pelovirga. The sequence continues at coordinate 19,697 of JAHYIY010000034.1, read as the reverse complement.
AGTTCGGCTTCGCTGCGCATCAGCCGCCACAGTGTCAGTTGGTCAGGAAAGCCTGTCGCTTCGAAGCCGATAGATGTCTGAAATTTCTTCATCGCCTCCAAGGTTTGCGGGCTGTACTCGTTATTGCGCGGGCCCTTATAAAATCCTGCTGCCTGCAATCTGTTCTGGACGCGTCCGATTGACTCGACGTAATGTCGTGCTTCCCTTTCTCCAATCGCAATGGTCGTCTTGTCCGATTTGTCAATGAGGCGGTCCGGCCACAGTTTCTTGAACAGGTTCACCAGTACACCGAAGATGGGATCCGATGGGTTTTTCTGACAATGGTTATCAAGGATTGCCATCAGCAGTTCGGTGCTTTCAAACGACATGAGATCATAGGTCTGTGAAGCATGCTGGTTGATCCCTGTGATGTATCCATCGACCCATGCCGCCGCCACCAGGTAGACTTCGCTGCGCGCGGCCCGTTCCTGGGTGTAAAGCGCGCAGCTGATCAGTCCGGCTCCCCGGACAGCAAACTGGCCTTCTCCGTCTGCCGTGTGGGCCGTTGCCGCGAAAAGAAGCAGCACCAATGTACAAATAAAGGCCATGAGCTTGCTGGGTTGATTGTTATGCACAATGTTCACCTTGTTTGCGGATGCCGGCACGCTGCCGGCGTCTTAACTGCAAGGCCACCAGCCCCACAAGCATCAGGCCAAAGGTCCCCGGTTCCGGTACCGCAACGTACAGGGTAAAGGGTGAGCCGGCAATATTGTTGAAGCCGAATAAATTGAACGTTGTGTCATAGACGGAGAAGCCCACCTTTGATGTTTCAAACAGGGTATTGCCGATGCCAAGCAGGTCATTGAGAGTAAATGGGTTGAAATCCAGGTTAAACACCCCCAGAGAGGCAGTAGCACCCAGTTTCAGCAGATCCAATGTACCAACCAGGCCCAGGTCCAGCCCTATGTCATTTGTCAGGGTGGCGTCCAGCCAGAAGGAGGGCGTGAACGTGGTGGTTTCATTAATGGCGAATTGCGGCAGCTCGCTCCAGAGCCCGCTCCAGTTGTTGTGGAAGCCGGACTGGCCGTAAATTTCGACAGAATTGCTGAATGCGATGTCGGCCATGAGCGTCGGTTTGAACTCGAAATCTTGTGTGACACCCAGTACCGGGCCGGCCTTAACATCGATCAGATCGAGGGAAGCAGATAACTGTAATGATCCGGCATTGATGAGATGAAAATTCATGCCGGTGGGCGGCAAGCCGGCAAACATCGTTGCGGCACCGTCGAGGTCGAGCTGCAACGACAACAGATCATCCCGGCCGTTGGAGGTGACATTTTCTCCGGAGCCCGTGCCGGTGGTGGCAATATCCGGGACGTATACGGTCATCTCCGCCAGCTCGACAGTGACCGCTGGGGAGGGCAAGGTACCAATGGTAAAGCCAGGGCCGGTCAACATGAAACCGGGCACAGGTGGAACCGTGGTCGTGATGCCCCCCTCAAGTGTCAGGCTCTGATTGAGGATAGGAATTTCAGCGAAGGCCTTGCCGTCGGGCATGATGCCATCCAGCACCTTCAGGCTGTTCGGATCGATGGACAGTATACGTTGATCAAGGTCGATGGTTGGCAGGGCCATAGATCCTGAGTTCGCGCAACCAAAGGTCAACGCGCAGGCCTGCGCATCGATTGAGCCTGACAGTTGCATGATGGCGCTGATGTACGCTTCGATCTTTGGTGACTGGGTTTGTAACGACCCGTCGTCGAAAGTGCTGTTGGTGATGAGGCTGAAGAACTCGGAAGCCTTCACGCTGTCCGGCAACTCTGCCCCTGCCTGAAAATTTGCTTTGGTATCGACAGAGCCGCTGTCAATGGAGTAGCCGAATTCGAGACCGACTTTCCCGGATGTGTGTACGTTCAGTTCAGCTCCCGTGCGGGTGTCAATCGTCACCGCACCAATTGCCGGCGTGATCTGGACGTCCGTCCAGTAGCCCTTAAACGGATTGGACCATGTCGGCGTCGGCTTCCAGACCGGGACGGTAACGGCAGGAATATCAGGAGTTAGTTGATAGTTGGCATCGCCATAAATGTTGCCAATGGTGGCAGTTTTGTCCGTCCATTGGGTGCCCAGGAAAACGGATTCTTCCTTGCGGAAGGCCGTGCCGCTATCCCACATGCTTTGTCCGCTGCTTTCGAATACAAGTGGGCCGGCGTCGTAGATGATGGCAGCGTGTATGTGTGAAGATAGAATCAGAAACGTGCCGGCAAAGAGCGCAACAACCTTAACAATCCGCGTGATCATGTCGATCCCCTTTCCTTGCTGGTGGTGAGCACCTCTGGTTGTGTGCTCGGCAGATGAGGTTTATCGGGTCAGTATGATCACACATTGACAAATGCAAAAATCATGCCATAATTGTAAAAATTTAATTAATCACGCGAAGTCGAGTAGTTGTATTTATTCAAGTTCATGGGGATTAGGGTTGGTTTACGAAAAATGTAAATATTTTCGACGTTAATGTAAAAAAGTTCGACGTTAATGTAAAATCTTTCGACATCTATTGTTTGTCGGAAACACATTTACTATGTGATAACGTCGCAAAAACTCGTCAATTGCTGCGTTGCTGCGCTTATTTCACCGCTTCGGCGTACGCAAGTACGCCTCATTGCACAATAATCGCGCGCCCTGCAGCCGGCGCTTTGTGCTGATTCAGCCAAATTGATATTTTTTGCGAGAGCTGTCAGTCGGCATTGAAAATTGACCCACCACCGGCGTCCAATTTTGACCCACCTTAGGGGGTTAGTTTTGGTCGTTATATGGTTTTAAAAGATAAATTTTACGACACAGAATCTTGTCCCTGCCGGCCAATAGCCGTCCTGTTTGTCAGTACCAACGATTTATCGTGCGCAAGGTACTAAGGTTGTATATACTATGTTAGTACTTTTGCAAAGGAGCGCATTATGTCAAAAGAAGCTGTTTTCACGATGAAGCTGGAGCCGGAACTGCGCGCAGAATTCATGGCCGAGGCGGCCGGCGAAGATCGACCAGCGTCTCAGGTCATGCGCGAGTTGATGCGCGACTACATCGAACAACGCCGTCTGGCACGCGAATATGACGACTATCTTCGTCGCAAGGTCGAAGCCGGTCGCGCCTCGATGCGTGCCAATCGTGGTCGATCAAATGATGAAGTTGAGGCCGTGTTCGCTGCCAGGCGGAACCAGGTAGCGGCAGACCAGGCATGATCGTTATCTGGACGCCAGAAGCAGAACAAGACCGCGCTGATATTTGGGACTACATCGTGGCCGACAACCCCGGAGCGGCAGTCCATATGGATGAGTTTTTTAGCGGTGCTGCTGAGCGACTAGCCGCGCATCCTAAGATGGGCAAAGCAGGAAGGGTTCCAGGTACCCGTGAGCTGATACCGCATGAAAACTATTGCTTGGTATACGAGATCGACGGACACACGGTGTGGGTGTTAGCTTTGGTGCATACCGCCCGGCAATGGCCACAAGTTCGGGAATAAAAGCGGGCCGCTGGTCATTCGGCCTCACTGCTCAATTACGCTGACCCTTGACAATAAGTTTCGGATTCTTTCCTGTCAAAGCAGCAGAAACGCATATCGGGCCATAAGACGTTGATCATGCAGGCCGAAACCGTCCGATTGATTGAAACCAAATCAGGAGACGATAGAACGCTCCACATTGCCACCACGCGTGTTAAGGAAATGCTACAGCGGCGACTGGATCACAAAACCAGTCAGCCCGAATCAGAGCAGAGTCTTTATGTTTTTCCTGCAAGGGATGGCGGCGAACAGACACAGGTCAACCGGGTTGTTTATCGCAGCATCTAAGAATTAGGTTTTAACGTCGGCATGGATCGTAAACACCAGCTCAGTTTTCACACCTTCAGGCATACGTGCGCCAGTCGGCTTGCAATGGCAGGAGTGCCGATCTACACGATCAAAGAGATTTTAGGCCACCATACCATCAAAACAACTGAACGCTACGCACACCTGATGCCGAGTGCCAGCAGGGATGCACTAGAACTACTGGAACGACCGACGGGCGGTAACATTATCCACCTGCACGAAACCAAAAAAACGAGCAGTTGACGTACTGCCAAAACTGCCAAAAGGTCACATTCATTCAATTGACTAATTATTCCTAAATTGGTATAAAGAACATGACTGCAAACGATAAAGAACTCATTTGGGTCGGCGACAGTAAAGACAATCTTAGATCGTTTCCAGAGGACGTGAAAGACGCCATGGGTTTTGCCCTGCGCCAAGCGCAACAGGGCGGCAAACACCCTTCTGCAAAACCGCTGAAAGGGTTCAAAGGGGCTGGCGTTCTTGAGATTGTCGAAGATCACGACGGTGATACTTATCGGGCGGTTTATACCGTCCGCTTCAAAGGCCGGGTTTATGTTTTACACGCCTTTCAGAAGAAATCGAAAAAAGGGATTCAGACACCACAACCGGTTATTGATTTGATCAAAGACCGGCTGAAGCGCGTTGAGGCGCACGAAAAGGATATGACATGAACGACGACATCAAGCTCGAAAAAAGCACCGGCAATGTTTTTGACGATTTGGGACTGTCCGAATCTGGCGAACGCCTTGCAAAAGCCGACCTGGCGCTGAAGATCGCGCAGATTATCAACAAGCGACATCTGTCCCAAGCTCAGGCGGCGGAGCTGCTGGGGATTACACAACCGAAAGTTTCCGCCATATTGAATGGACGGCTCAGGGGCTTTTCACTGGAAAAACTGCTGCACCTGATGATTGCCCTTGATCGCGACATCGAAATTATTGTGAAGCGTAAACCACGGACAAAAGATCATGGCGAACTGCGCGTGACCTATGCGTGAGCAGAAGGCAGTCATCATCGAAACCACAGGGCGTCTGCCAAGTCAACGATCAGCCGACAAACACTGATAGGTTTTGGATAGGGGGAGTCATGAGATTGATAATTATTGTTTTAGGAATCGCTTTTTTGTGCGTCGGCCTTGCAAATGCTCGAGGAGAATCAGGTTCCTATCAGCCAGAAAATCATGAACAATTTGTAATGTCTGAATTCAGCTCGCAGGCGCAAAGAAGTGGTGCGAACGGAACAGGGCGATGCTACTACTTACTTTTTATTGTGGCATGCGTATTGGCGAAGTGGTGAGCTTGCGCATAAATGACGTGATAAACGAAAAGGGCGAAGTGCTTGACGAAATTAAATTGGCAGCAGCGCAAACAAAGGGACACAAGGCGCGCACTGTGTATGTGCCAGCACGTATGCAGAAAGAACTGAAAAATTATATTGCGGGCCTCAAATCAACAGCATCCGCTGACTTTTTATTCAGAACGCAAAAGAGCAAACATTTTACTTCAAATACAGCTACACAGCTATTACAGCGCATTTACGAAAGAAGCGGCATTACTGGTGCTACCTCACACAGCGGCAGAAGGTCATTTATTACAGATTTAGCAAATAAAGGCGTTAGTGTTCGGGTGCTGGCAGCATTGGCAGGGCATAGCAGCATAGCAACAACCCAGCGCTATATTGACATCAACGACGATATGCTGAAGAAAGCAGTGGAGCTGATTTAATTATCAGCTAAATACGCATAGGAGGTATTCACTATGCGTATCGAAGAAGTCGTTAATGATGCTGAGAAAAGAAGCGTTGAACTAAAAAAGCAAGCTGCGAAGCGTGCTGACCTTACTGCCAAAAAAGCAGCAGCCAACCTCAAAATCCGCAACGCCCAACAAAAACTACAAAAGCTGAATACTATCTAATCAGAAGGACTCCAGTTAGATAAAGTTCGCATTATGTCAATATATGATACTTGGACTTTTTCAAAGTCTGATATAGGTGATATCAGTGAAAAAGTGACAAAACAAGTATCATTATCATCGCACAATAGGACGTAAGTGGTTAGCTCTTTTCTAATCAGTTCTTGTTTGTCGTTACACTTGATTCTTGCTTCGATTATTTTTGAAGGTAAATTGTTTAAATTATATGAGTACATGCTATAGCTGTAATCTTCAATAAACCTATTGTTTGTAATTTGTACTTTAACTTTTTCTAAAGATTTTCTCAGAGACTCGTAATATGTGTCAATCAGTGAACGATTAAAAGACGAACTAAGGTAGTTATCGCTTGCTTTTTTTAAATTTAAAGATGTCTTAGAACTAGATACCTGCACAACTCCTTTCATGTCTTTATTTACAAAATAAGCCTGTAAATTTTTATGTTCACCTACACAAACAGAGTTTTCTAGCCAATTAGGAGGTTCCTTTCGATGTTCCCAGCTGCTTGGAAGTTTGAGTGAAAAGTTATTTGCTGGATTGTAATATTTGTCATTATGTACATAGGGTGGACTGATAGGGGCGCAAGAAATAGTAGCTATTGAAAAAAAAACTAAAAAAAGAATCTTAATAGTTCTTTTTCGGTCACTATTTTTCCAATGATAAAAGATCGGTCTATTGGATTTAACCATATGGCTAATAATTTAAAACTTGATTACATAAATTCTTAATATCTTCAATCATCATATCTACATTATCTCTATATTTTATATCTAGGTCATTGTATCCGCGAATGTCAAAAAAGTATTCAGAAATTCTTATGTTCGTAGCATTTCGTCTAACCCCATAGTTTATTATATCTCCGACTAAAAAATGTTTACCTGAAAACTCTTTGTAGTAAACGTAGCATCCATCATTGTTACTTTTCTTGTCTTTATAAAAAAGAGCCTCATTTTCATAGTTTACGCCAGTAAAGTACGCATTGTCGTTTTGCATATATAGCTTATCAATATAGACAATAGTATTGTTCTTGCTCGTCCCCAATGTTGTAATTTTATGCATCATTGTTACATCTCCACTCTGATTAGTTATATTATCTTCCGAGCGAAGCCAGACATTAAAAGGAAACTTAATGTTTAAGGGTGGTATGTTTGGGTCAATATACTGATTACCAGCGATTGTTTTTTCTTTTGGTTGCGGCAGTGAACAACCGGGAACCATAAATAACAGTGACAAGAGGAAAAAGGATAAGTATACGTTTCTCACAATCTGACCCCCTTTGACTTATTAGAATTATTAGCTTTTGTATGGTCTAATAAAAATTAATCATATGTCAATATAACTAATTCATTTTTCAGGTCGAGCAGGCCATTGACACTTTTAGCTTTTGCTAGCTTATTGTCTATTTTTCAAAAATTGCTCCAATAATTGCTTCATTTGCTGGTTTTGCTCAACGAGTTGTTTAATCATTGTGCTGTTTTCTGCTTCATTTTTCTGCTTATCCTTTGTTGCTCTCTGCTCGTGCCCAGCAAATTTATTTGGATTGTCGCTGACTTTGAAATGGCTGTAGTGCTGTTCCAGCATTTTTACGCTTGTTCCCATTTGTACACTTAAATCATCGAAGGTGATGCCTTTGTAGCGCATACGGGATGCGTAGGTATGGCGCAGGGAGTAAAGCGTTCTTTCTTCACCAAAGTCATCTTTTAATAATCCGTCCTCATTGCCATCAACCTGTATCCATTTCAGCATTCTTTTAAACGATTTTGTCAGTTGTTCTTGTATGGCAAGTTCGCCGTTCGGATACCTGAATATATACTCATCGCATTTAAACAGCTTATCCCAATCCAAGTCTTTCAAATTATCGAATCTGTTTTTGATATTTTCTAACGGCTTCCAGCAGCCATACTTGACGCCATCTTCGCGCACAAAAGGCTCATAACCAATAACAATTCTTCTTTTTGTTTTGCTGTGGGGCAGTGAGAATTGAATACTCTCCATTCCGTGCTGCTTTGTAATGCTAAGATGTTTCCATTTTAAGCTGAGAATTTCACTGCCTGGCCGCATACCTGTATTGACGAGAATACGGACGACATCAACCAGTAGTTCCCTAATCCAATATGTTTTTATGCCGATATTTTCAATACCATTGCGGCCTTTTTGTTTTAACAGCTTCTCGCTGTGCTGAAGGTAGCGCCACATATTTGCATTGAGAATGCGCATTTCTTTGTCGTTAAAGTATGGACGCCGTTTTCCTTCAACCCCATCATTTATCGTTTTTGGTATGAACTGGATGAAGTTCTTTTCTTTTGCTTTGCGAAATAGGTAGTTAAGGGCTGAATTGTGAGTAGCGATAGTTGATTGAGTCGGCGTATGTCCAATCATCTCTTTACGCTTTTCCGAGTACATCCGCAAAGCAGCAGTATCAATGTTGTGGCACATATAGCTGCCTAAAATTGGTTCGATGTATTTCTCTATCACTTGCGCATAATTTTTGGGTGTCTGCTGGCCGGTTCTTACTGCTTCATCTAACAGCTCTTTTTTGCACAGTTGGCAAATGCTTGAAAAACGACGAGTTACATCAATTTTGCCCGTCTTCTGAGCATATTGAATTTCCCTGTAGCGTTCTTCTGCTACAGCCGCAGCCTTATCAAAGTCAGCAGATTTGGTGCTGTAGACAACCCATTCTCCGCTGTTTCTGCGTATACGGGCTTGCCAGCGTTTGCTTCTATTGCGCTTGAAGAGAACGACAGCACCATTGTATATGGCGCGTTCATCTTTTGGAATGATATTGAGGGGTTGGATGGTTTTGTGATTATCTAACATAGGCCACCTGTATGAAAACGGCTATGATTTGGCCTACTGTAGCACAATAAGTGCGCGAAGAGTGCGCGAAAGATAACAAAAAAGCAGCGACCGTGTAAGTCGCTGCTTTTATTGCGTTTATGGTGCCCAGAGACAGAATCGAACTGCCGACACGAGGATTTTCAGTCCTCTGCTCTACCGACTGAGCTATCTGGGCGAAATGAAGCCCGTTTATAACCAAAGGGCGCAGGACTGTCAAGAGAAAATGCGGGGTTTTACGTTGCCGCAGGCGCTGATTTTTCACTTGCTTGTGGTTGCAGGCTTGTGTAGTCTACGCAAAATCACGTGAGAGGATGGTTATGGCAACCTTCGGTCTTTATCGCAGCTTTTTCTTTTTCTGGTTTATCGGCTTTTTTAGGCCGTCTGCTGTGGAAGGGTGCGAGTAAAGCTCACCAGACAAATACCAACCCATGGCAGAATGGCTCACGGCGATTCTCCCACGGGTTTACTTTTTTGTAGATGTAAAGGCCGCCGGGAGATCTGGTGGCCTTTTTGCCTTCAAACGTCGCTAGCGACAAAGGAGCGCAACAATGATTATCGTTATGAAAAAAGATGCGAATAAGGAAGAACTGGCTGCGGTGGAAGCAAAAATCACTGAGCTGGGTTATCAGCCCCACGTGATTTACGGGGAAACCCGCAACGTGATCGGGGCCGTCGGCGAGGAACGCGGCAAGGAGAAATTGCAGCTTCTCCAGGCGATGGCGGGAGTGGAGAATGTGGTTCCCATCCTTAAGCCTTACAAGCTGGCGAGCCTGGAGGTTCAGCCGGAGCCCAGCACCATTGAAATCGTCCCTGGGCTGGCTGTTGGCGGCAAGGAATTTATTGTCGGTGCCGGTCCCTGTGCGGTGGAAACCCGTGAGCAGATCTGCGAAACTGCGGTTGCCGTCAAGGCGGCAGGTGCGCGAATGTTGCGAGGTGGGGCCTTCAAGCCGCGCACCAGCCCCTATTCATTCCAGGGGATGGAGGAAGAGGGGCTGAAGTTGCTGGCCGAAGCGCGTGAGCTGACCGGTTTGCCGATTGTGACCGAGGTGGTCAATCCGCGCGATGTAGAGCTGGTTGCCCGTTATGCTGATGTGATGCAGGTGGGAGCACGCAATACCCAGAACTTTGCCCTGTTGAAAATGCTCGGCCAACTCGATAAACCGATTTTGCTGAAACGTGGTATGGCCACCACCATTCAGGAATTTTTGATGAGCGCCGAGTATATTTTATCCGAAGGCAATCGGCGGGTGATCCTCTGTGAGCGCGGCATTCGCACCTTCGAAACCGCGACCCGCAACACCCTCGATCTATCGGCGATTCCGGTACTCAAGCAGCAGACCCATCTGCCTGTTGTTATTGACCCTTCCCATGGTACCGGTCACTCAGCACTGGTGCCGGCCATGTGCTATGCGGCGGCGGCTGCCGGCGCTGATGGTCTGCTGGTAGAGGTGCACCCCTGTCCGGAGAATGCCACCAGTGACGGTCCGCAGTCCCTGCGGCCGGAAGATTTTGCGGCGATGATGACAAAATTGCGTGCTTTCGTTGCGGTCTGCGAACGCACCATGGCCGGTTAAAAAGAGAGAACAAACATGTATCTGGTTCCCCTGTCCCAGCTTGAAAGTGTTGAACTGTTGATTCACTGCCTCAAGGCGGCTGGTGGTCAAGCCGATTGCACCATGTGTCCGGCCTATCGGGTGTGTATGAAGCAATGTCTGACGGTTGCGGCTTCAGTGGAGCGGATGCTGCAGCAGGGCACCTTGCCGATGCTGGGGGAAGAATCGGCGGCAGCGGAATCAGAGGCGCCGGAAGATAAACCGGATCCGCCGGCGGGGCCATCGGGATCCGGGGCAAAGGGTGGCTTGCGGGTGGTCAAGTGAGGTGTTAAAACTTTTTATTATCGTGGACGGTGATCTATGATCGACAAGGTTTACAATTTCGGTGCCGGGCCGGCAATGCTGCCGGAACCGGTGATGCGCAAGATACGGGAAGAATGGCTCGATTATCGCGGTATGGGGGTGTCGATTATCGAGATCAGCCATCGTGCTGACGAATTCATTGCGGTGCTCGAAGAAGCCAAATCCCTGTTTCGTGAGCTGACGGGGCTGCCTGCCAACTACCGCATACTCTTCATGCATGGCGGTGCGCGGATGGTGTTTTCGGCGCTCCCGCTGAATTTTGCCGGGCGCTCTGCCACGCGTCAGTGTCTGTATGCTGAAACCGGCAACTTTGCCAAGGTGGCGGCCCAGGAGGCGCAGAAATTCTGCCAGGTTAAAACCGTCATCAGCAGTGCTGCCAGTGGTTATGACCATATTCCCGCGCTGCCCCTGGAGCTGATTGATCAGGATGCCGCCTATCTGCATATCACCGCTAACAACACCATCTTCGGCACCCGCTGGAACAAATTCCCCGACGGTGGGCGGGTACCGCTGATCGCTGATATGACCTCTGAGCTGTTGTCGCGGCAGATAGATTACAACCGTTTCGGTGTCGTTTATGCCGGTTTGCAGAAGAACCTTGGCCCCTCCGGCATGGCTATGGTGATTGTCCGTGATGACCTGCTCGGTTATGCCGATGGTGCGACTCCGACCCTGCTCGATTTTACCAGGGCCGACAAGGACAATTCCCTCACCAACACCACCAATACCTTTGCCATCTATGTCATCAAGCTGGTGCTCGAATGGCTGAAAGAACAGGGTGGCGTTGCGGCCATGGAAAAAACCAATGAAGCCAAAGCGGCGCGACTCTACCAGGTGATTGATGGTAGCGATTTCTACCGCGGTATTGCCCAGCCTGAGCATCGTTCGATTATGAACGTGTCTTTTTTGCTCAATGGCGATGGACTGACAGATAAATTTCTGCAGCAGGCTGAAGGGCGTGGTCTCTATGCCCTCAAAGGCTACCGCAGTGTTGGTGGCGTGCGCGCTTCCATTTACAATCCGATGCCGATGGCGGGAGTAGAAAAGCTGGCGAGCTTTATGGAGGAGTTTGCCCGTGCACACGGATGAGCAATGAGTGTCGAAAAACTTTACAAAAAGGATTGCTTAATGGCATCGGCCGGCCCTTTTTATGTAAAAAATTTCGACACTTGTGGCGTGTGATCAATAGCCATAGCCCTAATACCAACGATCCATTACCGGAGGGCAGAGAAGGTCTAATGCGATGTTTTCTTCTGTTGTGGGGCGATGGGCAGAGGGGCTTCGGTATGAAAGCGGATAAAGGTTTGTAGTTTATGTAGCTGCTCCTCTGTAAGGGGAGCAAAGCGTACACTGCCACGCCTGACGGGCACGAGGTTGTCGCGCAAACGATAATCCGACACCGATTTGACCGGCAGGTTATCGACAATGAGCTCATGGTTGAGATAGAGGCTGAGCTCTTTGACGTCGGACCGGCTGAGTTTCTGACCCAGATAGCGAAAAGACAAACCTCCTTCACTGATATCCATGATGTGATAGGGGAGAGATTCAGGGCCGCGATCAATCAATACCAGGGCACGATTAACGGCCTGAAACCGCTGTTTTTCTCGAACCGGGCTGTACTGGAGACGGCTTTCCATCGGTCTGCTCTCGTATCGGCCGGACATTGCCGGTCCTCGGAAAGGGGTATGTCGTTTAAGGGCTTGTCAAATATGAGCCTGATTCTCTCATTTTTTGAACACAGTTGCAACGAGCAGTAAATATAGCATGCAATAATTATTCCCTGATGTGTTTAGTGCCTCGGCCGCAAATTGTGCAAAAAGATCATTTCAGAAACTAATACAGCTCTTTATGACAACCCGGCTGTTAAAAAAATCGCTGATTATTCATGGATCGGCTATAGTCTGGTTTGGAAAAATTGTTTCGACCTTGTAGTTTTGTCGAATTTCTTTACAGGCGTTCTTTATGCTCGGCTTAACCCGCCTCCAGACTTTTTTACTTCTGCCCCTGGCGCTGATCGGTGCAGTACTGTTGTTTGTCGGCGGTCCCGGGCCGGATTCGTTGCGTTCGGTGCGTTTCGGTTGGGTTTCTGGTCATCTGCTTTGTTTTGCCCTGTGGGGTTATCTTTATCTTAGTTGGCGCGGCAACCTGCCGATCCGGCGGTTGCTGGTTGAGGTTGCGCTGCTGAGTTTTCTGGTGGGTGGCACCACTGAAATTTTTCAGTCCCTGGTCGGGCGCGAGCCGAGTTGGCGTGATATTTTTAACGATGTCCTGGGTGGTTTGCTGGCAGTCCTTTTTTTTGCACCTGGGCGCCACCAGCTTGTTGCGCCGCTGCGCCACGCATCACAGTTTTTATTGTTGCTGGTAGTGGCATGGAGCCTGATACCCTTTTCCCGGGCACTGGCAGATGACATCATCAGTCTCTATCAGTTTCCCCTGCTGTCCGGCTTCGAAACCCCTTTTGAGCATACGCGCTGGGGCGGTAAGTCGCGCCGCTATATCGATCAACAGGTTGTCTACCGGGGGCAAAAATCGCTGCGGGTCGAGCTGGTTGCCGGCAGGTATCCGGGGGTTTTTCTCAATTTTTTTCCGGCCGACTGGCGCGGCTACGCAGCACTACAGATGCATGTTCATCATCCTTTGCCGGAACCGTTGGAGCTGCACCTGCGGATTCACGATCAGCACCATCGTGATTTTGCTAATCTTCACCGGGACAGATTTAATTTAACCCTGCTGCTCGAACCGGGTTGGAATCGTATCCGGGTGCTGCTGGCTGATGTTGCGAGCGCCCCGCGGGGGCGCGATCTGGATTTGCGCCGTGTCGCCGGTGTTGGGCTCTTTGCTGTTTCCCTTGAAAGTCCTCAGGTTATCACTATTGATGAGGTCAGGTTGCTAAGGCCGGACGAACTGCTTGTGGACGATTGACAAGAGGCGGTAAGCAACATAGAATTCTGACTTTCCCGCAGGCGATAAGTATGCTGCTGCAGGCAGCAATGAGAGAGGTTGATACATGAAGGTTCTGATTACTGATGAAATTTCCGACAGCGGTCTGGTGCCGTTGATCAATGATCCGCGCATTACCATCGATAAAAAAATCGGTCTGGAGATTGCTGAACTGCATCGCTGCGTCGGCGACTACGATGCGATTATCACCCGCAGTGGCACCCTGGTTAACGAGGCTCTTTTAAGCCATGCTCATCGCTTAAAAATCGTTGCCAGGGCCGGGGTCGGGATTGACAACGTTGACGTCGATGCCGCCAGTCGCCGTGGTATTATCGTGGTAAACGCTCCGTATGGCAATGTCAATTCGGCGGCCGAACACACGATGGCGATCCTGCTGGCCAAGTGTCGCAATGTGGGGATTGCCAATATCAGTCTGAAAAATGGCGAATGGAAACGCGCACCCTTTACCGGACATGAACTCAAGGGCAAAACCGTCGGTATTATCGGCCTGGGCAAGGTCGGCGGGCGGGTCGCCCTGCGCTGTCGCGCTTTTGAAGCCGAGGTACTGACCTACGACCCCTATATTTCTGAAAAGCGCGCCGAAGATTTCGGCGTCAAATTAACCTCCCTCGAGGACGTAATTCGTTTTTCCGATATTATTACTGTGCATACCCCCCTTAACGAGGAGACCCGTAATATAATCAATGCTGAGCACTTTGCCGGTATGCAGGATGGTGTGTTTATTGTCAATTGCGCCCGTGGTGGAATCATCAACGAAGCGGCCATGTTGGCTGCTCTCGAGTCAGGTAAATGCAGGGGCGCAGCGTTCGATGTGTACAGCGAAGAGCCACCACGCAGTGAGCTGTTGAAAAAATTGATCGCTCACCCCAATATGCTGGTAACGCCGCACCTGGGAGCCAATACCTTTGAGGCACAAAAAAATGTTGCTGTGGATGTCAGTAAGGAAATTGTCAACTACATCGACGGTCGGCCGTTAAACAATGCGGTCAATATTCCCCGCTTTGATCCGGACCTGATGGATCAAATGAAGCCCTTTATGGAGCTGGTGACGATTCTCGGTGAGTTCATGTCCCAGCTGGCACCCGCCAATCCCAGCAAGATTTCCTTTACCTACAACGGCAAGATTGCTCGTTTTGACTGTGACCCCCTGACCATTTGTGGCCTCGCCGCAATGCTCAATTTCAGTACCGAGCAGGATGTCAATATGGTGAACGCCGGTCTGGTGGCAAAAACCCGTGGCATAGAGGTTGAGTCAATTCGCTCAACCGAAACGGATTCCTTTTCCAGTCTGATTACTATTGATCTGGAAAGCCCGGAAGGTAAGCGGCGGATTGCCGGAACCCTGTTCGAAGGCACCCCCAAAATCGTCAAGCTGCGCAATTTCCCCATCGATTTCCGACCTGAAAAACATATGCTGGTAATTAATTATCAGGACCGCCCGGGGTTGATCGGCAAGATCGGCACCATTTTGGGGGAACATCAGGTGAACATCGGTAATATGAGTCTCGGACGTTTGGAAAAAGCCGGCGAGGCGATGGTGGTTTTTTCTGTCGACTCACAAGTTGAACCGGAGACTCTGGCCAAAGTCGGTGCGGCAGTTGAAGCGCGATTTATCAAGGCGGTGCGGCTGGGAGTAAGATAATAACTAACTATTCAGCTATGGCTTTGCGCCGGGTCGGTGGTCCTATGGCAAGGGTGTTTGTCACCACGGACGGCGACAACAAGCGGTCATGGATGACCCAACGGGAAACAATCGCGTCCCTTGACATAGGATCACCGATCCGGTGCTGAATAGATACGATAATAAGGTATCAGATTGTCAGGGGCTGGTCGGTTTTAGCAATAATACCGACCTGTTCTGCTTTTTCCAGCAGGCAGTGAATTGCTGCCAACCCGTCTTCGCCTAAATCGATAGAGTAATCATTAACATACAGGTCGATGTGCTGATTGATCACGCTATCGTCAAGTTCCTGGGCATGCTGACGGATATAACTGGTTGCCTGATCCGGGTGATTGCGGGCGTATTCGATGCTGCGGCGCAACGCCTGATCTACCAGTCTGATCCGCTCTTCACCCAGGCTTCTTTTTGCCAGAATTCCCCCGAGGGGAATCGGATGCCCGGTTACCTCTTCCCACCACTGCCCCAGATCAAGCATTTGCTTTAGTCCGTATTGCTGATAAGTGAAGCGGGATTCATGGATGATGACTCCGGCAGCGGCACGCCCCTGGCGCACGGCGGCGATAATCTGATCAAAGGGGAGAATCAGCAGATTTTCCGTCCCGCCAACATAGAGCTGCAACAGCAGATTGGCGGTGGTAAGCCGTCCCGGGATGGCAATGGTTTTGCCCCTTAATTGTTCAAGGGAAAGGCTTTCGTCGGCAACAATCAGTGGTCCGCAGCCGCGTCCGAGAGCGGCTCCACTGTGCAGCAGGACATAGCGATCGCGCAGGTGGCCAAAGGCATGAAAAGAAATCTTGGTTAGATCCAGGACCCCCTGCAGTGCCAGCTGATTGAGGGTTTCAACATCTTCGAGACGCTCCTTGAAGGTCAGATCACCACAGGGGATCAAACCATGAATCAGCGCGTGAAAGATGTAGGTGTCATTGGGACAGGGAGAATAACCGAGGCTTAAACTTGTCATGGCAAAAGTCCTTCAGGTGCTCAGCAAGCCGCGTTGCAGCAGAGTCAGAACGGCTTCTTGTGCCACTCTGATGCCCAGGGGAAGGTCCCACAGTTCGTCGGCACGGGTGCCGGTGGGGTTGGAAATACCGCGCACTTCCAGTAGCGGGCAGGCAAATTCAGCGCAAACCTGTGCCGCAGCAGCTCCTTCCATGTTTTCGCAGATACCAGCAGTCTGTTGTTGCAGCTGCCGGCTTAATTCAGGGGTGCCACTGCAGTTGTTGACCGTCACAAAGGGGCCGCAGTGTGCCTGCGGGAGCAACTGGGCCGCTCGTTTGTAGAGTGGCGTGTCAAGATGATAGGACTGTTGAAATAGTGGGGCGAGGGGCGCTTGCTGTGGAATATTCAACTGTTCCAGCGGGATAAAGCCGCTGTCCGTCGTTACCCCGCAGTCGCCGTAGGTCTCGCTGCTGGCCAGGGCCAGATCGCCGACGCGAAGGCCGCTGTCAGGATAGCTGCCACCACAACCACAGAGGATCACCGCCTCAGGTCGCTGCTCAGCTAAAAGACGGGCCAATTGCATGGCCATCAGCATGGCACCGATGCCGCCGTGACCGATCAGTACCGGGGTATCGCAAAGGGTGCCACGCAGCAGCTCTTTTCCCCCGCACAGCATTCTTTCGCCGCTGCCAAGCTGCCGGCGCAGCAGGGCGGTTTCCGCCGGAGTCGCAGCGACAATCAGGAGCATGATTACGGCCTTTTGAACCAACCGTGACGGATCAGGTCGCGGCGCAGTTCACTCCCCTGGTTACGCACTACCCCCTGGTACCAGAAACACTCCTGGTTGACCAATGGATTTTCCGGGGTATCGAGGCGTTTGGCACCATCAACCAGGTTCTTTCGGAAAATCGTATCGGGCTCGGCAATGATCGATCTGATCTTGTCGGCGAGGGGCTTTTCCAACAGTTCAATCACCGTCTCGATCATGTCGCGGATTTTTAACCCCTGGCGATATTCCCACAGGTCGCCGTCAAAAACATATTCGCACTCAGTAACGAAATCACTCCAGTCTAATAATAGTGAACCGAATTCGACATCGGCAAACTCATGGTGCGCCAGTTTGCTGTTGATCAATGTAGCAATCTGCTCCTGTTCTTTGCGGGTGAGAAAGAAGGACAGCCCTTCTTCAACCTCGTACATATCAAGAAGATCGCTTAGTTCATCGCAGTAGATGGACGCATCAAGCTCTGCGGTACCAAGTTTTTTAAGCTCAGGTGGATGTAATTCGCGTGGCAGACCGAGCAGCGAGAAGTGATGATGGTCGTAATCAGTCGGTAGAATAAGATCATGACGGTAGGGAATCTGATGGTGTGCCAAGAAATTGCACAGGCGCAGGTGGTTGTCGGTAAAAAAGCTCAAGACTTTTTCTTCGGAGCAGAAAAATTCCAGCCCTTTGCGATTATTGGCCAAACCAAAACCTACAAAACCATCATGGACCAAACGGCTCAGATAGGGGGCAATGGTTCGCAGAATCAGGTTGGTTGGCATATAGGGGGAATAATAAACTGCCGGCTCCTGGCGCAATTCCTCGGTACTTGAGCGTCGGGTTATTGCCTGTTCAGGATAGAACTCCAGAATAAAAAAAGATTCTTCCCCTAAAAAGCGGCTGAATTGCACAAAGATATCGGCGAGCCGAGGGGCAGAGATCAGGGCGGTAAAGCGATAAGCGTTGTCGCAATCGTCCAGCAGGGAAAAATCGTAACCTTCGCGGATCGATGTTGACATTCGATGATCTTTTGCAGGCTGCAGGCCGGCCGGGTGCTGGTAATTTGTTGCCAATGGGGATCCTGTTATTACCTGGGGCGCTAGATAGCCCGTATTGTGTTCACTTGAAAAGTTTCTTAATTATTCAGCACTATCCTTGCACCGGGCCTTTGGCTCCTGTGGCAAGGGTGTTTGTCGCCATGGACGACGACAACAAGCGGTCAGGGATGACCCAACGGGAAACAATCGCGTCCCTTGACATAGGATCCGAAGATCCGGTGCTGAACAGTTACAAAGTTTCATAAGTAAACTAAGTAGATGTTTTTATAACACAAGTCAACCTTCTGTTGTTGTTGGCTAATTCCCTTTCTAATGATTAGTCTCTTGATATGAGACTTTTTAAATGATATACAGATGGCTTATTCAAAGAGAATTTCAGCCAAGGAGTACCACATGCTCAGCTCACAGTCGTCTCTGGTCATGTACGACGGGGAATACCAGAAACTTCTGGCACTGATCGAACGTTTGCTGCGGGAATCTAATGCCAAGGTCATTTTTCTGGTTGACAAGGATGGCCAGCTGATCGCTTCCACCGGCGAAACCGAAAACCTCGACACCACCAGTCTTGCTTCTTTGACAGCGGGGAATATTGCGGCGACCGGCGGCTTGGCCAAACTGATTGGTGAAAAGGAATTCTCGATTCTCTTTCATGAAGGAGAGAAGGATAATATCCACCTTTCTATCGTCGGCGGGCGCGTTATTCTGGTGGTTATTTTCGGTCAGCGGAGTTCCTTGGGACTGGTACGCCTGCGCGTTAAAAAAGCCAGCGTTGAGCTGGCCGTGATTCTCGA
The DNA here is from genome assembly GCA_019429255.1 of Desulfuromonadales bacterium. Taxonomy (GTDB): domain Bacteria; phylum Desulfobacterota; class Desulfuromonadia; order Desulfuromonadales; family Geopsychrobacteraceae; genus Pelovirga. The sequence goes on along the minus strand of JAHYIY010000034.1, from coordinate 972 downwards.
GGATCTGGTGCGCAAAGCGCAGGATCATAACTCAGAGTTTCAGGCGAGCCCATTTGCTGAAATTACTGACGATGATATCGACAACCTTTTTAACTGATCGGAATTCGCCAGATGTCTTTTATCAACTACGCATCACGAGAAATCAACTGTAAGATTGTCTATTATGGACCGGGTTTGTGCGGTAAGACAACCAATCTGCAGTATATCTACAATAAGACCGCCGAAGGTTCCAAGGGAAAGATGATTTCCCTGGCCACGGAAACCGAGCGTACTTTGTTTTTCGATTTTTTACCCCTGGCGTTGGGGGAGATTCGTGGTTTTAAAACCCGCTTCCATCTTTATACTGTTCCTGGTCAGGTCTTTTACGATGCCTCACGTAAATTGATTCTTAAAGGCGTTGACGGGGTTGTTTTTGTCGCCGATTCCCAGGAAGAGCGTTTTGATGCGAATATTGAGAGTCTCGAAAATCTGCGCGACAACCTAGAAGAGCAAGGGTTTGATATGGAAAAAATCCCCTTTGTTATTCAATACAACAAGCGAGATCTGCCCAATGCCTCCGACCTCGCGGAGTTAAGCAAGGAGCTTAATCCGCGCAATGTCCCGGAATATGAGGCCTGTGCTACTAGCGGCGAAGGGGTGTTTGAAACCCTCAAGGCGGTGGCAAAACTGGTGCTGAACGATCTTAAAAAAGGGACCTGAGCCGCGGTCGGAAAATGGCTTGACATGGAAGTAAGTATCTCCTATATTCCCAATCCGCACCAACTATTCCCTCTTAGCTCAGTTGGCAGAGCATCTGACTGTTAATCAGATTGTCGCTGGTTCGACCCCAGCAGAGGGAGCCAAACATTCCAGGGGCTTACGGCATAACGCTGTGAGCCCCTGTTTTTTTTGTCGTAAGGCAGACGATTTTTTGTCATCTTAGGGTCAATACACTTTTCTGGAGGTGACTTGATGAGTGATTTGTTTGCTGCC
>JAHYIY010000033.1 GCA_019429255.1 Desulfuromonadales bacterium | reverse complement strand
CCTGGACGACTGTCGTCAGCGTCTTGAACAAGCGATGGCAGAAAACCAGCAGCGGGCCGAAGCCCATTTGGAGTCAGCCGGTGTATCTGCTGTATAACCTGGTTCTTTTTATTTCCGGGCTGGTGCTTGTCCCCTATTACCTGCTCCGGGGTTTTCGCTATGGAAAAAGTCGCCGTGGCATTCGAGAGCGTCTGGGTTACTATACCGATGAACAGCTACAGCGATTGCAACAACATCAGGTCCTCTGGATTCATGCCGTCTCCGTTGGTGAAACCCGGGCCGCCATGCCGCTGATCAGCGCTCTGCGGCAACGCTATCCGCAGCACCTGATTCTGGTAACCAACGTCACTGAAACCGGTCATGCTGTCGCCCAGGAAAATTCTCAGGTTGATATGTGTCTGTTTTTCCCCTTCGACTTCAGTTGGGTCGTGCGTAAGTCGTTAGCGCAGATTCGGCCCCAGATTATTCTGATTGTTGAAACGGAAATCTGGCCCAATTTTGTTCGCCAGGCCAATGCCCTTGCTATCCCCCTGATGCTGGTTAACGGTCGTTTGTCCGACCGGTCGTTTCCACGTTATCGCATGATGCGTGTTTTGCTGCGTCCGATTTTGCAGTGTTTTAACCTTTTTTGTATGCAGTCACAGGTTGATGCCGAACGGATTATTGCTTTAGGTGCAGCGTCAGAGCAGGTGGAAAATTGTGGCAATCTCAAATTTGATCATCAGATTTTGGAACTGTCCGAGATAGATATTTCTGAATTGAAAACTCGCTACCGTATCCCCGCAGAGTCCCTTGTCCTGGTAGCCGGCAGCACCCACGATGGGGAAGAACGGCAATTACTTGAGGCCTTCCTGGCCGTAGGTGCGACCATTCAGCAACCGTTGGTGCTGGTGCTGGTGCCACGTCATCCAGAGCGTCGCCGTGACATTCAATCGCTGCTCAAGGAGATGGGTATTTCTGGTCGTTTGCGCAGTGAGCTGAATAGCGAGGATTTGTTGTTGACTGCTGGAGAGGTGCTCATCGGTGATACCCTCGGTGAAGTTCTGCCTTTGTATTGTATCGCGGACCTGGTCTTTGTCGGCGGCAGTCTGGTTCCGGTAGGCGGCCATAATCTCCTGGAAGCGGCGCTGGCTTCCAAACCGGTGGTGTTTGGGCCTCATGTCCATAATTTCAAGGAAATTTCTGCCAAACTGATTCATGCTGGAGCCGGGATCAAGGTTGAAGATAAAGGCCAATTGGTACAGGTGTTAGTCACCATGCTGGGGGATCCAGCAAGGTGCCGTGCCATGGGTGAAGCGGGTCGTGCCCTGATTGCCGAGAATGTCGGGGCAACGCAGCGCACAGTGCGGCATCTTGAACGGATCATCAACCAGTGAATGAATTGCTTGTCCGCTGGCATCGACAGATCAGCAGTAGCCAAAAAAAAACCTGGTGGTTACGCTTGCTGCAACTGTTGCTGGTGCCGCCAAGCTGGTGTTATAGCTTGCTGGGACAGCTGCGCAACTGGGGTTTTGATCGACAGATATTTGCCAGCTACCGCTCGTCATTGCCGGTTGTGTCGGTTGGTAACCTCGCCGCTGGTGGTACCGGCAAAACACCGACCGTAGACTGGCTGGTCAAGGGTTTATCAGCTATGGGAAAAAAACCGGCGATTGTCAGCCGGGGCTATGGTGGGCGCTATCGCGATCAGGTTGGACTTGTCTCTGACGGCAACCAATTGCGGATGACCGCGGAGCAATGCGGTGACGAGCCTTTACTACTAGCTCGCCGAAACCCGACCTGTCCCCTGGTTGTCGCGCGACGGCGTGCTGATGGTGTACGTTATGTTGAAGCCAATACTGCTGCTGATGTGATTGTTCTCGATGATGGATTTCAACATCGACAATTGGCCCGTGATGTTGATCTGGTGCTTTTGGACGCAAAGGACCCCTTCGGTAATGGCTGGACTCTCCCGGCAGGAAAATTGCGAGAAAGCAAGTCGGCATTAAAGCGTGCTGATGCCTTATTGTTTACCAGGACAAGCGAACCTCTCACCTTGCCAATAGGCGGGTTACCCTCCTATTATAGTCATCATCGATTATCCGCAAATGTGACCCGTTTGGAAGGTAGTTGTTGCGACATCGGTCTGATTAAAAACAAGAAGGTTTTTGCTTTTGCCGGTTTGGCGGATAACCAGCAGTTTTTTCAAGCCCTTGGCACCTTGGGGGTGTTCCCGGCGGGAACCCTGTCTTTACCGGATCATGTTGTCTACACTACCGAACTTCAACAGTCTATTTTCGCTCGCGCAACCGGTTGTGACATATTGCTGACCACAGAAAAAGATGCTGTCAAACTGGCGGGTAATATGTTTGAATTACCTTGTTATTACGTCGGTCTCGATCTTGATATTGCTAATGGTCAGGAGTTGCTGCGCCTGATCAGTAGCATCCTGTGGAGGTAATAGTGCCGATTTCTGATTCACTACTTCATCTTCTCGTTTGCCCTCAATGCCATCAGTCCCTTGATCCCGGTCACGACAAAGATGTGCTGATCTGTTTTTCCTGCTCTTTACAGTACCCGGTTCGGGACGAAATTCCCATTATGTTGGTTGATGAGGCGCAGCCACATCTGGATCAGGATCAGCAGGTTCATGGAGACTGACAAGGCACTGCAACGTGCTTTGATCCTCAGCGACGGTAAACCGGGGCATCGTAATCAGGCCATCGCCCTGGCTCGTCATTTGGGTTTGTCCTTTGATACGGTGGAGGTTCATTTTCGCCGGCGCTTATCCAAAGCAATTTCATATCTGCTGGATCATTTATATATCTATTGTTCTTGCCTTTATTCCCTGTCGTCATCAATCGATGCCGATTATTGTGTGTTGATTGCTGCTGGTTCTGAGTCCTACTATGCCGCAAAAACGATAGGCAGAGCCTATGATATTCCGGTAGTGGCGGTAATGTTACCTAAGGGATACAGATATACTGATTTTGAACTGATTTTCGCGCAGAATCATGATCTTCCCCCTCAACGGGATAATATTCTGACGTTGCCGATCAACTTGACCTATGTTGATCCACAAGGACATCTTGTCGGGCAGCAGGGACAACATTATGTGGCATTTATCATTGGTGGAGACAGTCCTCATGGTGTTTTAGATTCGCAGCAATTGATAATGCAGATCGAGAATGTCATTGCTGATTTGTCCGAGCACAAATTCTGGCTGACGACGTCGCGTCGCACTTCGAAAGAGGTTGAAAAATGCCTCAAAAATATCACATTCGACCACGCAATATATTATTCAGATTCACAGGTAAATCCGATCGCTGATTTCTTAAAATTCAGTGATTATGTTTTTATTACAGCCGATTCAACCTCAATGATTAGCGAAGCAGTGAGTTATGGTCAGGCGAACGTTGAAGTTCTTCCTTTGCGTGGTAGCAATTCCTCTAAAACCAAGGCAGACAAATTGATTTCGGCTCTTGCATTAAATTCATGCCTGCATATTTACGACGGACAAGTAGGCAAGGCAAACGCAAAGATTGATATAGGTAATATTATTAAAAAAGCTGTATTAAGGTGTGGATTGAGAGTTGTCCGATGAAAGTATTACAAGTTACGGCAGCGCTAGAACAGGGTGGGGTTGAGCGTGGCACCGTCGAAATGGCCGCATATATTGTTGCCCAAGGTGGTCAAAGCTATGTAGCTTCCCAGGGTGGCAGAATGGTTTCAACGCTAGTTCAGCAGGGATCAGAGCATGTGTTGTTGCCGTTGGCTCAAAGAAATCCGTTCTTTATCTTGTACTCTGCTTTCAAACTCGTCAGTTTGATTCGTCAAGAAGGAATAGATCTGGTTCATGCCCGATCCAGGGCACCTGCTTGGTCTGCTTACATTGCCACCCGTATAACAAAGACAAAATTTATCACCACATTCCATGGAACGCATCGTATTCAGAATTGCTTTAAAAAATTTTACAACAGCTCGATGGTACGTGGTGAACGTGTTATTGCGATCAGTCAGTTTATAAAAAAACACATAATGGATAATTATGATGTGCCTGAGTCACATATTGACGTTGCTCCACGTGGATTTGATCCAAATATATTTGATAGAAGGCTGATTTCCCCTGAACATCTCAAATTGCTGAACTCAGAGTTTTCTTTACAGGCTGACGTCCCGGTGATAAATCTTCCTGGTCGCTTAACTCGCTGGAAAGGACAAGAATTGTTTTTGCGGGCCCTGGTTGAAATTAAAGACCTGCCTTGGCAGACAATTTTGGTCGGCAGTGCAACAAAAAAAAGTCACTATGTTGAGCAGTTAAAAGAAATCGTTCGAACTGAAGGCTTGGCGGACAGGGTTACTTTTGTCGGCAACCGAACCGATATAGAATCGTTTTATGCCCTTTCTGATATAGTCGTCTCTGCTTCATTGGAGCCTGAGGCTTTTGGACGAGTTGCAGTAGAAGCTCAAGCCATGGGAGTGCCTGTCGTTGCCTCAGCCCACGGAGGATCGTTGGAAACGATTATGGATGGCCAAAGCGGTTGGCTATTTACACCAGGCGATATTAATGATTTGGCAACCAAGCTTAGAACCGCTTTAATGTCTCCTGACTTGGTAAAAATGGGAGCAACTGGACAAAAACTTACATGGGAAAAATATACTGTAGACAAAATGTGTGCAGCAGAATGGCGAACCTATAAGGCTGTTTTTAATCCTCAGGTTTTGCTATAAGGCTGACCAGTTTTACTGTCTAGGTATGATTGAATTGAACGGGTGACTAACAATGCGAGTGTTACATATTGCGTATCAGCAGCTAAGACGTTATGGCAAGACCCGGGTAAGCTGGGCACAAAAGCTGACTCATGGCCTGATTAAGAATGATCATTTTGTTCAGGTCTTCAGTGATCGGGATATTGCGGCTTTCGAAGCTCCGCTTGGTTTGAGAGATCTAGGTGTCGGCAAAGCGAATAAACGGTTGCTTGAAACAGTTGAAGCATTTGATCCCGATCTGGTGATAGCCGGCCATTGCGATATTATCAAGAATGAGACATTAAATCAGATACGACAGATTAAGCCCGGTGTGATCATTGTCCACTGCAACAATGATCCGTTATTTGTTCCTGAAAATATCGAAAAAATTAAGCATCGGACCCAAGTCGTTGACGCAATTTTTGTATCGACCGGAAGGCGGGAGCTGACTATTTTTGAAGGGTTGGAATCCCGCATTTATCATATGCCCAACCCGGTCGACCCTGCAGTGGAGAGTCTGGACAATTCACGCAAGACCGATCTGCCGATTGACCTGCTTTTCTGCAGTAACAGTAATGAACACACAAAACGCCTGGAAATGGTTCGGGAGTTAAAAAATGCTCTGGCCGATGAGATGGTTTTCAAAACGTTTGGCAGCTTTGGAGACCCACCGGTATGGGGTCGTGACTACGATAGAACATTGACTCAGACAAAAATGGGTTTGAATCTGAACCGTCAGGAAGGCCATTATTGGTATTCCTCTGCACGCATGGCGCAACTCGCCGGGAATGGTATTTTACAGTTTACCCATTGCGGCCCAAAGTTCGATGAATTGCTGCCGCCGGAGACGGTCGTCTATTTTAACGATGGCGATGATTTGCTGGCCAACATCAGAGAATTCCAGCATGACGATGAGAAAAGGCAACACTGGGCAGCTGCAGCCAGGAGTTTTTTCCATGCGGAAATTAATAACAGATTATATGCCCAGTATATTTTGGAAGCATCACTGCAGATTCCTTTCAGCCATGACTATGTCTGGGCGCGGGATATCCGTCTTGATGGTAGCATGATATGAATCTGCTTTTGTCCCCGCTTAAACCTTTTGCTCAAGGCGGAAACAGACTTTGTTATGTTCACCCTGAAGATTCAAAATTGTGCATTAAGGTAAGGCGCCCCGACTTTACTTTGGCAGATCGTCGTCGGAAAAAGGGCTTTCTCAAAAAAATTAGGCCTTTGTCGTCCTTTGACGATAATCTTGAGGAGTTCAAGGTAATGGGTGAATTGAAAAAACATTATGCCGAAACCATTTTTCAGCATATCAGCCGTTGTTACGGTTTCGTTGAAACAGACATGGGGAAGGGTCTGGTTTCAGAATTGATTAGAAACACTGATCACCGGATTTCCCAAACTTTAAAAAAATACATTTGGGAATTTGGTGTTACTGGTTCTTTAAAAACAGCGATTGAGTCTCTATTGGAGGTATGGAAACACGAGCTTGTCCCGTCGCGGGACCTTCTCCTGCATAATATTGTTGTTCAGCAGGATGCTGAAAAGATCATTCGTCTGGTTGTTATAGACGGGCTGGGGAACACCGGATTGATACCACTACGTTATTTGCCAAGATCCTGGCAAATGCAAAAGATTGAACGGAAGATAGCTAATTTCTATGAGCGAATTGAGCTATTATTGAGTCAACGTGGGGGGGATGTACTCCCTGGCTATCATGGAGAGTTACTGCATGATGGTGTCTCTGATGTTTCTCAGGAAATTCAATGATCAAGGTCGCCCAAGTTTTAGCCGGTGCCGCCCAGGGAGGGGCTGAAAACTTTTTTGTCCGCTTGGTCGTAGGCCTTCATACTGATGGACAACTTCAGCAAAAGGCGTTTATTCGTAACCACGAGCAGCGCATAGGCACCTTAAAAAAACAAAATGTTGAGGTGGAAGGCTTTCGTTTTGGCGGCATCGTGAATTTTTTGGATCGACGCAGATACCTCAAGGCACTCGACGAATTTAACCCCGACATTGTCATGACATGGATGAATCGTGCCAGCGGCCTTACCCCGAGGGGCCCTTATAAACTGGTCTGTCGTTTGGGTCATTATTATAACCTCAAGTACTACCGTCATGCGGACTACTGGGTTGGAATTTCTAAAGGAATTTGTAACCATCTGGTGCAGGGTGGAATGCCGGCTGATCGCGTATTTCATATCCCAAATTTTGCCGATGAATCTGAAGTTAAGCCTCTTTCACGCAACAGCTTTGATACGCCGAAAGATTTACCGTTGTTGTTAGCCGCTGGTCGGTTGCACGTTAATAAGGGTTTTGATGTCCTTTTGCAGGCGATGACATCAATCCCGGATGTCATTTTATGGCTGGCTGGAGGGGGTCCTGAGGAAAAAAATCTCAAGAAGCTTTGTCATGATCTTGGGCTTGACGAACGAGTCCGCTTCCTTGGTTGGCGCGATGATGTTACAGCTTTGATGAGGACCGTTGATGTTTTTATCTGCCCATCACGACATGAAGGATTGGGGTCTATTGTCATGGAATCCTGGGCTCATCGTTGTCCGATCGTTGCGACGGCTTCACAGGGGCCTGGAGAAGTTATAACAGACGGTGAAACCGGACTGCTGGTTCCCGTTGATGATGTCTTGTTGCTCTCCAATTCGATTAAATCAGTGCTGGCCGACAACGCAATGAAAGATAAATTAGTCGACGCTGCTTTTGACCATTATCAACAGTTTTACAGCAAGCAGGTCATTATTTCGCAATATAACCGGTTCTATGCAGACATTGCAGGAAAAGATCGACACTAAAAAGGGTTTGATATGGCATTATTCCCCTGCTGGATTATTACCTTAAATCCTCAACATGATCACGTTGTTTGTCTTTTAAAACAGCTTCGCGACTGGGGATTTGATCCGGAATTGTTTCCAGGTGTTGATGGTCGTAAGCAAATTCCTTCCCTTTTTCCTGATGAGCAAGTCGCTCAAAAGATTACACGAATTCGCCATTTATGCGAATTAACAAGCTCAGAGGTTGGCGGTTATCTGTCCCATTTGCGTGCGATTAAGAGAGCTTATTCACAAGGATTTTACAGGGTCTGTATTCTTGAAGACGATGTTGGATTAGAATCTTCCTTTGAATCCGTAGTAAAAGAAGTTTTTGGTTTGCCAGAAAAAGTCGAGATGGTTCGGCTGATGGCTTTGAAGGTTAGAAAAAGGAAAATTGTAGAATACTTCTCGAACGGACAACACCAGCTTGTTCGTCCGGAGCGTGGCTGGTGTGGTGGTCAGGGGTATGTGTTAAATCGTCGGGGAATGGAAAAAATCATCAAAGCTGGGTCTTCGATATTTGAACCGATCGATAAATTTTATGATCATTTCTGGGAGTATGATCTTCGTTTGTATGGGGTCGAGCCTCATCTGATCTGGGAGATGTCACATCCATCGAACATCTTAAAATCTAATGTCGCCCAGTCTCGGGTTTCCTGGTGGTTGTACTGGTTGCACCCCTTCAATAAGCTGTGGCGCAGTTTGAAACGGCATGCCTATCAAATTCAACATAAATCCGAGTTTTATCCGGCAGAATTTCCGCAAGGAAAACCTGGAAAAACTAAGCGCATGAAACTTTAGCAAGAAGAAATGGTCATAGATGAATATTCTGATGCTCAGTAATGAGTTTCCTCCAAGCATAGGCGGGATACAAACGCACGTTGATGAATTATCTTTGGCATTGTCACGAATTGGGCATCAGGTTGATGTTGTCACTCGTCTTAAAGATAAAAAAAATGCCCAGTATGAAGAACGTGAAGGGGTCAATATCCATAGAATTCAGCTTGCTACTAACCACTTTGTTTACGATTGGCAAATTTCAAGAAAGATCCGCTCGCTGATGAATTCCAAGGCGGTGGATATAGTTCATGTTCATGGAATGCGCCCATTGGCCGCCTGCAAAAACTTAAACCTGCCGGTTGTTTTTACGAACCATACTTCTTCATTTCTAAAGCGCGTTGATTTTGGTCCACCTATACAAAAAAAAATGTTGAAATTGTTGCGCGCTGCTTCTTTAGTTATCGCCCCAAGCCAGATACTGGTAGATAAAACCATTAAAATTGGATACAGAAAAGCTGTTCATTTTGTGTCAAATGGGGTGGATGTTGACAAGTTTTCTCCAGGGGAATCATCACTTAGAAAGAATCTTGGTTTATTAGATACAGATTTTATCATTTTGTTTTCCGGCAGGTTGCATAAGGTAAAAGGTGTCGATTGTCTTGCTGAGGCGACAAAGTATATGGCGTTGCCATCTTTGCATCTGGTTGTGGCAGGAGATGGTGATGAGCGTGAACATTTTAAAAATATTGTGATACCAAATATTGGTTCAACAAATCTTCATATGCTCGGTGCCATACCTAACTCAGAGATGCCAAATATTTATCGCGGCTCTAATGTGGCTGTGCTTCCATCTATGATGGAAGCAACGAGCATTTCCGGTCTCGAGGCTATGGCGTGTGGCTTACCCCTTGTTGCGAGTAGAGTCGGTGGCCTTCCCTATATTGTTGATGAAGGAATCAGTGGGTTGTTGTTTAAGCCCGGATCTTCACAAGAATTAGGGGCTGCGCTAAGGGCACTATATGAAGACCGGGCAAAAATGGAAATAATGGGCGAGAAAAGTCGACAGCGGGCCGTGGAATTGTTTTCGTGGGAGATAGTTGCTTTAAAAACCATAGATATTTACCAGAACTTGATAGAGACATTTTGACATTCTGTAAAAGCTCCAGATTTCTTTAAACCCTTAAATAATAAGAAGCTAGTGTTAAATGTGTTTTGTCGAAAATTAAAATTAATATTCAAATCTTTCTGGTTTCAAAACGATCTGGTTACCTCACCCTTGTGGTTGGCTAATTTAACTACGGTTGCTCTTTGCTCTTTTGCATTCTTTGCGATGACAAGCGATCCCATCGGGAAATATTCTCTGCGATTTATTGCGCTTGGTGGATTTGTCATCTGGTTTTTTTACGGGGGGCAATTAAGGAGGTCCGGATCAACTTGGCTTCTTATTGCCGCTATCGTTCTTCCTCTTGTTTCTTGGGGGGGGGCTCATGTCAACCATCCTTTTTTGGCAGAGAATTCACCTAAAATTCATCGCCTGACCAACTGGTTTTTATTTATTCCGATAGCTGTAGTCTTAGGAGGCCGAACCAAAAATATTTATGTTGTTTGGTTTCTGTCCTTAATCGGGGCTTTATGTATTCCTTGGCTAACGGGGTTAGGGTGGCAGGACTTTGAATTGGGAATTCAGGGCATACGGCGTGACTTTGGTTTGCACAACGCCCAGCATGCTGCATTATTGTATGGTGTGCTTTTGCTTGGGTTGATGGTTTTTACCAAGAGATTCTTTTCTGTTAAAGGAACTTATCGTTGGTTTGCAATTCCGTTATGGTTTTTATCATTTGCTGTATGTACCGTTGCAGTTGTGATTACCCAAACTCGCGGTATTTGGTTCGGCCTGATAGTTTCCTTTCTGCTTTTTCCCCCCGTTCTTTTATGCCGGCGCGACAAAATAAAATTAATTAAATATAATTGGATGGCTGTGGTGATAGTGGTAGCTGTATTTGCCCTGTCTTTATCTTCACTAGTTAATCTCTCGAATATTATTCAGGGAAGAATGACAACTGAATCTCACAGTTTTGAAAATATTTTAGAAAAGGATTTGCAGTCTCTTGACTCGGGGAGTATCGGTATCCGAGTTAAAATATGGCAAGCAAGTTGGCCTTGGATTAAAGAACATCCCTTGGTTGGTTGGGGAGGGAACGCTCGAAGGCACATCGTTGATGAATCGGGGTTGGGGGTAAAGTTTGGACATCTCCATAATAGCTATCTCGATATTTTAGTAGGTTATGGGTTTTTGGGGCTTGTATTGTTTTTTTCTCTTATCGGTTGGATGTTGTATATTGCGGTAAAAGCTTGGCAGTCTGGTTGCCTCCCTGGTGATGTTCTGTTTTTTTTCTATCTCTACCTTGGCTTTTGGTTGTTCGTAAATTGTTTTGAGTCTTACATGTTTTTTTCTAGTGGGATCTATGTCTTTAATCTTATTTCAGGGGGGATTATGACATTAATCTGGCGATACCAACTGATATCTTTAAAATCATGAAGGCGTTGTGTAGAAATTGCACAGCTGTTTTGCCGGGATTTTATTTCGCACATCATAGTGTCACTTTATGAAAAAACCTAAAAGTCGACCAGTTGTTGGTTTTCTGTTTCGGGCGATTATTCAATTCCTCTCTCGTTTCTCTCTTGGGTGGGCACACCTTTATGGCATCATCATCGGCTGGTGCTTGTGGTTGCTGCCAAATCCTCTCAAGAGAATCACCAGAGAAAATATCCGCTATGCCTATCCGGATTATTTGCCTGGTCAGCGCCATCGCTTAATCAGGACCAGCCTCATTGATCTGGGTAAAGGCTTCTGTGAGTTGGGCCCCCTCTGGTGCTGGCCGCGGGAAAAGCTGCTCCCCCTAGTTCAAGATGATGGTGGGGTTGATACAATCAAGCAGGCATTGAAACGGGGTAGGGGGGTTATCGTTTTATCTCCGCACCTGGGTGCCTGGGAGTTGATGGGCTGGTATTGGTCGATCCATTTTCCCATCACCAGTCTTTATCGCCCACCACGGGTCAGATCGATGGCTGATTTCATGCGCCAGGTGCGTGAGCGTGAGGGAGCTAACCTGGTGCCGACAGAGGTCAGCGGCATCAAGGCTCTATTTAAGGCACTGAAAAACAATGAGGTGGTGGGTGTTCTGCCTGATCAGGACCCGGGTAAAAAAGGCGGGGTGTTGGCGCCATTCTTCAATCATCCGGCCAACACCATGACCCTGATATCCAAACTGATCCGGAAAACCGGCGCACCGGTGTTTTTCACCTTTGCAGAACGACTGCCAAAAGGAGCGGGTTATAAAATTCATGTGATTGAAGCTGGTCAGGGGCTCGACACAAGCGATGAGCAGGAGGCCGCCCGAATATTGAACCAGCAGATTGAGCAATGTGTGCAGTTGGTGCCGGCACAGTATCTGTGGTCTTACGGGCGCTATCGCAAGGTAAAACAACACTTGAGACGGCAGCAACGGCAGTAAACTGTCATCAATAAAAAAAAATATTTCATGTTTTAATCAAAAATGCTAACGTTCCACCGTTGCGGAGGGGGGCCTCCCTGTGATGGCCAATCATTTTTTCAATTCAGGAGAGCTATAATGGTCAACGTAAAAAGATTTTTTATTGCGTGTCTGGTTGTGTTCACTTTGTGTGTTGTTGGGCAGCCGGCGTTCAGTCTGGAAAAAATCAATATTAACACGGCTAGTGTAGAACAATTAACCCAATTGAATGGTGTCGGTCCGGCTACGGCACAAAAGATTGTTGAGTATCGACAAGAGAAAAAATTCGACAGCATTGATGAGTTGACGAACGTAAAAGGTGTTGGGGAAAAAACCCTGGATAAGTTTCGTGATCAACTAACGGTTGGAGACAAGTAAGTCAATACAACTGTTTATCCGGCCACTCACGCAACGCTGACGGGTGGGGGTGATGCCCCTCACCCGTTTTTCATTTTATGGAGCGCAAATGAAAGTTCTGGTTACCGGTGCTGCCGGTTTTATTGGTTTCCATTTGAGTCAACGACTGTTGGAGCGCGGCGATGAGGTCGTTGGTCTGGACAACCTCAACGATTATTACGATGTCAATCTCAAGTACGCCCGATTGACTCAGATTGAAAATAAGCCGAACTTCCGGTTGGTTAAAACGGATCTGGCCGATCGTGAAGGCATTGCCGATCTGTTTCGCGCCGAGAGTTTTGACCGTGTTGTTAATCTCGCGGCACAAGCCGGTGTGCGTTATTCCCTGATCAATCCTCATGCCTATATAGACAGTAATCTGCAGGGATTTATCAATATTCTTGAGGGGTGCCGCCATGCTAACGTGGAGCATCTGGTTTACGCCTCGTCCTCTTCAGTCTATGGCGCCAATACCAGCATGCCTTTTTCCGTGCATGACAACGTTGATCACCCCTTGTCCCTTTATGCGGCCAGCAAAAAGGCCAACGAACTGATGGCTCATACCTACAGTCATCTTTATGCTTTGCCGACCACGGGCCTGCGTTTTTTTACTGTCTACGGCCCCTGGGGCCGCCCCGATATGGCGCTGTTTCTGTTTACCCGGGCGATTCTTGCCGGTGAGCCGATCGATGTCTTCAACTACGGCAAGATGCGCCGTGATTTCACCTATATTGACGATATTGTCGAAGGGGTCGTGCGCACCCTCGACCATACCGCTACCGCCAACCCGCAATGGGATGGAGCAACGCCTGATCCGGGAACCAGTGCGGCACCATACCGACTCTACAATATCGGTAATAACAACCCGGTGGAGCTGATGTATCTGATCAAGGTGCTGGAGGAAAAATTGGGAGTCGAGGCGCAAAAAAACTGGCTTCCCCTCCAGCCTGGTGACGTACCGGCGACCTATGCCGATGTTGATGCCTTAAGCGCTGATGTCGGCTTTAAGCCGGCAACTCCGATCGAGGTCGGCGTTGAGCGTTTTGTCACCTGGTATCGGGAATTTTATAAGAAATAAAAGCGCTTGACTTTTTCTGCAGTGATTTGTTAAAAGGACGCCTCGGTTGTTGCAGGCACGTAGCTCAGTGGGAGAGCACTACCTTGACACGGTAGGGGTCGGCGGTTCAATCCCGCCCGTGCCTACCAGCGACTGCAGCGAGATAATTCCAACCGAGTCAAGGCATCTAGCAGATGCCTTTTTTGTTTTGGAGAAGGGACTGATGGCCAGTATTCAGATAGAACTTCCAGATGGCTCGATCAAGGATTTTGACGCCGGGGTGACCCCTCACGATGTTGCCCTGTCGATCAGTGAAGGGCTGGCACGCCAGACCCTTGCCGCACGTTTTAATGATGTTCTGATCGACACAACCCGCCCTTTGGAGCAATCCGGTAAATTGCTGCTCATCACCCCCAATTCTCCGGAAGCTCTGGAGATGATTCGTCACTCCTGTGCGCACCTGATGGCGCAGGCGGTCAAGGAACTGTACGGTAACGACGTACAGGTAACCATCGGCCCGGCAATCAAGGATGGTTTTTATTACGACTTTTACAGCGAGAACAAAAAATTTGTTCCTGAGGACTTCCCCCTGATTGAAGCCAAAATGGAAGAGTTGGCCAGGGCTGACATGCCGATTGAACGCAAGGTGATGAGCCGCGATGAGGCGATTGCCATGTTTCGTGCCAAGGGGGAGGACTACAAGGTTGAGTTGATTGAAGATCTTGATCAGGAGACCCTGTCCTTGTACCAGCAGGGCAGCTTTATTGACCTGTGCCGTGGGCCGCATGTGCCGCGCACGGGTGTTTTCAAAGCCTTCAAGCTCACCAGTCTGGCCGGTGCCTATTGGCGCGGTGACGAAAAAAATGCCATGTTGCAACGCATCTATGCGACCGCATTTCTCAATAAAAAAGATTTAAAAACTCACCTGGAACGACTTGAAGAAGCGCGCAAGCGCGACCATCGTAAGTTAGGCAAAGAGCTCGATCTGTTTTCTTTTAACGAAGACATCGGTGGCGGTTTGGTGCTTTGGCACCCCAAAGGCGCCCTGTTACGGACGATCATCGAGGACTTTGAGCGCAAAGAGCATCTCAAGCGCGGCTACGATATCGTTGTCGGACCACAGCTGCTCAAAACCGATCTGTGGAAAATGTCCGGCCACTATGACAACTATCGGGAAAACATGTATTTCACTGAAGTTGACGAACAGGGTTACGGCATCAAGCCGATGAACTGTCTGGCGCACATGCTCATTTACAAGGCGAAGCCACGTTCATACCGTAACCTGCCCATTCGTTATTTTGAACTGGGCACCGTCCATCGCCATGAAAAATCCGGTGTCTTACATGGTCTGTTGCGGGTTCGCGGTTTTACCCAGGATGACGCCCATATCATTTGTCGACCTGATCAGATTGATGCCGAAGTCAAAGGTGTCATGTCCTTTGTCCGTGATGTCGCCGGTATTTTTGGTTTTAACTACACCATGGAGTTGTCAACCCGTCCGCAAAAGTCAATCGGTAGCGATGCTGATTGGGAGTTGGCAACCTGTGCGCTTAAAAACGCCCTTGATGATGTTGGTGAGCCCTATGAGATCAATGAGGGTGATGGTGCTTTTTACGGGCCCAAGATTGACGTAAAGCTGAAGGACGCGCTTGACAGGGAGTGGCAGTGTGCTACAATCCAGTGCGATTTTACCCTGCCGGAACGTTTTGACCTGACCTATACGGGCCAGGATGGCGAAAAGCACCGCCCCGTGATGCTGCATCGGGTGATTGTGGGCTCCATCGAGCGCTTCATCGGTGTTCTCATCGAACATTATGCAGGAAGTTTCCCCCTCTGGTTGTCTCCGGTACAAGCCATCGTGCTGAACGTGACGGATCGTCAGGCAGAGTACGCGCAGCAGGTGTTTGATCAGTTGCGTGCTGTCGGCGTGCGGGTTGAACTTGACCTGCGTAACGAGAAACTGGGTTTCAAGATTCGTGAAGCACAGGTGGCAAAAATTCCCTACATGCTGGTTATCGGCGATCGGGAAGTGGAAGATCAGACGGTTGCACCGCGCTTCCGTGATGGAAGTACCCTTGATTCATTGAGTGTTACCGATTTTGCTGCCTTTGTTGCTGCAGAAGCGGCGGCATATAAATAAGCAATGTTGCACAAAAGACCCGATGTGGGTCTTTTGTGTGTAAGTAAATGCGCTAGTTTGCCAAGAATAGGAGACACGTCATAGCCAAAGAAGCGAACATCAACGAAGACATCAGGGCGCGCCAGGTGCGTGTTATTGATGATGAGGGCGGCCAGTTAGGAGTTCTTGATATTGACCGGGCGTTGGAGTTGGCGCGGGAGCAGGGTCTGGATCTGGTTGAGGTCTCACCACAGGCAGAACCTCCTGTATGCCGGATCATGGATTATGGCAAGTACAAATACCAGCAGGCCAAGCGTTCATCGGAAACGAAGAAAAAGCAGGTCAAATTTGAGATCAAAGAAGTCAAGATGCGTCCAAAAACAGATGATCATGATTTCCTCTTCAAAATGAAACATGCGCGGCGTTTTCTTGAAGAAGGCAACAAGGTTAAGTTGACCATCATGTTCCGTGGGCGCGAAAATGCCCACCCTGATCAAGGGGCGATGCAACTTAACAAAGCGGTTGAAGCATTAAAAGATATTGGTCAGATTGAATCACATCCGAGTAAGATGGGGCGCTTCATGACCATGATGATCGGTCCCATTAAAAAATGATTGCGTTGCAAAAACTCACCAACTGCTGCGTTGCTGCCATCGTCTTACTGCTTCGACGTACATAAGTACGTCTCATTGCTCGACAATGGCGCGCCTTGCATTTGGCGCTTTTTGCTTAGCCATCCCAACTAATGCTTTCTGCGAAAGCATCTATAATATTCTGTGGCTGCAGGCAGCCACATCGGTAACAGGAGAGAACCATGCCAAAAATTAAAACAAACCGTGGTGCCGCCAAGCGCTTCCGTAAAACCGGTACCGGCAAGATTCGCCGTAACAAGGCTTACACCAGCCATATCCTTACCACGAAAACAACCAAACGCAAGCGTAACTTGAGACAGGGAACGACGGTGAACAAGGCTGATGAGAGAAATATCGGTCAACTGATTCCCTACCTGTAACTTTTACTGGAGCACATCACTGCCTGCCGCAGTGACGGTTGTGACCTGTGGGGATAATCTCCCCCTGCAGATCCGGCCACGGCAAATGCCGAAATCCCTATCTAAAATGAAGGAGCAAGTGAGATGGCAAGAGTAAAAAGAGGTTTTAAAGCCAGACGTCGGCGCAACAAGATTCTCAAGCTGGCGAAAGGGTACCGCGGTGCCCGGAGTAAATTGTTTCGCTCAGCAACCGAGGCTGTCGATCGCGCCTTAAATTATGCGTTCCGCGATCGCCGCGTTAAAAAGCGTGATTTTCGTGCCCTGTGGATCACCCGCATTAATGCCGCTGCGCGCGAAAATGGTTTGTCTTACAGCCGTTTGATCCATGGCTTGAAACAGGCCGAAATAGCCCTTGATCGCAAAATTATGGCTGATCTTGCGGTTAATGATCCGGCGGCTTTCAGCGTCATTGCTGAAACTGCCAAAGCCCGTCTGCAGTAAAAAAATAGCTGTTCATTTCCGGGAGACCGAGTGTAAGGCTCTGTCTCCCTTTTTTTATAAGCTTTTTTTGTCGTTTTCCCTGCTGAAGTCGAGCTCGGGATAAAGCTTTTGATATGCGGTGGCTCTAGGTACGGACAACATCATGAAACAACGTATACAGCAACTTCAGCACGATTC
Organism: Desulfuromonadales bacterium; assembly: GCA_019429255.1. Lineage (GTDB taxonomy): Bacteria > Desulfobacterota > Desulfuromonadia > Desulfuromonadales > Geopsychrobacteraceae > Pelovirga. The sequence continues at coordinate 10,516 of JAHYIY010000033.1, read as the reverse complement.
TCTGGCCGCTTTGCACCATGCTGCATCACTAAAAGATCTTCAAGCGGTGAGGGTACAGGTTCTCGGTAAAAAGGGTAGCCTGACCGACATCATGAAAGGGATGCGTGATTTATCGGCTGAGGATCGTCCGCTGGTAGGCAGTCTGGTCAATGTCTTTAAAGACACTTTTGAAGGGGTTTACGCATCGCGATTAAGCTTTCTCGAAGATCAGGAAATTTCCGCCCGTCTCAGTCGAGAAGCCATCGATGTGACCCTGCCTGGGAGACGCTCAGTGAGGGGTAGCCTGCACCCGGTCACTCTGGTAACGGACGATATAGTTGATATTTTCTCCCGCCTTGGTTTTTCGGTTGAAGAAGGTCCTGAAATTGAGAAGGATTTCTACAATTTTGAAGCCCTCAATATCCCCAAAGACCATCCCGCCCGGGATATGCAGGACACCTTTTACATCAACGATGATCTGGTTTTGCGTACCCATACTTCGCCGGTACAGATTCGTACCATGCTTAAACAGCCGCCCCCGATCCGCATTATCGCTCCGGGAACCGTTTATCGGCGTGATTCCGACTTAACCCATAGTCCGATGTTTCATCAGATTGAGGGGTTTCTCGTCGATGAGCGTGTGACTTTTGGCGATCTCAAAGGAATACTGACCCATTTTCTTAATGAGTACTTCGGTGCCGGGTTACAGGTACGTTTTCGCCCCTCGTTTTTTCCTTTTACCGAACCGAGCGCCGAAGTTGATATTGCCTGTGTTATCTGTGGCGGATCCGGCTGTCGGGTGTGTGGTGGTACCGGCTGGCTTGAGATTCTGGGTTGCGGGATGATCGATCCGGAAGTTTTTACTGCGGTTAATTACGATGCAAAAAAATACAGCGGGTTTGCCTTTGGCATGGGCCTCGAGCGAATAGCGATGCTGAAGTATGGCGTCAGTGACCTGCGTCTGTTCTTCGAAAACGATCTACGCTTTCTGAAGCAGTTTAGTTAAGCGCAAAGGGCTAAACGTTATGATTGTCACCTATAACTGGTTAAAAGAATTCGTTGCGATAGATGCAACACCGCAGGATTTATGTCATCGTCTGACCATGGCCGGGCTTGAGGTTGATTCCCTGAAGGAATTGGGTGCCGGCCTGGAGACAGTGATCGTCGCCCGACTTGATCAGGTCGACCCGCATCCGCAAGCCGATCGTTTAACCCTGTGTCAGGTCAACACCGGTAGCGAGGTTGTTTCGGTGGTCTGTGGTGCGACCAACCACAAGGTGGGGGATCTGGTGGCGCTGGCACAACCGGGTACGGTCCTGCCTGGGGACTTCAAGATCAAGAAATCGAAGATTCGCGGTCAGGTTTCCTGTGGCATGTTATGTTCAGAAAAAGAACTGGGGCTGGCTGAAGAATCTGAGGGGATTATGATCCTGCCGGTGCATCTGCCGATTGGCCGGCCGGTTTTTGATGTCATGGGGTGGCGTGACTATCAGATTGAAATCGGTTTAACCCCAAACCGCCCCGATTGCCTTAGCGTTATTGGTGTGGCCCGTGAGGTTGCCGCTTTATACGGTAAACAGTTGACGCTACCGACGATAAAACTGGCTGAGGCGAGGGAGGCAATATCGACTCACGCTCGTGTCGCCATCGAAAATACTGCGGCCTGCCCACGTTATGCCGCGCGCATGATCCGTGGGGTCAAGATCGGACCCTCACCGGACTGGATGGTGCGGCGTCTTGAGGCGGTTGGTATGCGTTCAATTAACAATATTGTTGATGTGACCAACTACGTCATGATGGAGTTGGGCCATCCGCTCCATGCTTTTGATTTCCGCTTTGTTGAGGAAGGGCGTATCGTTGTTAAATGCGCGCAAGAAGGGGATACATTCGCAACACTGGACGGGCAGGAACATCAGCTATCGGCTGACGATCTGATGATCTGCGATGGTCGTAAAGCCGTTGCGCTGGCGGGGGTCATGGGGGGACTGAACTCTGAAGTTCAGGATGACACCGAAACCATCCTGTTGGAAGCGGCTTATTTTAATCCGGTTACGGTGCGGCGCACGAGTAAGCGTCATGGCCTGCATACTGAATCCTCGCACCGTTTTGAGCGTGGTGCCGATATCGACATGGTGCCCGTTGCCCTCGATCGGGCCGCTGCCCTGATGGCAGAACTGGGAGGCGGCGAGATCCTGGCCGGCGTTGTTGATGTGTATCCGCAATCATTGCCGCAACGGGAAATATCCCTTGCTTTGGTCAGTGTCAATCGCCTGCTTGACTTGTCTCTGGATGCTGCCACAGTAGCCGGGTGCCTTGAATCCATCGGTTTGACAGTTACAACGCAAGCGGGAAAGAGCGGTATCTTTGCCGTCAAGATCCCCAGTTTCCGGCCCGATCTTGAGCGCGAAATCGATCTGATTGAGGAGATTGCACGCCTCCACGGTTACGACAAGATTCCGGTTAGTATGCCGATCGGTGTGGTTGATGCGACATTGCCGCCAGCGCGCCAGCGACTGCAGAAAAAGCTGCGGGATATGCTGGTTGCTGCCGGGTTCGCAGAAACCATCAATTATTCCTTTGTCGGTGCCAATGCCGTTGATAAAATTGCCTTAGCTGATGACGATGTGCGCAGAAATCAGGTGCCGATTTTAAATCCTCTTTCCGAAGAGCAGGCGATGATGCGTACCAGTCTGGTGCCGAGCGTTCTGGAAAGCGTGACCAGGAACCTTAATTATCGCAGTACCGATTTACGGTTGTTTGAATTGCGCCCGGTTTTTCTTGCCGCAGCGGGCGAGCAAACCGCAGAGCGCTTATCCCTGGTTGCTGTCATGACTGGTCGAAAAGATCCGCAGGGCTGGGCGCAGAGTGGTGCAGACGTTGATTTTTTTGATTTAAAAGGGGTTGTTGAAGAAATCTTGGGCGCTTTTGGCCTCGAACAAGGCAGCTTCGACGCCGCGGCCTCACAACCCTATCTGCATCCGGGCAAGTCCTGTGCCCTGACGACGCAAAGTGGAGCGCTGTTGGGCTATCTGGGCGAAGTTCATCCGCGCACCCTGGCGGCCTTTGATATTGATCAGCCAGTCTATCTGCTCGATATCGATGCTGAAGAGTTGTTTCTCCACCATGTAGCGCGTCGATCCTTTACCCCCCTGTCGCGTTTTCCCGATGTCAGCCGCGATACCTCCCTGCTGGTGGATGAGGATACCAAGGCAGCTGAAATTCTTGCTATTCTACGGCAGAATAAGGCTAGAACCGTCGAGGATCTGACCTTGTTTGACCTTTATGCCGGTCAAGGAATTCCACCAGGGAAAAAAAGCATCGGCGTTCGCATCCGCTATCGTGATATGGCCAAGACCCTCACTGAAGAAGAGGTTGGCAAAGCACATGATCGGATGATCAAGGTCCTGTGTGATAAATTGGCAGCTGAAATTCGTTGATAGCACTTGCGGCGTTTTGGCCTCTGTGGTACAAAACTATTGAAATCAAATAGATACTTGATTCCAAGCTTATTAGAAAGTGGGCAGGAGGGTTTATGACTAAAGCCGATTTGATAGAGAATGTTTATCTTACCACCGGGTTCTCAAAAAAAGAATCTGCAGAAATTGTCGAGATGGTTTTTGACTTGATGAAGTCAACCCTCGAGGATGGTGAGAAAATCAAGATTGCCGGGTTTGGCAATTTTGTTGTTAAAGAAAAAGCCTCCCGCCGTGGGCGTAATCCGCAAACCGGTGGAGAAATCGAAATTTCTGCCCGTAAAATTTTGACATTCAAGCCGAGTCAGGTACTCAAGGCGGCTATCAACGAAGCTTCCTGAGTGCCCTAAAGAGAAGCTGTGGCCGACATACCCGACAAACTGTTTTTTAAAATAGGTGAGGTAGCGGATCTTCTTGATCTCAAAACCCATGTATTACGCTATTGGGAAACAGAATTTACCTGCCTCAAGCCGGTTAAAAGCCGTTCCAATCAACGACTTTATCGCCGGCAGGACGTAGAAACGGCCCTGCTGATTAAGGATCTTCTTTATCAGCGGGGCTTTACTATTGCCGGGGCACGCAATCAGCTTGATCATAAAAAAACCCTCGATCTATCTGTTTCCTCCCGTGAAGACTCATCTCTAACTGCTCAGCAACGGTTGGTTCAAATCAAGACTGATCTGCTGGTGTTGCGCCAATCCCTGCTAGACAATCAATGATACCGAGAAAAGTGGCGACGTGCTGATACTGGTAACTAACGACGATGGTGTCTATTCTCCCGGGCTGCGTGCTCTGGCAGATGCCATGGCGACCTTGGGTGACGCCGTGATTGTCGCCCCGGACCGCAATCGCAGCGCGGTTGGGCATGCCCTCACCCTGGAACAGCCATTACGCGCTGAAGAGATTGAACCCGGTATCTTTGCCGTTGATGGAACCCCGACCGACTGCGTTAACCTGGGAATTCACGGTTTGATGATGCAGCGCCCGGATCTGGTTGTTTCCGGCATCAACAGTGGCAGCAACATGGGCGACGATATAACCTATTCCGGGACCGTCAGTGCAGCGTTGGAAGCTTCATTGATGGGGATACCGGCGATCGCCGTTTCACTGAACGCTAAAATATTTTCTGAAGCAGATCTGCTGACCACCACTCGATTTATCATTGTGCTAGCCCAACAAGTGGTGAAAAAAGGGCTGCCTGCTGACACCTTCCTCAATGTCAATGTTCCTTCCGGTCCCTGCCACGGGGTTAAAGTTACTCGTCAGGGCAAACGCCGCTATGGGCAAGCAGTCATCGTTAACGAAGATCCCCGCGGACGCAAATATTACTGGATTGGAGGGTCCAGCGTTGGTTTTGAAGATATTCCCGGAACCGATTGTTGTGCTGTGTCTCGTGGATTTATTTCGGTGACACCGTTGCACACCAATCTGACCAGTGACAGCTTTTGCGAAACCCTGAAAAATTGGCCGGTGTTGTGTGATGGAGGAGTTTTGTAATGGATTATTCCGTCGCTCGACGCAGAATGGTTCAGCAACAGATCATCGCCCGCGGCATCAATGATTCGCGCCTGATCGATGCGATGAATCAGGTGCCGCGCCACTTTTTTGTTGACGAGGGGTTGCGTGGTCACGCCTATGCCGATGGTTCCCTGCCGATCGGCCATAAGCAGACTATCTCACAACCCTACATGGTTGCCGCTATGTCGGCGGCGCTGGAACTGCAAGGTCAAGAACGGATACTCGAGATTGGTACCGGTTCCGGTTATCAGACAGCCATTCTCGCCATGTTGGCTAAGCGCGTCTACTCGATTGAGCGTATTCCCGCCCTTGCTGCCCGTGCCCGCAAGGTCCTCGATCAATTACACATAAGTAATGTCAATATCAAAATTGCCGATGGCACGCTGGGTTGGAAAGATCAGGCCCCTTTCGATGGGATCCTGGTCGCCGCCGGCGCACCGGACGTGCCGCATGAATATCTGGCTCAGTTGGCTGTAGGGGGCAAGCTGGTCTTGCCGGTTGGTGGATTTAACCAGCAGAGCTTGATAAGGATAACCCATCTGGGAGAGGATCAGTTCCGGCGCGAAGAGTTGATGGGCTGTCGTTTTGTTCCCCTTATTGGCGAAGCTGGCTGGGCGGAAACGGATAATGCATAAAACCCCCTTGCAGCCATTGTCATGCTAAAATCTGTGCGCCGCCTCTATGACTGGGTTCTGACCTGGGCTAACAGCCGTTATGCGCTACTGGCGCTGGGTCTGCTCGCCTTTACCGAAGCCAGTTTTTTCCCGATTCCCCCGGATGTTCTGATCATGGCATTGGCTCTCTCCATGCCGCAGAGGTCCTACCGCTATGCTCTGATTGCCACGGTCGGTTCGGTGCTGGGGGCGGCTCTTGGTTATGCCATTGGCTGGGGATTGTGGGATTTATTGGCGGTCTTTTTTTATGCGTACGTGCCGGGTGTTACTGAAGTGGGCTTTGCCCGTGTCGGTGAGTTGTTCAGTGAATTCGATTTATGGATTATATTTGCCGCCGGCTTTACTCCGATCCCCTACAAAATTTTTACCATTGCCGCTGGTGTTTTCGCCATCAACTTTCCGGTATTTATACTGGCATCACTGATTGGCCGCGGTTTACGCTTTTATCTGGTTGCCACCCTGTTCTATTATATCGGGCAGCCGGCTCGTGCATTGATTGAAAAATACTTCAATCTGTTAACCGTAATTGCCTTTATCCTTATTGCGATTTTTGTTGTTATCGTCCGGATGGCCAGTTGATCGTCGGAGCAGATAACAAATAGAGGATCTACTTTTGATTGCTGGCCGTAGGAAGGTGGTAGTGTCTTTGTCCCGCTTCTCATTGGCTTTGTTGATAGCTGTGACGGTTGTGATAGCTTTGGCCGCCTGTCATTCCGGGGTCTACCATACCGTCGAACCGGGTCAGACCCTTTTTCGTATCAGTCGCACCTATGGGGTCGATAGCGATTATCTGGCCCGCATCAACAATATTTCTGACCCTACGCAGTTGCGCGCAGGTACCAGGTTGTATATTCCGGGGGCAAATCAGCAACGTCGCGTCGAGGTGGTAACATCATCACCAGTTCCTGCTACCACAACCCGCACAGCACCGGCACCGGCAACGCCGTCATCCCCACCTTCTGCTCCTGTACTGACACCACGCCCTCCACCTGCGCCCTCATCGCCTCCGCCCGCGATGGCGAGTATACCGCAAAAGACATTTAGCTGGCCCCTTAAGGGGTCTGTTGTACGACAATTTCGTCCGGCTGCAGAGGCAGGTGCCGGACGCGGCATAGAAATCGCGGCACAGCCGGGGACTGCCGTGCTGGCCGCTGAAGCCGGGCGGGTGATTTATAGTGGTGATGGCGTCAGTGGCTACGGTCATCTGGTGATTTTGCAGCATGACAACCAACTTTTTACTGTTTACGGATTTAATCAACGTAACCTGGTAAGTCAAGGGGCATTTGTCAGCCGTGGTGACAGAATAGCCCTGTCGGGAACACCACCTGCGGGAGGGGAACCGCGTTTACATTTCGAGGTTCGATCAGGAAAAGAGCCGGTAAACCCTCAATTGTATCTCCCTTAGTGATCGTTGAAACTTTTCAAAAATCAGGAGTTCATGGATGAGCAGATACAATTCAGAAGAGGACCAGCCGGAAGAGCTGGATGTCTTGGCCGATGATGGGGTAGATGCAAACGATCTGGAGACTGATGCTGATGAGGAAGAAGAGAAGGAATATCAGTCTGACAATGAAACATCAGCGGTCGATGCGATTAAACTCTATCTCAAGGATATTCAAAAAAGTCAGCTGTTAAATGCCGCACAGGAACGTCAACTGGCTGAATTGATTGCCCTCGGTGATGAAGATGCCAGAGCGCGGATGATTGAATCTAACCTGCGCCTGGTTGTTAAAATCGCCAAGCGTTATATGAACCGCGGACTTCCTTTTCTTGACCTGATTGAGGAAGGGAATATTGGGCTGATCAAGGCCGTTGAAAAGTTCAAGGTTAGTAAAGGGTGTCGATTTTCCACTTATGCTACCTGGTGGATTCGTCAGTCGATCGAGCGTGCTCTGGTTAATCAGAGCCGCACCATTCGCTTGCCGGTGCATGTCGCTGATGAAATCAACAAGCTTGTCAAGGTTACTCGTGAACTGGTTCAGACCCTCAATCGTGACCCTGGCGTTGCAGAAATCGCCGCTGCCTTGGGGGTTGAAGAAGCTCGGGTGCACAAAATGCTGGTGTTGCTTCGAAAGACTTATTCTATCGAGCACCCGATGGGGGATAACAACGACTACAGCCTCATCGATACAGTTGAGGACAAAAATCTCGTCGACCCGGCCAGCACTATCGAGGATGTCGATCTTTTTACCCATGTTCTTGAATTGATGGATGACTTGACTGAAGCCGAACGGGAAATTCTGGTTATGCGCTTTGGACTCGATGATTCCGAGCCACAAACCCTCGATACCATCGGCCGGCTTTTCGGGGTGACCCGCGAGCGCATCCGCCAGATTGAGGCCAAGAGTCTGACAACGCTGCGCAATGCCGCACAGCAGAAATTAACACCGTCCGAACCCTAATCGCCTGTTACGGGAGAACAATGATGGATGATTTAAAGAATATTATTCGCGATATCCCCGATTTTCCCAAAAAAGGGATCATCTTCAAAGATGTGACCACTTTACTGGCCGATGCCAAAAGTTATCAGCGCATGATCGATCTGCTCGCTCATCGCTATATTGGTGAAAAGATTGACCAGATTGTCGGTATAGAGGCCCGTGGATTTATCCTCGGAGCAGCACTGGCTTACAAGCTGGGTACCGGAATCACCCTGGTCCGCAAGTCGGGAAAGCTCCCTTACAAGACCCATCGGGTGACCTACGATCTTGAGTATGGCAGCGATGTTCTTGAAATCCATGAAGACGCATTTAAAAGTGGGGATCGCGTGATTATTGCCGACGATCTGCTCGCTACCGGCGGCACCATGGCCGCGGTCATTCAACTGCTCGACCGCGCCGGAGCCGAGCTGGTTGAGTGTGCTTTTCTGGCGGAACTGGAATTTCTCAATGGCCGCAGTAAGTTGCCCGACGGGAAAGTCTTCAGCCTGCTCAAATTCTGATGGCCGCTGGAACCGGATTGCCGCAAGTCGCTGTCATGTATATGTCTGCATACGACACCATGGCTGCGCTCTATAACCAATTGAGCGCCTGACGCTACGAGGGTAAAATCATCTTTCACGAAGATTCCGTCGATGGTTGGGAACACGTACTGCAAGCCTGCATTGGCTTGCTCGAAGGAAAAAACTTTGATAGGTTGATTCCTCGCATCACAAAAGATTAGCTCACTTATATCTATGGAGTTAACATGAAGATATTGATGATCCTGACTTCACACGAGAATCTTGGCACCACCGGCGAAAAAACCGGTTTCTGGCTGGAGGAATTTGCTTCACCTTACTATGTATTCAAAGACGCAGGGGCTGAAATTACGCTGGCATCACCACATGGCGGCCAACCGCCACTTGACCCCAAGAGTGACGCCCCGGATTTTCAGACCGAAGCGACCCATCGTTTCAAATCAGATTCTGCTGCACAGGCTGTTCTGGCAAACACTCTAGTGCTTGCAGCTGTCACCGCAGTTGATTATGACGCCGTATTTTACCCTGGCGGGCACGGCCCCCTGTGGGACTTAGCCGAAGATGCAGCGTCCATCGCTCTGATTGAGGTGATGCTTGCCGCGGGCAAACCGGTTGCCGCTGTATGCCATGCCCCTGGTGTGCTACGGCACCCTAAAGCTCCAGATGGATCCTCCGTGGTGCAGGGGAAAAAAGTTACTGGTTTCTCCAATAGCGAGGAAGAGGCTGTCGGACTGACTGAGATAGTTCCTTTTCTGGTCGAGGACATGCTCAAGGAGTGCGGCGGAAAATACTCAAAAGCGAAGGACTGGCATCCCCATGTTGTTGCTGATGGCCTGCTGATTACAGGTCAGAATCCCGCATCATCTGAACCAGCAGCCAAGGCATTACTGGAAAAGTTGTCATGATTCAATTCTAAAAGGTTTTCTTGAACTCCACCTGCTCTTTTTCGTAAGCAGCTTTAAATTCCGGTAGTGATGCTACGTCAGCGATAAAACGTTTGACGTTTGTCCCCATCTCAATTTTCGTATTGGCAAAGCCAGCATTCCAGCTAGAATACACAGCGGCCATATAATCGGCGTGGGTCGGTTGGTCTCCGAGAATAAACTTTCTGATTTCTAGTCGCTTATCCAGAATTGCCCACAAGCTGGAAACGGCGTCTGCAAGCTGCTGCAGTGTTTCTGCCTTGACCTCATCACTGAGTTTGATTTTGTAGGCAATGGCGAACATTCTGCCGTAGGCCGGGTGCAGGGTCGAATAATCAAAATTCAACCACTGATAGAACTTGGATCTCTGCTCAACGTCTACCGGCAGCATGGTATTGGCGTGTTTTTCAAGCAGATACAGTGCGATAGCAGCCCCTTCAGTAATGATCTGACCATCTTCCCTCTTTAAAGCTGGGACCTGGTTGGTCGGAACCATCGATTGATAGTCCGCGACATTATTGCGCTTGATCAGTTGATAGGGAACCCCGAGCTTTTCCAGCAATACAGCAATTCCGGTAGAACAACTGCCTGGGAGGGTGTAAAGCGTGTTAGAGCCTGTCCCATTTAGCGCAAACGCCCTGTCCGTCTGCGATAGCAGGATAAAATAATCCACTAAAGGAGGCATTTTTGCCTCCTTTAGTGGAAACAGATGCCTTATAATTTTGTCACCACAACGAAACCAAAGGCGTCCTATGAAAACTATCGCATTTCAGACTGAACTTCGTCCAGAACTTCCTGTTGTTTTCGGTGCAAAAGATTATCGTGAGTTTCGCGAGACGATCGAAGAGGTCGATCATTTTCTTACGGCTACGGGCATCGAACATCGTCTGCTCGTCGCCCATTTGACCTCTGCAGAAGACGCTTACCCCGAAAAACACCGCCCTTCCGCTTATAAACGGTTACGCCAAGCGCTGCGTTACACCATTCTTC
>JAHYIY010000032.1 GCA_019429255.1 Desulfuromonadales bacterium | reverse complement strand
CTATCCCAGAGGGGCCTGGATGAATACCGGCATTCTTCATCCCCTGCAACGCGTCCCAAATATGGTGCATTGCAGAAAAAGCGTTCAGTACGGAGAATGAGAGCTTTTTCTGTCTGAAAGATGGTGGACGTAAGTTATGTGACTCAATCCAATTGCCGATTTACCTATGAAACGCATAGAATTCAGCCTGGATCACATAATTTATTGTTTGACCGAGCCTCGATTTCACTTTCACTAGACCCTGCTCACCAATGCTGTTGACAATCTACAAGAAACCGTCGCCTGTTGTGCGCAATTTTTTATAAGGACAAGCAGGTATTTAGATGCCGTGGTAAAATTGCTCATGGTTTAGGTAAACAACCTACCGGCCGCCAAATCAAATGGCGTAAACAGGTCCTTGTAGCAGGAAGTATTTAGCTGCTGATTAAAACATTGACAATTTAAATATAAATTATTGACAAATTAACATCATTGTCTTAAGTTTTACCTCAAACGTTGTTTTATGAATTTTCACGCACTGCTTGATTGGCTGATTTCAAAACTAGGCATGGTGCTGAGAAACACGATTTCTCGCACTGCTGACCTGATACTCTGAACCATCTTAGTACTCAAAGAACCTTCGAGTGGCGGAGGTTCCCACCTCTCAATGATCAGGAAGGAGTCAGGCAATGCTGAAGAAGATTTTATCGATTACAGCCGCATGTTTTTTGTTGTGGACACCCCAAGTGTTCAGTCAGAGTACCATCAATCTCGACCTGAATGCTATTTACGGAGCTAATAACCTTCATACCCTGGGGGCCGTCGATTTTGCAGAGAGGGTCAAAGAATATTCGCAGGGAAGCATCCAGATAACAGTTCATCCAGGAGGAAGTCTTGGCTTTAGCGGGCCGGAACTGCTCCGATCCGTTAGGGATGGATTAGTACCGATGTCTGATATCCTGATGGGTGTCGTTGCCGGAAGTGAGCATGTTTTCGGGATGAGTTCGCTACCGCGCTTGGTAAGTGATTTTGACGAGTCTCGTCAGCTATATGAGGCCGCAAAACCTGCTTATGAAAAAGCCGCAGCAAAGTGGAAACAAAAACTGCTCTATGCTGCCCCCTGGCCACCGAGCGGGCTGGTTACAAAGAATATTGTCAATACCACCGCTGATCTTAATAACCTCAAAACCCGCACCTATGACCGTAATGGCGCCGAGTTCCTACGTGCTTTAGGCAGTTCTCCGGTATCGATGCCCTGGGGTGAAGTCTACTCCTCCCTCACTACCGGGACTATCGACTCGGTTCTGACCTCCTCCGAATCAGCCAAAGATGGCAAGTTCTGGGAGATCCTTAATGGTTTCAAGATCATCAACTACGCTTATCCTTTGAATATGGTGACTATCAATCTCGACTACTGGAACGCGATGAGTAAAGCGCAACAGGACGCCATGCTCAAGGCCGCTGCAGAGACGGAGGCCGCCCAATGGAAAAAGGCCATTAGCAGCAATGATGAAGGGCTTGCCATCATTAAGGAAAACGGTATGAATGTCTCTGACGCGGACAGTGCCTTTGTCACCGCCATGAACAATGCCGCCAAAATCATTATCGATGAGTATCGTTCCAAGGCTGACAAAGAGGTGAACGACATCATTGGTAAATTCACAAAATGATCAACAAATGTTTAAAAGGGGTAGATACGCTCTCAAAGGTGGGAGCGTATCTATCTGCCCTATTCATGGTGCTGATTGTTGCGTTGATTTCTGTTGAAATTGTACTGCGTACATTTTTCAAGGCATCAACCTACATTTCGAGCGAGTACAGCGGCTATCTGATGGTTGCGGTGGTTCTGGCCGGCTTGAGCTATACCTTACGCGCCGACGGCCATATTCGTATCACCATCCTGCTGGTCAAACTACCTCCACAGGTTCAGCGATATCTGGAGGCAGTAGCTATTTTGATGGCACTGCTGATTACCGGTTTCATCTGTTATCACGCCTTTCAGATGGCGATTGATGCCTACACCTACGAGATGACCGCTGATTCGATCTCCCAAACCCCCCTGTATTTACCCCAGGCCCTGATTCCCATCGGACTATTGGGACTGTGTGTGCAGTTGCTGACCCAACTCCTCAGGAAGTTATTACCATGTTCTCAGAACCCTTAATCCTGGCACTGTGTCTATTTGTCGTTCTGTTGACATTTCTGTTATCGGGGCTATGGATCGGCTTTAGTCTGTTCGGGGTCGGTATTGTCGGGATGCTACTGTTTCCGATGAATCTTCCGCCTACAATGTCAGTCCTGGATCGCATCGGTGGGCTGCTGGCTAATTCGGTCTGGAACAGTTTTAACTCGTCGATCCTAACGGCACTTCCCTTGTTTGTTCTGATGGGGGAAATTCTTTTTCGCAGTGGAATTTCCACCCGGTTGTTCAATGGTCTTGTTCCTTGGTTGGCACATATTCCAGGTCGCTTGCTGCACATCAATGTTGCCGCCTGTTCTTTATTTGCTGCAGTTTCAGGCTCCAGCGCTGCGACCACCGCCACCGTGGGTAAAATTACTCTAGATGAGTTGTCAAAAAGAGGTTATGACCGCTCCCTGGCCATCGGTTCGCTGGCAGGGGCAGGCACTCTTGGCTTTCTGATTCCTCCAAGCCTGATCATGATTATTTACGGGGTGCTGTCTGATTCTTCCATCGGCAGACTGTTTATCGGCGGCATCATCCCCGGACTGGTTCTGGCGCTACTCTATACGTTCTACATTATAGCGCGAGCAAAAATGCAACCGGGAATTGTTCCTGATGTCAACGAAAGTTCAACCCTTGTAGATAAGCTGAACTCACTGAAAGAACTGTTTCCGGTATTACTGTTGGTTACCCTGGTCCTTGGGGGAATCTATCTCGGATTTGCAACCCCTACGGAGGCCGCCGCACTTGGTGTTTTGGGCGCTTTGCTTCTGGCAGCCGGTTACCGGTCCTTGAGTCTGGCCAATTTTCGTGAGGCAGCTTTAAGTGCTGTTAAAACCACCAGCATGATCTGTTTGATTATCTCTGGGGCGGCGTTTTTATCCCAGGTTGTCGGCTTCGTTGGGATAGCCAGAGGTATTAGTACCTATGTTGCCGGGCTCGACGTGTCGCCTTATGTGCTGCTGGTAGTTATCGGCATCATGTATCTTATTCTTGGTCTGATGCTCGACGGTATTTCCATCGTTGTCATGACCCTGCCTATCGTTCTGCCTATCGTCGTCGCGGCAGGGTTTGATCCGATCTGGTTCGGGATTTTTCTGGTGGTCATGGTCGAATTGTCACAAGTAACGCCGCCGGTCGGATTCAGTCTGTTTGTTATTCAGGGTATTTCCGATGAACCGATCGGTACCATCATTAAGGCAACAATTCCTTTTTTCTTCATCATGCTATTGATGGCAGTGATCCTGACTGTTTTTCCGCAGCTGGTACTCTATTTACCCAGTCTGATGATTGGTTGATCGGGTATCGATGGTTGATCATGGTGTTGATATGAAGCATGCCCCTCGGTTTCTGAACCTTGGCGATAGTGCCCTGACAGTTGAATTCGGGGATATAATTGATCAACAGTTAGTCGAAACCGTCGCTGCTTTTGATCGGCGCCTCAATCGTGCCATTGAACAGGGTGCACTGTGCGCAGTGACGGAAACAATCCCGACCTATCGCTCACTGACGGTGCTTTTTGACCCTTTAAAAAACAGCCCTGAGCAGTTGCAACAGCGTTTGTTTGATCTGTTGGCAGAGCCGGAGGAGAACCTGGACCGGAAGATCCGTTATTGGAGTCTGCCGGTCTGTTATGGGGGGGAGTACGGCCCCGATCTTGAGCGAGTCGCCAATAGTTGCAGCCTCGATCCTGATGAGGTGGTAGATCTTCATAGTACACAGATCTATCAGGTTTATATGATCGGTTTTGCTCCTGGCTTTCCTTATATGGGGGAGGTGCCGGAGCAACTTCAAATGCCGCGTTTAAAAGAACCTCGTATCCGTGTGCCGGTTGGTTCTGTGGCAATTACCGGTCGCCAGACCGCTATTTATCCCTGGGAGAGCCCCGGCGGTTGGTTATTGCTTGGACGCTGCCCTCTTCCCCTATTCGATGCCGGGCGCACCGAGCCGGCTTTGCTCGCCGCAGGTGATCGTGTCAGCTTCCGGTCGGTTACCCCAGCTGATTTTGACAAATACGCAGAGGCTGCCAGTGCCGCAACTCTTGATTATTCGACTTTTCTGAAACAAGGGACGGGGCAATGAGTGCGCAATTTAACGTCATTGCACCAGGTGTTCTGGCGACCATTCAGGATCTCGGACGCAGTCGTTATCGGCGGATCGGGGTACCCCAATCAGGGGCTTTACATCCCGATCTGGCTTATCTTGCCAATACTCTGGTTGGCAACCCGGTATCCACGGCGGTGCTGGAATTTTTTCTCATCGGACCGACCCTGCAACTGACCGAGGGAAGTGCACAGGTGGCTCTAAGTGGTGATTTCACGGCTGAACTGCGTCGTGGTAGCAAAATTTTGCCCCTGACTTCGTGGCGTTCAATCACGTTGCAAGCCGGAGATCTCTTGAAGATCGGTCCTCTGGTCGCCGGTAAGGTCGGCTATCTTGCCGTTACCGGTGGTTTCAGGTTGACGCCGGTGATGGGAAGCTGTTCGACCTATCTGCGGGGTGAGTTTGGTGGTGTCGACGGCCACCGTCTGCTCGCCGGTTCGCGATTGGATTTGTTGGCAATAAGCGCTCCCCAGGAACCTGACCGCCAGTTATCGCAGTCGGCAGTCGCAGCCGTACCGGGCTTGATCATCGCTGCTGAGACTGAGGGTGAGCCGCAGCAAATCAGGGTCATCTGGGGTCCTCAGGAAGACTATTTTACCAGCGCCGCTCGTGATCTGTTTGTTCGTAGCAGCTATCGGATCAGTCGTGACTCCGATCGGATGGGGAGTCGTCTGGAGGGGACGCAACTTGACCACGATCCAGAGCGTGGGAGTGAAATCATCTCTGACGGAATTGTTCCCGGGGCAATCCAGGTGCCAGGCAATGGTGCTCCTATTGTGCTGCTGGCAGATGGTCCCACGGTGGGTGGCTATCCAAAGATAGCAACAGTGATTTCTGTCGATCTGCCGATCCTGGCAACATTACAACCCGGCCGCAGTATCTGTTTTCGAGCGGTCTCTACGACAACTGCTGAAAAGTTATTGCGCCACCATCGTCAACAACTGGCTGCTCTGGTCGAACAGATCGTGCCGGTAGCGACCGATCCTGTTATTCCAGCAGCGACATTAAACCGTATCAACCTGATCAGCGGGGTGGTCGATGGTCGTCGCGACTCACCTGAGGTTCCGGTCACATCTGATGGAGACTGATTTATGCGTCTGAATCTGAATGCCGACCTTGGCGAAAGCTACGGCGCCTATGTTATGGGAAACGATCATGAGTTGCTGCAGTTGGTGAATTCCGCCAATGTTGCCTGTGGCTTGCATGGGGGGGATCCTCATGTGATGACGACCACGTTGGATCTGGCGATCCGTGCAGGTGTCAGTATCGGCGTCCATCCAGGGTTTGCCGATCTGCACGGTTTTGGAAGGCGCCCAATGCAGCTTAGCGCGACTGAAATCCGGGCGATTCTGTTATATCAGATTGGTGCACTTGACGCGATCGCTCGTGGATTTGAGACAACGGTAACCCATGTTAAACCCCATGGCGCCCTGAATAACATGGCCTGTGAATCAGCGGAACTCGCCGCCATCGTCGCCTCTGCTGTTCGCGACTACAACCGTGAATTGATTCTGCTCGCGCCGGCGTTGTCGGAACTGGCTGCCGCTGGAGAACGGGCAGGACTTTCCGTTGCGCTGGAGCTGTTTGCCGACCGTCGCTACAGCGATAGTGGCCATCTGCTACCTCGCAGTGTACCGGGATCGGTGCTGCATGATCCTCAGGATTGTGTGGACCAGGTGCTGGCTATGGTAGAGCAGCAGGGCATAGTCTGCCATTCGGGCAAATGCCTGCCGACCTGTTTTCACAGTATCTGTGTTCATGGTGATAATCAGGACGCTGTTGCCACTGCCAGATTGATTCGCCAAGCCCTGACAGATCGGGGATGCACTCTGCTGCCGCTGCCACAGATGCTGTGCTGATTTTTAGTAGGATGATGCACCGCGCGCAGCCTGATCGTACTGACCAGACAAATTGCGTAGAAACTTTGCAATATCGGCGAGCTGGGCACGTTCTTCTGCGGAGCCGGAAAAACTTGTAATCAGGCAACTTTCCCTGATTTTTTTATAGTGCTGACACAGAGCTTCTCCTTCGGGGGTAATGGAATAGAGCACTTCCTTCCCTTTTTTTTCGCTGGCAACAAGACCGGCAGCAAGGAGTTTTTTCAGGGAATAGGTAGCAAGGTGGGTATCTTCAATGTTGAGGATGAAACAAATATCCGCCAGTCGTTTACCTTTGCCCCGGTGAGTAACATGATGCAGGATCAGGATGTCAAGAGTGGTCATGTCCTTGGCACCGGCGGCATTCATGCAGCGTATCACCCAGCGCTGAAAAGCATTGGAAGCGATAATCAGGCCGAATTCAAATTCGGAGAGTTCCGGGTAGGATTTTGCCAAGTGGGCAGAGGTGACAATTCGATAGTGTTCGCTCGCGCCGTCATCGGCACGCTGGAATTCTGTCTTGTCAGCAGTCTTGTTTTTATCGGTTTTGACCATAATCTTCTCCTGTATCAAATGTTGTCAAGTTTAACCTGAACAGGAGCAAATTGACATCAGAAATCTATCGGCATCATGGTCTTAAAATGGCTGCGGTGGCAGTTTCAATTATCAAGGAGTGTGCAGATGGTTTCAGAACAGCACCACAAACAGCAAGAGCCGCTGGGGCAGGAAAGCCAACTTCAGGCTCGTAAGCGTCTGATCCATCTGCTTGATGAAAATTCGTTCTTTGAAATTGATCAACTTCGGCATGAACCTCGTTACGATGACTGCGATGCTCCGCAGGCTATCTCTGCTACATCCGTGGTGACCGGTTACGGGACCATCGGCGGTCGTTTAATCTATGTTTTTTCTCAGAATCCTGAGGTTGCTGGAGGTGTCGTAGCGGCGGCAAAGATCAGCAAAATCATCGATATGGCGTTAAAGATGGGAGCTCCGGTGATCGGTCTGTACGATTCTGCTGGGATCAGCCTTCAGGACGGTGTCGACGCCCTGGCCGGCTATGGCGATCTGTTTATGAAGCAGGTCGCTGCTTCCGGAGTTGTTCCACAATTGAGCGCTATTCTCGGACCCTGTATTGGCGGCGGCGCATTTGGTCCGGCGCTGAGTGATTTTGTCTGTATGGTGGAAACCGGAGCCTGCATGTACCTGACAGGTCCGGAGGTGATCCAAGCCGCCAGCGGTATCGAACTAAGCCCGGCGGAACTTGGCGGAGCTGCCATCCATAGTGAAATCACCGGTGGCAGCCACTTTCTGTGCAGGGACGAGGAACACTGCCTGGCGCAACTGCGGGAACTGGTTGGATTGCTTCCCCTGAATAACCTGGAGGATCCACCGCCTGGTCCCTCAACGGATGATCCGTACCGCAAAACCGAAGAGATCACACTGCTTATCGAAAATCCTGGCGACTCCGATTACGACATCAGGGAGCTGATCCGGGCAGTGGTTGACGATCATTACTGGTTGGAGGTGAGCCAGTCCTTTGCGGGTAATCTGGTGACAGGACTGGCACGCCTTAACGGACGAACAGTGGCGATTATTGCTAATCAGCCGCAGGAAATGGCCGGTGTTCTGGATGTCGATGCCGCCCGCAAAGGTGCCCGGTTTGTGCGCTTTTGCAATGCGTTCAATCTTCCTTTGATTGTGTTTGAGGATGTTCCCGGTTTCTTACCAGGGTGCCAACAAGAGCATGGCGGTATTGTCCGGGCAACTGCGCAGTTACTCTATGCCATGGCAGAAGCGACGGTTCCCAAATTGACAGTCATTGTTCGCAGAGCCTATGGCGGAGCCTGCTGTATCATGAATCCGAAATCATTGCGCGCCGACCTGGTAGTTGCCTACCCCGGAGCAGATATCGGCCTTACCAGCCCCGCCGGAACAACGACTATTCTCAACTCAAAAGATGCGCCCCCGTTGCAAACCAGCGCCAGACATGCGGCCACAACCGGCTATCTTGATGCTGTTATTGATCCGGCGGATACCCGGCGGGTGCTAATTGGTGCTTTGGCCATGGCGAGCAACAAGCGTGATCTCAACCCGCCACGCAAACATGGCAATATTCCGTTGTAATCGTTGCCAGTTCCTGCAGCCAGGGACATCCAGGAGGAATCAGACATGTTCAACAAGATCCTTATTGCTAACCGAGGGGAGATCGCAGTCCGGATTATTCGAGCCTGTCGCGACCTTGGCATTACCAGTGTCGCGGTCTATTCTGATGCTGATCGTGGAGCGCCGCATGTGCGTCATGCCGATGAAGCTTACCGTATCGGCCCACCATCTGCCCAAGAATCCTACCTTTGCAGCGATCGTCTGATCGAGGTTGCGACCCGGGTCGATGCTGACGCGGTTCACCCCGGCTATGGCTTTCTTTCGGAAAACGCTGATTTTGCCGAAGCCTGTGCTGCTGCCGGACTGGTTTTTATTGGCCCGTCGCCGGCAGCTATGCGGATTATGGGTAACAAGACTACTTCACGGGCAGCGGTTGCTGCCATGGATGTCCCTCTGGTTCCGGGGATGCTAGAAAACATTCTCGATGAAGATCACTGTCGGCACTGGGCCGATCGCATCGGTTACCCGCTGATGCTCAAGGCTGCGGCCGGTGGTGGTGGTAAAGGGATGCGCAAGGTTGAAAATCCGGAGGAACTTCTCCTGGCTTTTCGTGCTGCTAAAAGTGAGGCAGGGAAATCTTTTAGTGACGATGCCGTCTACATGGAGCGTTTTGTCGAGTCGCCTCGACATATCGAAATCCAGGTACTTGGTGATCACCATGGCAACCTGATCCACCTAGGGGAACGCGAATGTTCGATTCAGCGCCGTCATCAGAAGGTTGTGGAGGAAGCGCCCAGTCCCTTTGTTGATGATAAGCTGCGCCAAGCCATGGGGGCTGCCGCAATCAAAGCAGCGCGAGCTGTAAATTATAATAGTGCTGGAACCGTCGAATTTATCGTCTCGGGCAATAGCAGCGAGTTTTTCTTTTTGGAAATGAACACCCGGTTGCAGGTTGAGCATCCGGTAACCGAGTGGGTCACCGGCCTTGATCTATGTCAGGAGATGATCCGCATCGCCGCAGGTGAACCCATTTCTGTGCACCAGGACGATATCCGGATCAGCGGCCACGCCATCGAATGCCGGATATGTGCCGAAGATCCCGCCAACAACTTTTTCCCGGCTCCCGGAGTGTTGAATCGTGTCCAGATGCCTGCCGGGCCAGGGATTCGAGTCGATAGCGGTATTGATCAAGGGTACCGTGTCCCGGTAGAGTATGATCCACTACTGGCTAAACTGATTGTTTTTGGCCGTACTCGTTCTGAAGCACTTGCACGCTGTCAGCGAGCCCTGCATGAGACCGTAATTAGTGGCATTGCCACCACCCTGCCGTTTCATAAACAGTTGTTACAGCATCCCGAGTTCATTCGGGGTGAGTTTGACACTGGTTTTCTGAATAATCGTTTTGAATTCAAGCCACCAGCTGACGCTGTGCAGCTGGAACGACTGGCCGTCTTAGCAGCTGTCCTTCATGCTCACCGGCAACCCGTCAATGATGATCCGATCCTGCTTGGAAATACCCGTCGTCCTAGCCCCTGGCGACTTGCTGGACAACTCCAGGCCGTCACCCATCGCTAACGAGGAACGTTATGAAAAATAGCTACCGGGTCACCGCCAACGGCACTGACTATCATATTGACATCATGGAGCAGCCTTCGGGTTTGTATGAGTTGACCCTTGATCGACAGCGGTATCTAGTTGACCTTTGCTCTTTGGGAAGTAGCCATTATAATCTGCTTATCGATGACCATCCAGTGGAGGTTGACCTGGTTCCAAGTGCTGATGGACGTTATCAGATTGAGATAGGGGGAGCACTCTTCAATCTCCAACTATTCGACCAACAACAAGCGCAAAGCCGGCCAAGCATCTCATCATCCCCTACCACCGCGGTTGCCAGTCCGATGGCAGCCAATGTCTGGAAAGTTCACAAACAAGAAGGTGATCATGTTGAGGTTGGAGAGCAGCTGATAACTCTTGAGGCAATGAAAATGGAGAGTGAAGTCAATGCCCCTAGCGCTGGTGTTCTTGGCCGTTTGTTGGTCGCGCCAGGTGATTCGGTTATGGCGCAGCAACTGTTATGTGAAATTAACCCATCAGAATAATATGAGCTGTGAACCGCCAATTCTTAAAATATTTAGGTATTAGATACCCAGTCTTACTGTTCCTGGGTTGAGATTAAGGGCCATCTGACTTTTGTCGAATGGCCCTTCGTTGCTTCGATATTTCACCTTCTTGAACTAATTCAAGGACAATTGGACTAGCAGTTAAGTGGCCATGTCTTAGAAATCATCTTGCATTGTTTTGTGCGGAGAAATTGGTCTGTTTTGGTGATTACTGAAAGTCCTGCATCATAAGAAAAGCCCACGATTTGGTATCCGTGGGCGCTTGCTGCTCTGTAGGGTGGTGGATCGGGAAGGGTAGCATAAAGTCGTCACGCTTCCCTTTGGCAACGTTACAGCTTCACTTACGGTTTAGTCGTCAAGCGCCCTATCGAGCTCGGCACGGCATAATCATCATTACGCCAATGGGAAGCGATATCAGGAAACACTGAGTTTGCATCCGATAGCCTCGACAACTTTTTTGATTGTATCAAATTTTGGCGAGCTGCCTGGAGTCAAAGCTTTGTACAAATTTTGACGGCTCAAATTGGTTTTACGGGAAATTTCGCTCATGCCTTGAGCTTTGGCAACATCACCAAGAGCACGCTGAAAGCCTTCGATGCCATTTTCTTCCAGCATGACTTGTATGTATTCTTGGATCATTTCTGGGTTATCTAAATATTCGCTTGCGTCAAATGGTTTTGTTTTTATAGTCATGATTCCTCCAAGAGCTCCTTGGCTTTTTCAATATCACTACCCTGACTTGATTTGTCGCCGCCACAGAGCAACAAAACGATGACATCTTCTCGGATAGTGTAGTAAAGCCGATATCCGGGACCGAAGAACAGCCGTGCTTCAAACAGGTTAGGGGCAATCGTTTTAATATCTCCCATATTGCCCTGCTCAAAACGGTATATTCGTGACAAAATGCGAGTAGCTGCGCTCTTGTCTTTGAGCTTGACCAGCCATTTGTCGAAGCTCTCGGTCGTTTCAATGTGATAACGCATAAGCAAATTGTCGCATTAAAACGACATCAAGTCAACCACTGTGCTCAACACCACTGCGCTCAACACCACTGCGCTCACGCCACTTCCTTGGCATTTCTTGTTCACTTATAATGACTGAGGTGAGAGTATACACGGTAATTGAGGGATGACTGACCACGCTAATTGATGGAGCTTGACCAAGATAACTGAGGGGGCTCCTTTTTATTCCCCCACGTATCTTGTCAAATATCTCTGCTTTTTCCATCAATTTTTTTGGCCACGCTCAGGAAGCTTTTGGAAATCAACCGCTTTTTAACGCCGTATTTCACGATTTGTAGGTCATTATCTTTAAAATATAAAGCTATAGGTTGAGTCACACGAGCGATCATTCTAGTAGCGTGCGATGAAATCGGATACCCATTTTTTTCATTTTTCGCAGTAAAGTACTGCGGTGCATGCCAAGCTGTTGAGATGTTAATCCTTGATGGCCATTATTCTGCAGTAGTGCTGAGGTGATTCTATCATGTTCTGAATCGTAAGATTTTTTTGATGCAGGTAGTATTTGTTTTGCCCTGACATCTGCATCATCTGTCTCAGGTAGGAGCATGTTTTTTACTTCAATTTCTGTGAGAGTTACGTTCTGGGCAACCAGTGTAAGCCGCTCCATGAATCCTAACAGTTCGCGGACGTTTCCGGGCCAATCGTGGCTTTCCAGTACTCCCATTATCGAAGTGGTTAAATTCAGCGCACCAGCATACTTTTTCCGAGATCTTTCGGCGAACTCACTCGCCAAAAATCGTACATCTTGTGGCCGGGCACGAAGTGGAGGAATTTTTAAGGGGAGTGTGTTTAAACGATAATAAAGATCCCGTCGGAAGCTGCCATTTTCAACCGATTCGGCTAGATTACGGTTAGAGGCCGCAATGACTCTTGCGTTTACAGGGATGTATCTATCTCCACCAATACGCATGGTACATCGTTCTTGCAACACACGTAGCAATCGAGTCTGGCCGTAATGATCCATTTCGGACACTTCATCAAGAAATATCGTTCCGTTATGCGCCAGCTCAAAAAGCCCTGGTTTCCCTTTTCTTCGAGCACCAGTAAATGCCCCCTCTTCGTGGCCAAAAAGCTCTGACTCCAGCAGTGAAGGAGGAAGTGCTGCGCAGTTGATAGCCACAAAAGGTCCTACTGAGTTAGGGCCAGCTTGATGTATTGCCTGCGCAAAAAGCTCTTTGCCAGTGCCGGTTTCTCCTAAAAGCAATACCGAATTATCGGTGGTAGCATAGGCGCGGGCAAGCGCGATAGTTGACATAATGACATCAGACACACCAAGAATGTCTTTAAATGAATACTGTGCAGTCAATCCTCTTGCGTGCAGGCTTTTCCGCAATTTAGATTCCAACTCTCCAATAGCGGCTGCAGGCTGTAGCGTCAAAATCACATCGGTGACAGAAGACTCCATTTTTATCATATCGGTACTGCAAAGATATGGAATGTTATTTAGCTTTAATATCTCGTCCTTGATAGGCTCGTCGGAATCTAGACATAGTGAAATTATAGAGGAAGGGAGAATATCTCTTGCCTTGCGCTTTTCTAATCCCATATCTAGATTCAGTACCTGCCGAGCCGCTGTGTTAACCGCCTGAAGATTGCCCGCTGCATCGACAACAAGGATGCCATTTTTAGAAATATCAACGATAGATTGCAGCCTTCTTGTGCGGGCCTTTTCAAGGCGCCGGGCGTAGGCGACAGTTTGTGCCTCGAGCAAGGCAGTACGTAACGCAACGTCTCCAGAGGTTAACATTAACGGGTGCATACCCAATTCTCGGGCAAGATTTGCAGAGAAGTGTCCCGCTACCACAACATGGGCGCCATCTTCTTTGGCGCGAAGTAACTGGTTTATAATCAAATTTCTATCATTGCTTACTCGATAGGTGAATAAATCAATATTGAGGAGATCCGCAAAAATTTCAACATCACTCTTGATCGTAGAAGAAAAGGCCATCAATGCAATTTGTGGTCGCTCCAAGGCAGTATATTGTTTTGCCTCATGTAAAGCAGCTGCGAGATCTTGTCCGGTGACTGGGATTTCTACGATCGGTGTTTCCACAGCTTTTTTAACAATGTCCACAATCATGCCCCTAGTGATGATCACATCAACACCTGCCAGTTCGAGTTCTCTTGCTACAGCACCCGAGTTTTCAACAATTACGGTTTCTATTGTAAGCGAGTGATTAAGACCCAGTGAGACAGCGACGGTCCTAGCACGTTCAGCAATAATCGGGTCGGGGTGGATTAGCCCTATGAGTGCCATAGTGTCTCCTGTGCGACAAATGCATCTTTATTGCTACATATGTTTCATATTTATGCGCCAGATGTAGCATGAATCATCGGGAAAAGCTAGACTTTAAAGACTTCTGTTAGTTGGCCTGCTTCTTGCTGTAATGCAAAATAAAATAATGTTAGTTCAAATTTTGCTAAAAATTTCGAGCACAAATTGATAGTAAAAAATGATGGTTAATTTTTAAAATGTAAGTATATCGGAAAGTTATAGATGGACAACTATTAAATCTACACAAAGGAGATCAAAATGTCTAATCCTGGATTTCGCATTAAAAAACAAATTTATCGGCCTGATAAAACCTTGGTAGATTCTTTCAAATCGATTCCAGTCGCAAATATTGGTGACAACATGAACCGAATTGGCTGCATGAATTCCAGAATCATTCCTATGAATTCGGCGCCGCTTCTGGGTTGCGCATTTACAGTCAAAGTGCGGGCTGGCGACAATCTGCTTTTCCATAAGGCAATTGATATGGCTCAGCCCGGCGACGTTATCGTCATCGATGCTCAAGGTGAGAATTCTTATGCCATCACCGGTGAGTTGATGATTTTATGGCTTCGCAGGAGGGGTGTTTCCGGTCTTGTTGTCGATGGCTGTATCCGTGATCTAGACGTAGTACGCAAGTTGACTGATTTCCCGGTTTACGCTACCGGCATCACTCCTAACGGTCCATTGAAAGAAGGTGGTGGGGAAATCAACTTTCCAATCATGTGCGGAGGGATTGTCGTCAACCCGGGAGATATTGTTGTGGGAGATTCCGATGGAGTAGTTGTAATAAGCCCGGCGGATGCTTCCGATGTTCTCATAAAAGCACAAGCACATAATGCGAAGGAAACTCAGATCAAGAATGATATCGAAAATTTAACGTGGGACAGAGCCTGGGTAGACGCAGCTCTGAAAGCTAAAGGGTGCGAGTTTGTAGACTGAATTGAATCTGATTGTTACTGAAACACTTACGAGGTGATTATGAAAGTACATATATTTGAGCCTATCCATCCCGACTCACTAACATTGCTACGAGAAAATGTAGAAGTTGTTGGTTGGGAAGACCCAAACGTTCAAAACATTTCAACAGCCGATGCGATTATCGTTCGCGCAGCAAAGGTGGATCGCCAGATAATGGAAAGTGCCCCCGACCTAAAAGTCATTGGCAAGCATGGGGTTGGTGTAGATTCTATTGATGTTGTTGCAGCGCGAAATCTGGGGATAAAAGTTGTATACACCCCCGGGGCCAATCTCGAAGGAGTTGCAGAGCTAGCGGTAGCGTTTATGCTAACCATGTCCAGAAAAATCCCTTATGGCCACAACCAATTGCGCGCAGGGGCATACACAACAGTCTGTCCAAAAGAACTGACCGGAACTGAATTGATGGATAAAACTGTTGGGCTTGTGGGAGTTGGGCGCATTGGACAGCGCATCGCCGAAATATTGAATAAAGGGTTCAACATGAAAGTTATAGGATTTGACCCTTTTTTAAGTGATGACAATTTTGAAAACTTGGGTATCGAAAAAATAGTTGACATTGAACGCTTACTATTACTTTCAGACTACATATCAATTAATGTCCCGCTGACCATCGAAACAAAAAATCTCATTAATGCTGAACGCTTAGCGTTTTGCAAGCCTGGGGCTATTTTGGTGAATACAGCCAGGGGCGGTATCGTTGACGAAGAAGCGCTGTATGAAGTCCTCAACTCTGGTGGGCTGCGAGCGGCCGCAAGCGATGTTTTTATTGACGAGCCCCTGAACAAGGACCATCCACTTTTTTCCCTCCCTAATTTTGTCGCATTGCCGCACGTCGGGGCGAGCACGGAGGAAAGCCTTGTTCGTATGGGTGAAACTGTCGTGGCTGACGTTCTTCGTATATTGAAAGGTGAACCCCCCTTGTATCCCGTTCCAGGGGCGTAACCATTCAATCACTGTTTGTACCTAGTAAATTTCTTAAATATTGAACCTGAAAGGAAGCTCTGCATGAAGCAATATGCACAAGACAGAATCATCGTGGTAGTAGGGCTAGCTCTTGTCATGCTTGGTTTATGGATATGTAATTCCTATCCGGACGAAAGTGCCTTCTTCCCTGAATTATGTTTGTATGCAATTGGCATATTACTTGTGCTGCTGACAATAGATAGCGAAATAGACAAAAGAAAAACATTATCCTCAGGCGATACCCCATTAAAAGCGATAGAAATGAAATGGGGTCCTTTCCTGCTGGTTACCGGAATATTGGCTGTGTATGGAATCTCGGTTGTATACCTTGGTTTTTATTTTTCAAGTTTGTTGTTTCTTGTAACTGTAGGTTTTTTTTGGGGAGGGGTAAAAAAAACAACCGTTCTTATTTTCTCCGCATGTTTTCTGCTTTTTGTCTATGCCTGCTTCACTCTTCTTTTCAACGTGCCCTTGCCGGCCGGAATAGGGAGGTAGTCCATGTTTGAAGCTTTGCTTGAGGCCCTACCGGCCGTACTAGCCTGGCCTTCCCTTGTAGCCATGATTGCTGCTACAGGAGCGGGCATTCTCGTTGGTGCGTTGCCTGGCCTTTCCGCCACCATGGGTGTTGCCCTGCTTATTCCTTTTACCTTTGGCATGCACCCTTTAACTGCACTCGCTGCCATGGCAGGAATGTACAATGGGGCAATATATGGGGGATCAATTGCGGCAATCCTCTTAAATATACCCGGCACACCAGCTGCAGTTTGCACGACCCTCGATGGCCATCCTATGGTCAAAAGAGGCGAGGGTGTGCTCGCTCTGCAAACAGCTGTTATTTCATCTACGTTTGGTGGTGCTATTAGCGCCTTAGCACTAATGTTTGTAGCCCCATATCTTGCTGCACTGGCTTTGCGCTTTGGTCCGGCGGAATATTTTTGGGTCGCAGTATTGGGACTGTCGACCATTGCCAGCTTTATTAGCGGATCAACAATTAAAGGTCTTATTAGTGGCTTTTTGGGGCTTCTTGTTAGCACTGCAGGTATGGACTCCATAACAGGAGTTCAGCGATTCGATTTCGGAACTACTTATCTGCTGGATGGCATACCGGTATTGATTGCCCTGATCGGCCTTTTTTCTATTCCCGAAGTCTTCATGATTCTGGAGAGAAGCGGAAAAAATCAAAAGAGAGGCCTTGTTAACCTGAAGGGCTCAAAAGGCTGGAACTGGGTAACAGATACTGCCCAATCCTGGGTCATTTGGTTGCGCGCATCAGTCTTGGGAGTTGCGGTGGGCATGTTGCCGGGTGCCGGAGCCAATATAGCAGCTTTTATCAGTTATAACGATGCGCGGCAGCGCTCCAAAACCCCTGAAATGTTTGGCAAGGGATGTATTGACGGGCTGAAAGCTTCCGAGGCCGCCAATAATGCTGTAACCGCTAGTGCCTTGGCCCCTATGTTGTCTTTTGGTGTTCCTGGTAACGCTGTTGCTGCTGTAATGATTGGTGGGCTGATGGTACACGGGATGCAGCCTGGCCCAAATCTTTTTGTGAAGAGCCCAACCGTTGTCTATGGCCTGATGTGGGCCATGTTTTTCACCAACTTTATTATGTTGGCATTCGGATATTTTGGATCACGTTTTTTTGCTCAATGTCTTCGCATCCCCCCTACGTTAATGGCTTCAGCTATTGCCGTCCTGAGTGTTGTCGGTACTTACAGCATCAACAACTCAATGGGTGATGTGTATACCATGCTGATTTGCGGATTTGTCGGCATCATTATGTTGCGCCTGAGAATACCTGTCGCTCCAGCAGTCTTGGGTCTTATTCTTGGGCGTATGGCCGAGAGTGAATTACGCAGAGCGTTGATGCTGGCAGAATCAGCGATGGAGTTATTCACCAGGCCTTTGTCCGCCGTCATGGTAGCTTTAACCCTTTTCAGCCTACTTTTTCCAATTTATCGAAGCTATAGAAAAAAACAATCAAAAGAAAAAAATGCAAATCTGGCAAGTGGTGATTATTGAATAAACAAATAACTTATTAACTAAAGGCAACATTGAATCAAGGAGGTTTCCAATGAACAAATCAAATTAGTTTTTTGGTGCTCTGATTAATAAATTTACCAATTGGAGTTAATTTATTGAGGAGTGAGGAAGAGTTGATACTGTCAATTCCACACCAATTCACAGGAGTAGTCTGATGATAAAAGTTAAAGGAATAACACTGTTGTTTATGCTGTCGACGGTCATTCTTCTAAATGTCAACACCCGTGTTGAAGCTGCTTGGCCCAACGATCAGCCGATCACCATGATCGTTGCCTTTTCACCTGGAGGGTCAACTGATGTAGCTGCGCGCTTGGCAGCCGTATATATTGAAAAATACCTTGGACAATCCGTCGTCGTTTTGAATAGACCGGGGGCTGGTGGTGAGGTCGGATTCACAGCACTTGCAGAGGCAAAGCCCGATGGGTACACGATCGGATTTATTAACTCTCCCAACGTTTTAACCATTCCGATGCAACGTCAGACGCGTTACTCATTGGAGTCTTTTATACCGGTAGCTCAAGTGATGGACGATCCCGATTCATTTTTTGTTCTTAAAAAAAGTCCCTTGAATAATATCAGTGATCTTGTGGAACTCGCTAAATCCAGACCGGGAAGAGTCAGCTATGGGACTTCAGGAATTGGATCAGATGACCATATTGCCGCAGAATTACTCATCTTAGCAACTGGCATTAAAATGAGACATATACCCTTTGATGGTGCAGCTGCCTCGAGAACAGCTACACTGGGTAATCACGTGGATGTTGGTGTGTTTAACATCAGCGAAGGAAAAGAGTATGTGGTCAACGGACAGCTTAAAATACTAGGTCAAATGTCGGAAGACAGAACAGAACTCTTCCCTGACACGCCAACATTTAGAGAACAGGGCTTCGATATTCTTATGTCGTCTACCAGAGGAATAGCTATGCCGGTCGGAACCCCTGATGACATAGTACAAAGGTTTGCTGAAGCAACCGAAAAAGCTGTTAATGATCCAGAGTTTAAGAAAAGGGCTGAAGAAGCAAGTTTGCCGTTGAGATTTCTCGGACCTCAGGATTACTTAAAATCACTTCAAAATAATCGCGATAAATTCCAACAGTTGTGGAATACATCTCCTTGGATTCAGCAAAAATAACAATCTTTGCAGACCCAGGCACAGCTTCGCTGTGCCTGGGTCAATCTTTCAAAAATAAGAATCAATGAAGTTGGAGCCACGTGGTCGCATCCTATAAGTCATCTTTGATTGAATGGGTGTCAAGAATATGGCTGAATCAAGTGATTCCTACAAACCCTGGCCTACGAGAAACGCCCTCGATCTGGTGACCGGGGGCGTTCCGTGTTCAACAAGCGCTGCATGACAAGAAGCAGCAACCAAAGAAAGGCCCCTTTTACGCTGGGGTTTTCTTGTTTTGCCATCAGGGCTGTTATCTTTTCTCGCGGGTATGCCATATTCGCAGCACGTAAACAATAGACTGCTGGATTTCGTAACGCATCTCATAGTGACCAACAAGAATTCTCCGAACCTCACGTGGATCAAATTCGTCGAGTCGCTCCCCAATACGAGGATGTGTCAGAAATTTTGCTGGGGCAGCCGCCAATGTTTGTACTGTTCGTGCCGCAGCACGTTGGTCTACTGGCGTCAAAAAATCATAGAGTCGCGCCAAGTCGGATAGGGCTTTGCTTGTCCATTTTAATTCCATCAGCGAGGCACATCCATCGGTTTGTCTGTGTCAAGACTATCAGCCCAAGCCAGGACAGTTCGGTGATCAAGAACATGACCAGAATCCACATCCGCCAGCGCCTCCCTTGTCAGGCGGTTGCGTTCTTCTTCTTGGTCAAGCCACTCTGAGAGCGCCTGTTTCACTATCCACCCGCGAGATCGTTCACGCTGATAAGCCATCTGATCAATCTTTTCAGCCATCGTTATAGGAACGTGTGCTGTCAGCACTTTAGTTTTTACTTGTGCCATTGTGATCTCCTCTCTAAGCATGTGTGCGTATTCCGGAGCAAAACAGCCACCGATTCCGATCCAATCTGGGCCACTTTTTCCTGATGAGCTGAATCACTGGCCCAATGTCACCGGAATACGCACATGTGACCAATCATAACGATTTATTTACAATCATAACGATTAACTATGACTAAATCAATCCGCAAAAGCATATTTGCAGCGACAATGAGAAGGCATTCCCCCGAAGAACAAGTACGTTTTTTTCGCTTGTTAATTCGGCAGAAAATACCATAAGTCGTCCGGTATTAGCTGATGATGTTTAAGGTGGTTGCTTTTGGGATTCTTACAAGCCCTGGCCTATGAGAAACGCCCCTGATCTATTGACCGGGGGCGTTTCGTGTTCTAGCAGTTACCAGTTGACTATCAAAATATCCATGTCTTAATTTCTACACGCCTCATGGATATTTAAAAAGTTGTGTTTCTCTTGTTCGCATACGGGCCTGGCGGGACACCATCACCTGGGTATTTGAATGTCAAATCATTTGCTTGTCTTGCAAGAGGCACGTAATTTGGTGCGGCCTTAGTAACTGCGGCACTAATTGCCATTATAATAAGATCTGCTAATGGGTTGCCCGAACTGGAGTTGTCGGGGACATATACCATTTTTTGATGGTGCTGCCATATGGTGTCTCCTGCAGTTGCTTCTTTTATGACATAATTGAGATCAACTGTTACCTGTGTGCTTAAAACCATATACTTTGCATCCCACTGATTGATGACAACATAGAGCACAGCGTCCGACCCGAAGAGATTCGCTAATCTTTCAGTTGGTGAACTGTGAACTAGGTCTGCATCTGACAATCCATCATCTTCAAGTAATCGCTTAACAAGGTTAACGGGGAAAACATAGTACCCTTGCTCAGCGAGAGGGATGGTTACAGTTGAAAGAAAGTAATCTGCAGCCGTAACTTCTGCACTGTTATTGACAACAGGCACTATTAATATTGATCTTGGGTTTATTGCATTGAACTTTGTGTAATCTTTCGGAGGAACTACAGCACATCCTGTAATAAGAAAAAGTACCGTAATAGTAGCAATAAATTTCATCATTGCGATTCCTCCGCATTGGCTGTTTTTATTTCATCAGATGGTGCTTGCTTCATTGAGGTGTTTTTTCCAGCATTGTCGATCATCTTAGCCATCAAGACGCTTGATTCAGGCCACCGCTCCTGCTCTTTTTTAAAATAATCAATAGCCTCTGGAAATTCTCCTTGCTCATAAAGAGCATACCCATATTCTGCATATATTCCGGGGGGCACCTTCCCATCAGACTCCCCTCGTGCAATTATTTCTTTTAGGTCTAAAATGAATTTTTCGTGTTCAGCTGGATTTTTATAATGGTTGTAAAGCTTTTGATCATAATTTGACCAGCTGTATTGATGTTGAACACATCCAGACAAAGCTATAAGTAAGATTATAGAAAGATAAATCTTCATTTTGATCATAGTCCTAATCCCACCCCTGTTTAATTAATTACAATATTTTTAACTTCACTATTTATAAATATCATTTGATCGTATAATTTATTTCCATTTTCTATGACTAAAACCTGATGTGTACCGGGTTCTAATTTTAAAACATTGGGTTTTCCATTATATGTATTAGCAAGACCTACACGGATTCCATCAATAAAAAGCTCTGCTGAGGGAGGGGCACCTGTGAAAGATAGACTCGGTCTTGAATCAACAGTTCGTACTGATGTTGCAGGCATCGAGCAGCCATAAATAAAAATAAGAAATAATATCGCTACTATTGCTCTCATTATTTTACCTCTTCAACATAAAGGTTTTGGTAGCTTTTATGAGCCAAACTACCGGATGTCAGTGTACAAACAGACCCCTCATTATTTGCACTGTCTCCGAAAAATGCCGATACAGTAATCTCCGCCACTTTCGTTGAAGGAAGGTTAATGACAAATCCAGTTTGCTGGCTCTTAATTGCCTTGCCACGTTCCATAATTTGCAGTGTGTCTCCAACCTTCAAGCCCTGTCTTTGTCCGCCACTGATGAAAACTTGATTCCCTTGGATTTCCAAAATGTCAGTTTGCCAAGGTCTTGCATCGAGTGACGACACAAGACTGTCCAGCATGTCGGATATGGCTGCGGAAATGGCCCTATCGTTCAGAGTGGCGTCATATGCAGCACGACTACCAAACCCAGCCACTTCTCCAGATTCTGTGCTCGCTTCTCCAACCCCGGAAGCAGAAAAAAACGCTTGTCCAGTTTTTACATCTACCAACCGAGCGTCGACTTTAGCTCTTGCTGTTTGTACTTTGGTTTTGGATAGAAAACCCGTTGTTCCGCCTGTAGAACGGCCAAATTCTGTCACTGAGCCAACGATTAAAGCATCTACTCCAATAAGTTCAGCGTCTCCACTGATTGCCTGCTCTCGTTGTATTTTTGATAAATCGGTTCGTTCAAACACTATAAAATTATTAGTAGTAATAAGTTGCGTTGCAAGCATGTCGGATGCCTGCTTTCCTATCCTATCGTAATCTTGGTCAGTCATTAAGGAGCGACCATAATTAGATTCGTTAGAAAATCTAGCAATCGCAACCTTTCTCTTGTAGTTTTTTGTTGCTGGATGTTGTGCGATTAATTGTTGGGCAGTAACTTGGTCAGATTTAGATATTGGTGATTCAATTTCTTTGAGAGGGGTTGAAACGGTTGCACACCCCGATAAAAGCATTAGACTCACAAGCCAAAGAAACAGTTTAGTATTTTTCATTCTGGCAATGTCTCCTCTTTGTTAAATAAGGTCGCTTACGCGATGGCAAATATTGATACTTATCATAAGGTTCAGCCAATCAACACAGCATCGGTAGCTACTCGTTGAGGGTCAGCAACGAATAACAACTCAAGCTAAGCCAGGATTACTCCCTGTTGGGGGCATTGCTTATCTAATGGCAATACTTTGACGGACATTAGGAGCGCTACTTACTATACACACACCATCTGAAAAATATCTGACTGAGGATGGTTACAGGCAAAGAATTTGAAAAATAATCTGATTTCAACCTCCGCCCCAATCTCAAGCCCTTTGAGTAGATCTTTCAATACAATCTGACCCGGCGGCGCCTCTTTTAGATCATCCCGGCCTTGCCTTCATCGCCTTATCCCGAAAACGTCTGCGGCTTTCTATTTTCGATGACCCATTTAAGCTTTGCCGGCTTTAATTGTCAACGGACATGTTTCCAAGCGTCTTGAGTCCGAGGTAGGGTGAACTCTGATCTAGCGTCTCACAGGTCATCCTGGTTTCTCGAAGGGTGCCCGCGAGGCAACCTGGCGCGATTCCAAGAAAGCCCTGCATTATCAGAAATCCCCGCCTGGATCGCCGAGCGGGGATTTGCGGTACTTATGGTCGCAACTATGGATTGTTAATCTTTTTTGGCCCAATTGATTATACTGTAGAGAAAGTATCCAATATAAAGGAGTTGATATGAAGCTTTTTGTCGTAATGGGGAGTCTCAATGCTTTTCTCGCGGTAGCTCTCGGAGCTTTTGGTGCTCATGGGCTAAAGAGTAAAGTTTCGGTAGACATGCTGGCGGCCTGGCAGACCAGCGTGCAGTATCACATGTTTCATGCTCTGGGTTTGATTTTACTTGGGATATTGATACATCTGTTTCCGCAGACAGGTCTGTTGCGGGCTTCAGGATGGCTACTGTTTTCCGGGATTGTTCTTTTCTCCGGCAGCCTCTATGTGATGGTTGTCAGCGGCGTACGTGCTCTTGGTATGGTGACACCTATTGGTGGCATGACTTTCCTGATGGGTTGGTTATTGTTGGCGTTTTGTTTATTCCGTAACCCGTGAATGGATCGAATCATTAAGTCAGATCTAATGACCTTACACCATGAAGCTCAAGCACAAGCCAGACCAAAATGCATGGAATTGCGGATTAAGCGGCAGCCAGAACGCTATCTGTAAAAATATTCACAAGGAGGCTTCTCAGTGATTGCAGTGATCTTTGAAGTATCGCCAGCAGACTCTTACGCCACGAGCCGCGAGAACCTCTTCTACCTCTCTTCAAATCATAGAGAATCGTTGGTATAGCCATACAGCGTGACTGATTACGGCTGCAGGGAATTGATAGCCTTTATAGATAGAGATTTGATTATTCATACACTCATTCTGAATATTCTGAATGGAAGAGCGTTAAGTTGACAATACCTGGAAGCAGCATGCCGCTACCGAAAAAGGATAGGGATTAATCATGAATATGTTTCAGAGAGTGCTTTTGGTCGATTCATCGACCGGTTTTTACAAGACAAAAAAATACAGTTTTGATCGATATTTCGGACCGATTGACCTCGGCATTCATCTGGCCGAGAAACATCACAGTCTCAATTTCGGGGTTGGCATCTTTGCCGGCTCCATCTTGCCGGGTTCGAATCGGCTGATGGTGACCGGCTTTTCCCCTTGCTGGCAAGGGAACTATATCAGTTCCATGGGAGGGGCAGGGTTGGTCTTCAACAATTTGGGGATCAACATGCTCAGCCTGGTGGGTAAGGCTCCGGTTCCCTCGGTACTTTTTCTGAACCGTACTCATGGTGAAGAGATTGAGGTGGAGATCGTTCCGCTCGATATTGAGAATATCTGGAACTCTGGGAGAACCGGGGTTTACTCGCTCACTGACCAGGTTTATGAGATGTTCAAGGAGCGCTACGAAAATGATCCGCGTATTCTGGTGACCGGACCGTCGGCGCAGGAAACCGACATGGGCGGCATTATGTCGGTTCCAATTAAAAAGGGGGAGATTAGCCATGTCGATACCTGGGCCGGTCGTGGCGGTTTCGGTAGCGCGATGGTGCAGAATCACGGCATTGTCGCGATTATCTATGGCGGCACTCTGGTTGACGAAGACTTCCGTGATCGCAAGGTGGCCGATGAGTGGTTTCAGAACAAGTATGATCTGCGGCTGATGAAGAAAGATCTGGAGGTGACCAGCAAGTACCGCTTCGACGAAAAGTTCAACACTGGCGGAACATTTGGCGTTAATTACGCCTCAGTCGGGGGGCGAATTATGGCCTTCAATTACCGTACGAACTCCTGGAGCGAAGATGAACGTCTTTCCCTGCATCAGAATTTGGTTGTTGATCACTACCTCAAACAGTTCAACGACGAGACCATCAAAAACAAACAGCAAGCCACCTGTGGCGAGCCCTGTGTCGCTGTATGCAAGAAGATGAATGGAAAGTACAAGAAGGACTTTGAGCCCTACCAAACCATGGGGCCGTTGTGCGGTATCTTTGACCAACGGGCGGCGGAAAAGCTCAACCATCACTGTGATGCCATGGGTTTTGACGCCATCTCAGGCGGAGGCGTTCTGGCTTGGCTGATGGATTTGCTCGACGGGAAACTTTTATCCCTCGCAGAACTCGGCGTCACACGATTGCCAAAGTGGGAAATGACAGAATTCGATGTCGTTCAAGATTCGATGCACAATGCCGAACTTGGCTGCGAACTGATCGACGCTATACTGGAGCGCCGCGGTATTATTGACTTTAGAGAAGGGGTGCGTAAATGGAGCCGTATTCATTCACGGGCGAAAGGAACTGCACTACATAATCGATTCGTCTATACCGCTCACAATCGGCGAGGGTGGATGGTTCCCAATCAGTATTGGGTCTCCGGTGTTCTCGCTCCGATGGCGATGATGGGCAGATATTACATGATCTACAGCTACGACTTCATCCCACCCCGGGCCCTAGGGCGGATGTGTGCAGAGCGGATGAAAAAAGAGTTGCTGATAGACAACATGGGCCTCTGCCGCTTTCACCGTGGATGGGCCGAGGAAATGATGCCGGAAATCATGGGCTCGCTCTATAATTGCAAGGATAAGTTCCTGCAATCCATCGATGTTCTTGCAAGTCGGATTAACAGCCGTAACAGCCCAATTTTCTGGGAATCGGAATCCAATATCGACTATTTGCTGAGTTTTCTGCAGCGCAAAAAAGAAGTCGACAAAGACCCTGACCCGCGCCTTGGGGAATGGCTTGAAAAGTTTGATCGCGACAAGGCTGAAGCGGCCAAGGAGTTTTGGTACGAAACTCTGATGGGGATAGATGAAAGCTTGCGGGAATTTTTTTAAATCATCATTGATGCTTTCGCAAAAAGTATCCGGTTAGCTGGCTAAGCAAAAAGCGCCAAATGCAAGGCGCGCGTTTGTTGAGCAATGAGGCGTACTTAGGTACGTCGAAGCAGCGAAATAAACGCAGCAACGCGGCAGTTGGTGAGTTTTTGCGACGCCATCATCATTCGTAATGAAACTGACCCAACCAGAGTCCAAATGGTTGGGTCAGTTTTTTATGTTGCGCAGGAATGATTCCTTACTTCCCGACTTCTGCCACTTTTAGCCGATTTTCAGAGTTTAAAAAATAAGTCTTTATATTTCAGATAATTACCTTTTTTCTGATTCTTGGATTTCCGCACTAATGGTATCTTTTCACCATGCGTGGGGATTTGACGATCAGAACAGTACGGACAAGCTCTGGTGCAACGGCCGTTCAGGTGGTACGCAATGAAGGAAAGAAGCGTATCATCGTCAAGCATATCGGCAGTGCCCACAGCAAGAACGAATGCCAACGGTTGGTGACGGAGGCTGAGATTTATGCTGAGGCGCACTGCAGACAACCAAGCTTGTTTGCAAAAGAAGTGTCGCCTTCGCCGCAGCTGGATCTTGCCCATACCAAGCTTGTTGGCGTCACGCACCTCTTTGCCCGCAACGCATTGCTTGCCTGTGCCCGGCGGTGCGCTCTGGGAGCCCTGCCAGAGCTTTATCTGGATCTGGCGCTGATGCGCATCATTGAGCCATCGTCCAAGCTGCGCACGTTGGAGCTTTTACAGTGTTATTTTAATGTCCGTTACGCCGAGCGGACGGTTTACCGTATGCTGCCAAAACTTCTGGATCATCAGGAGCAGATCGAGACAGCGGCTATAAAGACCGCACGTGACGATCTGAAAGAGTCCTTCAGCCTGGTGCTGTATGACGTGACCACGCTGTACTTCGAGTCCTTCAAGGAATACGACTTCCAGCACCCGGGGTTCTCCAAGGACAACAAGCCTCAGCAGCCACAAATCGTTATCGGCCTGATCACGACCCGTTCAGGTTTTCCTGTGATGCACGAGGTCTTCAAAGGCAATACGTTCGAGGGTCATACCATGCTGGCGATCGTCCGCCGGTTCCAACAGCGGGTTGGTGATGTCAAACCGGTGATTGTGGCCGATGCGGCCATGCTTTCCAAAGCCAACATGCAGCAATTGGAGGAAGAAGGTTACCACTATATTGTGGGAGCACGGCTGGCCAATGCCGCAGCCCGTTTCATCGACCTGATTCACAGTGAATTGCCTCGGGATGACAAGACCTTAAGGCGCTTTGACTATGACCACGTGGTCAAGCAAGCCGACATGGTGTGTGAGTTCTCCGAGGCACGCTACAGAAAAGATAAACGCGAGCTCGACAAACAGGTAAAACGTGCCCTTGCACTGCTTGAGCGTAACGAACCCGGGCGACGGGCCAAATTCGTCAAGAAGTCCGAAGAAAAAGACAAGCCGTTCATCTTCGATACAGAGCTACAGACCAAGGCGGAAAAGTTGTTGGGCATCAAGGGCTATGTGACCAATATCCCGGAAGAAGAACTGTCTAACGCCGAGATTGTCGCCTATTATCGGGATCTGTGGCATGTAGAGCAAGCGTTTCGCATAAGCAAATCAGACTTGCGCGCCAGACCAATTTATCATCACACGCAGGAGGCTATTCGAGCCCATGTGCTCATCTGCTTCATGGCGTTGATGATGGGCAAATATCTTGAGATCAAAACGGGTCGGTCATTACGTCAGATCCGCCAAGACCTGTGGCGGGTTCATGAGGCTCAGATCCGTGACGAGCGCACCGGTGAAACTTATGTGCTGCAAATGGATGCCGGCGAACTGGCAAGCAGTGAGCTGATGAAGCTATTAAATTCCGATTTTCCGCACTAATTGGCAGAACTCAGGAAAGAGTAGCTGCCAGTCACAAATAAAAAAAATGCGCCCAGAGTGAACCCAGGCGCATTTTTATAAGTTTATTACTAATAATTTCTAAAAACGGTACTGTAGTCCAACACTTATATCATCAAGATCAATGTTTTCTCCATCTATTTTAAACTCATATCTTTGGAACTGGACATATGAGGCAATTTTTTCTGCAAAAAGAAAGGAAAGTCCTGCACCATAAGTAATATCAGTGCCATCATCAGATCCAAGCTTACCAAAACCCTGTTCTTTAACCTCAGCATCCCAAGCAAAAAATCCAAGTTTAGCAAAAACTGAAAATCTATCAGTCACAGGATACTTTCCTACAATATTAAAAACAAAAGCGTCACCACTTATAGTCCACACAGGAAAAATATCATCATCAAAATCACCAAAATCAATATACCTAACTTCTGTTGAAAAATACTCGTTAAATGAGTATCCCAATCCAAAGGAAACCGATGTCCCTTTATCAAACCCAGACTCGTTTATATCAGAACGTCCAACTGATGCGTCAATATAGACGCCACTGTCTTCAGCGTATACTGTAACTGCGAGTGAAAAAACCAATACAAGCGCGAACAGAAATTTCTTTTTAAGGCTACTTAACATTAGGCACCTCCTTGGGTTAACTCAATATTATTATTGAGTATTGTCTACTAAAAATTGCCAATTAATAACATATCGCATGACTATTCAGCACAGGATCCGGGTTTCCGTGACAAAGGCGGCACTCGAACGGCCATGGATAGCGCAAAGTGACCCCTTGGCTGGGAATTCGGATCTAGTGCCCTAAATTAGTTACAACATCCGTTACCTTAGCTAACAAGATGTCTTCGCGGACAATAATACACACTTCATCTGAAAAATTTCTGACTGAGAGCATTTTTTTGTTTATTTTTCTATTATTTATTTCCTGATAAATAACACATTCTGCCACCTAACACCGCTTTTTCAATCTTTTCCACATTTGCAACTCATCACCTGCCGATCTAATAGTCACCGATGCTTGCAGCACATAACCCCTAACCTTAAAGCCAGCGTATCGTGAAACTTTAACGTTTCAGCTAGGGCAACCATCTTATTGCACCGGAGGATAAAAAACTTGTCATCATCGAGTGCTTTTGTCGGGGATCCAGTCTTTAACAGCCTAAAACCTCACTGGACTCCCGCCACCCGACACAATCATTCGAGTGCAGGCTGCGCGGGAATGACGATAAGAGTTTAACTTTTGCAACTTCTGAGTAACTTAAA
The DNA here is from genome assembly GCA_019429255.1 of Desulfuromonadales bacterium. Lineage (GTDB taxonomy): Bacteria > Desulfobacterota > Desulfuromonadia > Desulfuromonadales > Geopsychrobacteraceae > Pelovirga. Next base: position 6 of record JAHYIY010000032.1, on the reverse strand, counting down.
AAAGTT
>JAHYIY010000031.1 GCA_019429255.1 Desulfuromonadales bacterium | reverse complement strand
AGTATCCGGTTAGCTGGCTAAGCAAAAAGCGCCAAATGCAAGGCGCGCGTTTGTTGAGCAATGAGGCGTACTTACGTACGTCGAAGCAGCGAAATAAACGCAGCAACGCGGCAGTTGGTGAGTTTTTGCGACGCCATCACTTCTGTGCAAAAAACTCTTTTCAATAGCGGGCGTCAGCAAACTCAACCCAGCCGCCGGCAGCAACCAGCGCCTTATCAAAAGAGCTGATGTCAAAATCATACGTTAAGGTTTGACCACCGCCAGTAGCCGTCAATTTTTGCCCTTCCAGATCAACAACCACACTAAGCGGTGCAGTTGCGGACTGGGCAATCAAGGCATCAATGGCCGTTCTGGGCAGCTCAATGGCAAGCATACCGCAATTGAACATATTCTGGCGAAAGATCCGCGCGTAACTTTCGGCGATGATGGTATGGATGCCGTTCACCTCAAAGACCCAGGGCGCATGTTCACGCGAAGAGCCACAACCAAAATTCTCGCGCGAAATAACAACCCTGGCGCCGGCCAGTGCAGTGCCGCCAGGATCAAAACCTTCCAGCTTGAGATCTTCCAGCAGGTAGGGTTTGAGGGCTTCTTTGGTCACCTCGGTCAGGTATTTAGCCGGAATAATTTCATCGGTATTGATATCAGAGCGGTCCAGCACAATGGCGCGACCACCAAATTCTTTCTGCATCAGCTCATCTCCCGCAGGATTAAAGGGTTCTGGCGTCAGTGATAACACCGGTTATAGCTGTCGCTGCGGCCGTGGCGGGGCTCATCAGATGAACCATGCCACCCTTCCCCATGCGTCCGTTAAAGTTACGGTTGCTGGTAGAAGCACAGACCTCCCCTTCAGCCAGCACGCCGTTACTCATGCCCAGGCAGGCACCACAGGTCGGGTTGGTAACACAGAACCCGGCAGCCATAAACACCTGGATAATTCCTTCAGCCAGGGCATCGTTAAAAATTTTCGGGGTCGCCGGTGAGACGATACCGCGCACCGTCGCAGCGACCTGACGACCACGCAGCACGTCGGCGGCCTGACGCAAGTCCTCGATGCGCCCATTGGTACAGGTGCCGATATAGACCTGGTCTACCGGCGTTCCCTGCAATTGGCTCACCGGCTTGACGCAATCGGGCTTGTAACCGTAGGTTACCTGTGGCTCGAGGTTCGACACATCGATATCCACTACCTCGACATAACGGGCATCGTCATCGGAGCACCACTTGCTGAACTCCGCCAAAGCCTCTTCCTTGCCGGCATAGTCGTTCTGGATAAACGGCCAGAGATAATCGACCGTCACCTGATCCGGCATGCAGACCCCCGATGTGCCTCCGGCTTCAATTGCCATATTGCACAGGGTCATGCGCGCTTCCATACTCATCTGGTCGACCACCGCGCCACGGAATTCGATGACCTTATCCGTCGCCCCGTTAACCCCGAGACGGGAAATAACGTAGAGGATAACGTCCTTGGCAAAAACTCCGGCAGGTAACGCACCATCAAGATTAATCCGGATTGTCGCCGGTTCGCGAAATGCGCAAACCCCCTTGAGAATACCCACTTCAAGATCAGTGGTACCGACACCGGCAGCAAAAGCACCGAAGGCCCCGTGGGTGCAGGTGTGGCTATCCCCCATAATGACGGTATGCCCCGGATGAATGAAGCCCTTTTCCGGGAAGAGGGCATGGCAGACGCCATTGTGGCCGACATCAAAAAAATCGGGGATGTCATGACGCCGCGCCCAGTCGCGCAACATCTTGGCCTGGGTTGCGGTCTTGCTGTCCTTGGCCGGGGTGACATGATCGATTACCGCCTTGATCCTGGTGCGATCAAACACGCGATCCTTATCCCGCCAGACCAGATCAGCAATGGCGACTGGCGTGGTGATTTCATGACAGAGAACCCGGTCGATATTCAGAACCTTGGTGCCGGGAAACGGCTCGTCACGTAAATGACTGTCAAATATTTTTTCGGCTAACGTTTTACCCATGTACGCTCCTGTGACATCGTGACCGCTACGCCCTAGAGAGCGGGCTGAGTCCTTTTAGTGTGACTGGCAATTTTATTCAGTGCATTCAGATAGGCTTTGGCACTGGCAACAATAATATCGGGATGAGCCCCCTGCCCCAGCACGTCACGTCCGTCCGCGGTCTGCAGGCGCACGGTACATTCTCCTTGCGCATCGGTACCGCCGGTAATGGCACCGACAGAAAAACTCAAGAGCGGAGCGTTACTTTTGGTCAGTTTCTTGATCGCCTTGAAGGTTGCATCAACCGGCCCGTCACCCATGATCGCGGTCTTTTTCGGTTTACCATTGATTAACAGTTCTACCGTTGCCGTCGGTGCCGCAAAGGAGCCCGAACTCACATTCATCTGCTTTAGTACGAAGGTTTCCGGTACGCGCAATACTTCATCGGCAACAATGGCATCAAGATCCTCGTCAAAGATCTCTTTCTTCATGTCTGCAAGGGTTTTAAAGCGCACAAACGCCTTTTCAATTTCTTCACGGGTCAGATCATATCCCAACTGCTTGAGGCGATCGATGAAAGCATGGCGACCTGAGTGTTTGCCAAGTACCAGTTTGTTCTGATTCAAACCAACCGACTCCGGTGTCATGATTTCATAGGTCGATTTTTCCATCAACACGCCATGCTGATGAATACCGGCCTCGTGGGCGAAAGCATTGGCACCGACAATCGCCTTGTTAGGCTGAACCAGAATACCGGTAATATTGGACAAAAGTTTACTGGTTGGGGTGAGCTGTTCAGTGGTCACATCAGTATAATAGGGCAGAATATCCTGCCGGGTTTTCAGGGTCATGACGACCTCTTCCAGCGAACAGTTGCCGGCGCGCTCCCCAATCCCGTTGATGGTACACTCAACCTGGCGTGCACCGGCCTGCACAGCGGCGAGGGAGTTGGCGACCGCCAGCCCAAGATCGTTGTGGCAGTGAACTGAGATAATCGCATGATCAATATTATCGACGTGCTCTTTTAAATAACGAATGATTTCCGAATATTCGGAAGGAATAGTGTAACCAACGGTATCGGGAATATTCACGGTGGTCGCACCGGCCTCGATCACTGCCTTGATAACCTTGGCAAGGAACGGCAGGCGGGTACGCACTGCATCCTCCGCCGAAAATTCGACATTGGGGGTGTAACCGGCAGCGCGCCTGACGGCAGCAACGGCAGCATCAAGAACCTGCTGCTCACTCATCTTGAGCTTGTATTGCATATGAATGTCGCTGGTCGCAATAAAGGTATGAATCCGTCCTCTGTCGCCGGCATATTTCAGCGCCTCCCAGGCGCGATCGATATCCATATTGTTGGACCGTGCCAGCCCGGCAACCTGGGCTTTTTTGACCGTCTGGGCGACCTTTCTCACTGCCTCAAAATCACCGTCAGAAGCAATTGGAAAGCCCGCTTCCATGACATCAACATTGAGCCTTTCCAACTGTTGGGCAATACGGATTTTTTCTTCAATGTTCATGCTTGCGCCAGGGGACTGTTCACCATCGCGCAAGGTGGTATCGAAAATAATAATTCTATCTGTCTGTGCCATTATGTGCTCCTTGTCAGCATCGATCCTGCAGATATCTGCGGGATGGTTCATTTTTGTTTTTTTTCTGCATAAAAAACCCTATCAGTACTAGCTCACCCAGGTCCGATTCCACGCCGGAACCACCTCCTTTTTCGATGATACAGCAGATATAAAAAAAGCCCTCGCCCCGTGTCTGACAGGGGCGAGAGCTAACAAGCTTCGCGGTACCACCCTGATTCGTCTGTCGCTGCTGCTTGACAGACCTTGTTTCCCCTTTACGCAGGGTCACGGCGGAAACTACTGATCGTTCATCTCCACAGCTCCAAGGCGAGTTCAGCGCTTTTCCGTGCCGGTTCTCAGCACCACCGGCTCTCACGAACGGATGCGACGCCTACTACTCCTCTTCATCGCTTTTACCATTATTTATATAATTTCCTGATTCAACCTAAAAGCCAATGTCAAGTCAAGAAATATTATAAACCGGTACTGACTTTAGCGGTTTTTTCTCCACCATGTCAAGACTCAGGAGGCAAAGAGTCCTGCTGGTGCTTGTTGCGCCGGGAAAAATAATAACTGACCGGACCGGATGCAAGGTAGACCATGCCGATCAAAAACAGCATCACTTCCGGTTTCGCAACGATCAAAATCATCAGCATGATGGACAGCACCAGCATGCGAAACGGCTGGCGTTTGAACAGTTCCGGATCCTTGAAGGAAATATAGGGGACATTACTGACCATGAGAAAAGCCAGTAAAAACACCAGCAGCACCATCGACACCATACGGATCGTGCCGGTTCCACCAAGTTGGTAAAACAACAGCACGCAGGTCGCCACAATACAGGCTGCCGCCGGAATCGGCAGACCAACGAAGCGCCGCGATTCGACCGTGGTCACCTGCACATTAAAACGCGCCAGACGTAAGGCGCCACAGATCACGAAAAGGAATGCTGCCAACCACCCCAACTTGCCATAGGGACGCAAAGCCCAGTCGTAAAGCAGAACCGCCGGTGCAACGCCAAAAGAGATGACATCAGCCAGAGAATCGAGTTCCACGCCAAACTTGCTGGTGGTTCCGGTCAGACGCGCCACCTTGCCATCAAGACCATCAAAGACCGCCGCCAGCAGGATAAACCAGGCGGCTTTGTTGTAATTGCCATCAATGGTTGAGATGATAACAAAGAAACCGGCAAAAATCCCTGCCGCAGTAATCAGGTTCGGCAGTAGATAAACACCCTTGCGCAGATTCTCGCGCTTTTCACTTCGTACTTTTTCTATTTCCATCAGTTAAACCGTCCTAAAATGGTTTCTCCGGCCACCGTCCGCTCACCTAAGGTAATACTGACGTCGATAGTGCCGGGCAGATACAGGTCCACCCGTGAACCGAAACGGATCAGACCATAACGGGCACCGCGTTCAAGCACATCACCAATAACCGGATAAGTGATAATGCGCCGCGCAACCAAGCCGGCAATCTGTACAAACAGAATCTGCGCACCGGCCTGGGTTTCCAGAAGAATTCCGGACTGCTCGTTACTATCGCTGGCCTTATCGTAGGATGCGTTGACGAATTCCCCCTTATTGTAAAACATGTCAACAACCTTGCCCGCGCAAGGAGCCCGGTTGATATGAACATCAAAAACCGACATAAAGATACTGACCTTGGTGACACGAGCATTAAAAAACCGCTCTTCATCGACCTCGCCGACAAAAATCACCTTGCCATCAGCCGGAGCAATCAACAATCCCTCTTCCTTCGGCACTACGCGCGCCGGATCCCTGAAAAAATAGGCGGTAAAGAGGGTCAAAAACAGCAGTATTAACGTGACGAAGGTCCAACCCAGCAGGGCAAAGACAAGGGTCACAAAGCCGAACAATGCAATAAAGGGATAACCTTCGCGAGCGATAAACTGATCTGATGTGTACATGATACTCCCTGCAAATGATAGATTTTTTGGTTGTTGTTAGCCGCTGACACCCTTGGCACCACGACCAATGACAACCGGCCCGGAGCGCACGACCTCCTTGATTCCCATGGGGCGTAACAGCTCCAATATACCATTGATCTTACCGGGCGCACCGGTAATTTCGATGGTGTAGGTTTTAGGGGTGACATCAATGACCTTGGCACGGAAGATATCGACGATCCGCAACGCTTCGGCACGGCTTTCCGCTTCCGTCGCTACCTTGACCAGTGCCAGCTCCCTGGCAATAAAGTCTTTACTGGTAAAATCGACAACCTTGATGGTTGAAATCAGTTTATTGAGCTGCTTGGTAATCTGCTCGAGAACCCGGTCATCACCTGTGGTAACAATGGTCATGCGCGAGGTATCGGGCTCAAGGGTCGGGGCAACGGAAAGACTCTCGATATTGAATCCCCGCCCCGAGAACAGCCCCGATATTCGTGAAAGTACCCCGAATTCATTTTCAACCAGCACAGAAATTGTGTGTTTCATTCTCGTTCATTCTCCTCTGATGCGTTAAATCACATGTATCTGTTCAGCACCAGGTCGGGAATCCTATGTCAAGGGACGCGATTGTTTCCCGTTGGGTCATCCATGACCGCTTGTTGTCGCCGTCCATGGCGACAAACACCCTTGCCACAGGATCCAAAGGCCCTGCGCGAAGGATATCTGCTGAATAGTTACAATCACATCATCAACAAAGTGAATCAGGACGCCAGCACCATCTCGTGGATTGCCTTGCCGGCGGGCACCATCGGCAGGACATTTTCATCCCGTGAGATATTGAAATTCATCAACACCGGCCCGGGGGTGGCAAATGCTTCTTGAATCACCGCTTCCACCTCATCTACCCGACTGGTATTGAAGCCAATCGCACCATAAGCCTCAGCCAGTTTGACAAAGTCAATCGGCAGTTCCAGAACCGTCTGGCTGTAGCGTTTTTCGAAAAACATCTGCTGCCACTGGCGTACCATTCCCAGATAGTTGTTGTTGAGTATCACGATCTTAACCGGCAACTGGTACTGTACCAGCGTCGCCAGTTCCTGGGAATTCATCTGAAAAGAACCATCGCCGGAAATGTCAATGACCTGACGCTCAGGAAAGGCCACCTGGGCACCAAGAGCTGCCGGCAGGCCAAACCCCATGGTTCCAAGGCCACCGGAAGTCAAAAAGGTACGGGGCTGACTGAAACTGAAAAATTGCGCCGTCCACATCTGGTGTTGACCAACTTCCGTGGCAATAATCGCATCGTCGTTGGAAAGTTCGCGTAGTTTCTGAATCACATACTGAGGCTTGATCACCGTGTCAGAAGGTTGATAGGCTATGGGGTGACGTTCGCGCCATGCGGCGATGCGCGACTGCCATTCCAGCAATTGCTCACGGAATACCCCAAGCTGCTCGGTCTTCTGGTCGAAAGAGGCTTTCAATTTTGTCAAAACATCGAGCAGATCGCCAACAATCGGCAAATCAACAGCAACATTTTTCTTGATCGAGGTCGGATCAATATCAACATGAATAATGCTGGCCTTCTCGGCAAAACTGTCGATACGACCAGTCACCCGATCATCAAAGCGTGAGCCGATGGCAATGAGCAGATCGCACTCAGTAACCGACATGTTGGCGCAGAAGGTTCCATGCATCCCCAGCATGCCAAGGGCCAACGGGTGGCGCTGGGGAAACGCCGACATGGCCATGAGGGTTGTGGCAACCGGAATCTGGGTCAATTCAGCCAGCGCCAGCAGTTCGGCATTGGCACCGGACAGATTAATACCACCGCCGACATACAGAACTGGACGACGCGCCTGCAGGATCATTTTAGCGGCTTTTTCAATCTGCCGGAAATTTCCCGAAGTGGTGGGTTTGTAGCCACGCAGTTCAACCTTATCCGGATAGTTGAACTCCAGCGTAGCCACCTGAATATCCTTGGGAAGATCTATCAATACCGGCCCGGGACGACCGGTGCGGGCGATATAAAAAGCTTCTTTCACGGTTCTGGCAAGATCACGGATATGCTTGACGAGAAAATTATGCTTGGTACAGGGACGGGTAATCCCGCAAATATCGGCTTCCTGAAAAGCATCGTTGCCGATCAACGGGGTGGGTACCTGACCGGTGATAATAACCAGGGGAATGGAGTCCATGTAGGCGGTGGCGATCCCGGTCACCGTATTGGTCGCACCGGGTCCACTGGTGGCAATAACAACACCCACTCGTCCGGTACAACGGGCATAGCCGTCAGCGGCATGCACGGCTGCCTGCTCATGACGGGTAAGAATATGATTGATCGATGAATCGTAAAGGTCGTCATAAATATTGATGACCGCACCCCCGGGATAGCCAAAAACGGTATTCACACCCTCACATTTTAACGACTCGAGCAAGATCTGCGACCCGGTCAGTTTCATTGTTGTCTCTCCTCGGCGGCACATCAGTAAAATAAAACTGTCTCATCAAAAACAGCAAAAAAAAATAATCATTTCCCGGATATTCACTTCCCTCAAGCTATTGACTGGGGCTCATAAGACAGCACCACTGAGCCACTGAGAAGTTCATAAAAAACCAGGTTTTCTCTGCTCTGTGCCTCTAGTGAGCAAAGAGAACGGGTGGTTAAAAGGTTTTTGCCTTTATTGGAGACAAGCGCATAACCAAAAATCAATTTCAGTCGGCGTTGCAGACGGCGCCGGTTGACGCGTTGGTAACAACTTTGGCATAGCGTGCCAACCACCCCGTCTTGATTTTTGGTTCCGGTGCCTGCCATTCACTGTAGCGCTGCTCCAACTCGGCAGGCGAAACCTCAAGGTGCAGGGAACGGGCAGGGATATCGAGCACGATGGTATCACCATCACGCACCAGGGCAATGGGTCCCCCCTGGGCCGCCTCCGGTGAAATATGGCCGATACAGGGGCCGCGGGTACCGCCGGAGAAGCGACCATCGGTGATCAGAGCAACACTGTCGCCGAGCCCTAATCCCATGAGAGTCGCTGTTGGGGCAAGCATTTCACGCATTCCCGGCCCGCCCTTGGGCCCTTCATAGCGAATCACGACAACATCACCGGCGACAATCTCACCAGCCAGCAACGCTGCCATGGCGTCCTCTTCTGAATCGTAGCAACGGGCACGACCGCTAAACTTCATCATTTTGTCCGACACCCCGGACTGTTTGACAATCGCCCCCTGCGGCGCCAGGTTACCTTTTAGGACCGCCAGCCCCCCCTCCGGACGAATCGGAGAAGATACGGGATGCACGACATCCTCGTCAACTGTTGCCACCGCAGCGATCAACTCATGAATGCTCGGCCCAAGCAAGGTAGGATTATCGCTGATCTGCTCACGCAACTGATAAAGCACGGCGAGGACACCCCCAGCCGTGTCGAGATCTTCCATAAAATTGGGCCCACCAGGGTTCATATGGGCTAACTGCGGGGTGGTTTTACCCAACGCGTCAAATAACTCAAGCGGTAGCGGAATCTTTGCCTCATGAGCAATGGCGAGCAGATGCAGAACCGTATTGCTCGAACCACCAAGGGCCAGGTCAACCCGGATCGCATTTTCAAAGGCGGCGCGGGTAAGAATCTGCCGCGGAGTAATCTGATCGCGCACCAGACCGACAATGCGCTCACCTGAAGCAAAAGCAATACGCCGCTTCAACGATGATACGGCACTGGCCGTACCACAGCGGGGCAGGCTCATGCCGAGGGTTTCGGTCAGCACCGCCATGGTATTGGCAGTAAACATCCCTTGACAGGAACCGGCGGTCGGGCAGGCACTCTCTTCACACTCAAAGAGCTGTTTTTCATCAATAATCCCGGCTTTGTATTGCCCCATCGCCTCAAAGGTATCGGTAACAAAGGAAAACCGCCGGCCGTTGCGACCGGCACCGGTCAGGGAGGGACCGGCGGTAACGACAATACAAGGGATGTCGAGGCGTGCAGCAGCCATCAGCATCCCGGGGGTAATTTTGTCGCAGTTGGTCAACAGCACCAGACCATCGAGACGATGGGCTTCGGCGATCGACTCAACCATGTCGGCAATTAATTCGCGCGTCGGCAAGGAATAGTGCATCCCTTTATGCCCCATGGCAATGCCGTCGCAGACTCCGGGAATCCCGAAAATAAAAGAAAAGCCACCACCGCTATGGATCCCCTTTTCAATGAAACGCTCGAGGTCGCGCATCCCGGTATGGCCGGGAATCAGGTCGGTAAAGGATGAAGCGATGCCGATAAAAGGTCGATCCATCTGTTCAGTTGGCACACCGGTACTTTTCAACAATGCGCGATGGGGAGTACGTTCAAATCCCTTGGTAATGGCATCACTTCTTTTGGTCATTTTTTCACCTGTTTTTATGGTCAAAGACAAAAGGTTAAAACTACTATTTATTGAATTGTCATCCTTAAATACAGCAAAGGGTTTAAGCGCTCGCTTAAACCCTTTGCTGTATCAACATAAACCGTACTCTGGAGGCAAAATCAAACGGTAACGGACTGAACGATGGACTCCATTTCATCCTTGCCGATAAGCTTCAGTTTTTTTACCTTGTTTTTTTCGATTTCATCATCTGCAGAAAGGAAGGAGCGTTTTTCGAATTCCTGGAGTTGTTTTTCAAGTAAGATGTGGTTTTCGTAGAGCATACGGAACCTTGGATTGTTATCGATAAGGTTCTGCAAAAGGTTTTGATCAATATCCATAGGAACCTCCACATTGTTGACGTTTATGGGCTTTTGACCTGTCTGAAATTAACCAGATCAGTTGTAAAAAGTCAACACCTAACCCGGCGCTAACCAACATTGTTGCCCTGTTTGTTCAGTTCGGCATCCGACGGTCTGATGTAAGTCGGCACGACCTCTCCGGGTTGCCGGGTCAAACCGTTGCGATAATCCAGCAAAGCCAGGGCAGCAACCCTGGAAGCCTGGATCGGATAACAGCAGGCAGGTGCGATATGTAGCTGTGCATAGCCATGGTGCAAAAGCAGATCAGGATATGCGCCGACCCCATCACCAACCAGGCAGACATCACCCTGCAGCTCAGCCAGAACCCTGTCGGGCGCCATCACCCGGGCTTGATTCAGGGGGCGTGGAAACCCACCCTGCAGCTGAAACTGCTGGGTATAGACTTCCTTTTTTCTGGCATCAATAAACACGCACACCGGCAGGGACAACAGCGGCAGATTCATCGCCACCGCCGCCAGGGATGACACGCTGACCACCGGCAAGCTGAGCACCTGGGCCAACCCCTTGATGGTCGCCACGCCGATGCGCAGGCCGGTAAAAGCGCCGGGTCCCGTCACCACGGCAAGCAGATCCAGATCTGCTAAAGTCCAGCCTGCTGTTTTAAGTAGACTGTCGATCTGCGCCAACAGGCTCTGGCTGTGGGTAATGCGCAGATTCAGGGCAGATTCGGCTACCAGCATTTCGGCTTGACACAGAGCAACACTGCTGACTTGCGACGAGGTATCCAGTGCCAGAATCCGCGGATGGTCAACCCTCATCAGATCAACCCCAGAGGCGGATGATGTCGTTGTAAAACGCCAACACCATCAGCAGCAGCAGCATCGCCAGCCCAACCTGCTGCGCCATCTCACGGGCACGCAAGGAAACCGGACGGCGCGTAATCAACTCGTAAAGATAAAAGAGGATGTGGCCACCATCGAGGATCGGAATGGGTAGCAGGTTCAATATCCCCAATTGAATGGAAATAAATGCCAGCACCGTTAAAATAGCGGCGATATCGGTCTGGGCCGCCTGGCCGGCAACCTGGACTACAGTGATAGGTCCACCAATATTTTTTGCCGAGACATTCCCGGTGAAGAGTTTTTGAATAAACACAATAGTTAATTCAATCAGCTCCCGGGTCTTTGCTGCTCCTTCACGAAAAGCAGCAATCGGCCCAAAACGCTTCAATTCGAGTTCGTGCAGCGGCGCAACCCCCAGTAGATAATCACCATCGGTTTCACGCTGTTCCGGGATCATGACAACAGAGAACTCACGGCCATCACGTTCAATCAGGACATCAACCGGGGCCCCTTGCGTTTGTTGAACGAGTGCCCGCAGATCGTACCAGGAATGCACGGCTTGACCATCAATCCGCAGGATGTGATCGCCGATTTGCATTCCCGCCTGGTCGGCTGCCATGCCCGGCGCCGTACCACCGATACGGGCGGCCAGATATGGCATCAGCCCCAGCCCCTGCATCCCTTCCAGACTGTTATTGTTGGCCGGCACCAGCAACTGTATCTGGCGACCATCACGGTCAACGTCAAACAACAGCGGAGAGCCTGCCTCACTGACAAAACGCAGGTTAGCGGCATTCCAATGCTCGATGGGCGTGCGATTAACAGCACTCAGGCAGTCACCAGGCATAAAACCGCCACGCTCGGCATCGGAATCCGGCAGGACATAACCGATACAGGCCGGTTGTTCAACATAGGTCGGCATCTGTACGCCGATCATAAAAGAAACCGGCAGGATCAGTAGCGGCAACAGCAGATTCATCAAGGGACCGGCGCCGACAATCGCCAAGCGTCGTGACACCGGCTTGTTGGCGAAGGATCTGTCCGTATCACCAGCTGCCTCGGAGCTCACTTCCCCTTCTTCACCCGACCCCTCACCCAGCATCTGTACATAACCACCCAGAGGCACCACGCAGATCAGGTATTGCGTTTCGCCATAGCGATACGACACCAGTTTGGGTCCAAAACCGATGGAAAACTTGAGCACCTTGACCCCACAGATTTTGGCGACGGCAAAATGACCAAGCTCATGGACAAAAACCAAAAAACCGAGCATCAAAATGCCGGCAACAACGGTTGTCATGTCAAACCTCCAGCAATAAATTCCCGGGCACGCACACGTGCCCACCGGTCCGCCTGCAATACCCGTTCGACGGTGGTAACCGCTTCCGGAACATGGCAGGCCATCACCCGCTCAATCAGCTCAGGGATGCCGGAAAAAGGGATCTGCTCGTTGAGAAACGCCGCTACAGCGACTTCGTTGGCCGCATTCATCACCGCCGGTAATGTTCCTCCTGACTCGAGGGCCTGATAGGCTAACGCAAGGCAAGGAAAGCGTTGTAAATCCGGTGAAGAAAAGGTCAGCTTGCCGATCTGACACAGATCAAGGCCGGGCTGATTCAAAGGGAGTCGCTGCGGCCAGGACAGGGCATAGGCAATGGGTGTTTTCATATCCGGCACACCAAGCTGGGCGACCACCGAGCCATCGACGTATTCTACCATGGAATGAACAATGCTTTCCGGATGGATATGAACATTGATCTGCGCTGCCGGCACGTCGAACAGCCAGTGCGCTTCAATAACTTCCAGACCTTTATTCATTAGGGTGGCAGAATCGATGGTGATTTTTTTGCCCATACTCCAGTTGGGATGAGCCAGGGCTGCAGTCGGGGTGATGTGACTGAACTCTGCGGCCGGCAACTCACGAAACGGACCACCGGAAGCGGTTAAAATCAGACGGCGAATATCGCCGTGGCGGTGACCGGCCAGGGCCTGAAAAATCGCCGAGTGTTCACTGTCCACCGGCAACAAGTTCACACCCTGTAACCCGGCTTCTTCGATGATCAGATCACCAGCCATCACCAGGGTTTCCTTGTTAGCCAGGGCGATATCTTTCCCGGCCTGTAATGCCGCCATGGTGGGCACCAATCCGGCGGCACCCACCACAGCAGCAACCACCATATCAGCCTCAGCCAGGGTGGCGCACTGAATCATTCCTTCGACACCACAGCAGACTTCAATGTTCAGGTCATTCAGACGCTCCCTGACGCTTTTGGCATCCTGGTCATTGATTACTGACACCACCGCGGGCAGAAACTTTCTCGCCTGCGTGCAGAGCAGATCAAGATTGGCACCCGCCGTCAGCGCGACAATCTGGTACGCGTCAGGAAATTCTTCAACAATCTGCAAGGTACTGACCCCAATGGACCCGGTCGAACCCAGAACAACAAGCTTTTTCATCCCTCTCCCTTAACCAGCGAAGCATCCGCGGGCAACATAATAAACCAGCGGAAAAGCAAACAGCAGACTATCGAGGCGGTCGAGCATCCCTCCGTGGCCGGGGATCATATTCCCCGAATCCTTCACCTCACAGGCCCTTTTGAGCATCGACTCAAACAGATCACCGATCTGACCTACAATACCTAACAGGAAACCGACGGCGACAACCGGCCAGAAGCCAATGGCTGAAAAAAACACGAATTTTGCTATCAAGGCCCCCAACACCGCGCCGAAAACGCCGCCAACGGCTCCTTCAATGCTTTTGTTGGGGCTGATCAGGGGATAGAGCTTGCGCTTACCGACACGGCTGCCAACGACATAAGCGCTGGTGTCGCAGCACATGATAACGACCAGGGTAAGAAATATCCACTGTCGCCCGTCATCGAGCACGCGCAACGGTACCAGATGCCCCATCAGCAGGGCGATGTAGATAAGGCCCAGACAGATCCAGCCGAAATGGTGATGAACTCGGACGAGGGTTCCTGGACGCAGCAGAAAAAACAGGGCCAGAACCAAAAAAACCACTACCAGGTAGACAGGCAGCAATGCCGGTTGCTGGAAAAAAAACAGGGGGACGACGCCGGCACCAGCCGCTGCGGCAAACCACTGGATAAAAATCTGCTCCTGCTTCATCCCCATCCGATTGAATTCAACCAGCGCCAGAAAGACAGTCAGGGTAACAAAGAGGGTAAAAAATGCCGGTGAAGCGAAACCAAGCAGCAGGATCAACAGTGGCAGCGCAACGGCGGCAGTAATCAGACGTTGTTTAATGATCAGTCTCCTTTACCAAGGCATTATTTGCATCAGAACTGCAGTTGTTCGTCGGTCAAGCCGAAGCGGCGTCGGCGCTGACAGTAATCGTCAAACGCTTTATTCAGTTCTTCAAGATTGAAGTCCGGCCACAACACGTCGGTGAAATAAAGTTCCGTATAGGCCGCCTGCCACAGTAGAAAATTACTGATCCGCATTTCACCGCTGGTTCTGATCATCAGATCTGCCGGCGGCATGTCAGCGAGGTCGAGACAGGCGGCAAAAGTCTCCGCGTTCAGCCCGTCAGGATCCAGACTACCAGCTTGAACCTGAATAATAATGCGCCTGACCGCCCGCAGAATTTCATCGCGGCCGCCATACGACAGGGCAAGGACCAGGGTCAGTCCCTGACCGGCAGATGTTACCCGCACTGCCTCGGCAAGTGCTTGCTGCACCCCTTGCGTCATGCGCGAAAGATCACCAATAACCCGCAGACGAATACCATTGTCGAGCATTTTCTGCCGCTGTGAAGTCAGATATTCGAGAAGCAACAGCATCAACGCATCGACTTCCTGGCGGGGGCGTCCCCAGTTTTCGGAACTGAAGGCGAACAGGCTCAAATAGTCCACACCTTTGCGAGCACAGGCATCGACCACCTCAGTCACTGCATCCACCCCCTGCTGATGACCGGCAATCCGCGGCAATCCACGCTGTCGTGCCCAGCGCCCATTGCCGTCCATAATGATGGCGACATGGGCGGGGACGTTGTTAGTTTCAGCTTCTGATGTGCTCTGTATCATTTAGGCTGGATTCCCCACCGTTTTTTAACTTCACCAGACAAAATACCATGTCTGCCCAGAGAGCGACAACTCAACTTGCCCTCAGGAACAGAATAAACTGCCTGCTGCCAAAAAAAAAGAGCGTTAAAAACGCTCTTTGCAACAGCTTATCAGAAACCGGTCATTCAACAATTGCGCTGATCGGACAGGAATTGACACAGGCACGACATTCATTACATTCATCAGTAATTTTGAAAATCTCCCCGGATTCAACAATAGCACCCACCGGGCACTCTTCGACGCAGGTACCGCAACCGATACAGTCTTCAGTAATCCGTAAAGCCATCACTTCTCTCCTTCGGCGTAAGAGAACAGCCATCATCAGATCTCCAACAACTCCCGCTCTTTGGTCTGCAACACCACATCGATGTTGCTGATGTATTCATCGGTTAACTGCTGAATATCTTTTTCACCGCGTTTCTGCTCGTCTTCGGTGATCTCTTTTTCCTTTTCCAGCATTTTCAGATTGTCATTGGCATCACGCCGCGCACTGCGTACCGATATCCGGGCATCTTCCGCCATACGTTTGATCAGTTTGACCATTTCCAGACGCCGTTCTTCCGTCAACGCCGGCACGGGCAAGCGGATCAACTGTCCATCAGAAGAAGGGGTCAGGCCGATATCGGCCTTGAAAAGCGCCTTTTCGATGGCCGGCAGCAAGTTTTTCTCCCAAGGCTGAACGGTAATCAATCGCGCTTCCGGCGTCGACAGGGTGGCTACCTGACTTAACGGCGTCGAAACTCCATAATACTCAACCTTGACATCATCCAGCAACGCCGTGCTGGCCCGACCGGTACGCACCTTGGTCATCTCTTTTTTCAGGGCTTTGATCGCCTTATCCATGCCACTGCGTGCTTCACTGAGGACCTCATCAATCATTGCTGTCACCTCCTCTGACAATAGTGCCGATCCGCTCACCGAGAACGACCTTTTTGATGTTGTCGCGGCAC
This sequence comes from Desulfuromonadales bacterium, assembly GCA_019429255.1. GTDB lineage: Bacteria > Desulfobacterota > Desulfuromonadia > Desulfuromonadales > Geopsychrobacteraceae > Pelovirga. The sequence continues at coordinate 14,366 of JAHYIY010000031.1, read as the reverse complement.
GTCATGTCAAAAATGATCATCGGAAGATTGTTGTCCATACACAGGGATGTCGCCGTCGCGTCCATCACCTGTAAACCCTTCTGCAACACTTCCAGATAGGTCAGGATCGGCAACTTGATCGCGTTTTTATCCTTATTTGGATCCGCTGAATAAATGCCGTCGACCTTGGTCGCCTTGAGGATCACCTCGGCATGAATTTCCATGGCGCGCAGGCTGGCAGCGGTATCGGTGGTAAAATACGGATTGCCGGTACCGGCACTGAAAATGACAACACGCCCTTTTTCCAGATGCCTGACTGCCCGGCGCCGAATATAGGGTTCAGCAATCTGCTGCATATCGATCGCTGACTGAACCCGTGTATCAACCCCCTGTTTTTCCAGGGCATCCTGCATGGCCAGGCTGTTCATCACTGTGGCGAGCATTCCCATGTAATCGGCACTGGCGCGATCCATCCCCTTGGAAGATGCTGCCACCCCACGGAAAATATTGCCGCCGCCAATCACCAGGGCGACCTCAACACCGAGATCAACCACCTCTTTGATTTCGGCAGCAATGCCGTTAATAACCGCCGGATCGATACCGTAACCCTGCTCCCCGGCCAGTGCTTCACCACTGAGTTTTAACAGTATTCTTTTGTATTTGATGGTTGCCACAAGAGGCTCCTGTTGTTAATTCACTCCTACTTACTCATTGCTGCAACTTCAGCAGCGAAATCGTCGACCTTTTTTTCTATTCCCTCACCCAGCTGGAAACGCACGTAGCTACCCAGAACAACCGGAGTGCCAAGTTCCTTGGCGCAGGCGTCAACAACCTTTTGGATAGTCTGATCGGGGTCGATAACAAATGCCTGTTCAATCAGACAAACATCGCCAAAAAATTTGTTGATCTGGCCGGCAATAATTTTTTCAACAATATTCTCCGGCTTGCCACTCTCCAGCGCTTTAACCCGCATAATTTCTTTTTCTTTTTCGACAATCTCGGCAGGAACCTCGTCACGCTTGAGGTATTGCGGAGAGGCCGCCGCGACATGCATCGCAATCTGCTTACCGAGCTCGCTGACCCGCTCATCCGTTGCGGTGGTTTTCAGCTCCACCAGCACGCCAATCTTGCCGGCACCGTGGACATAAGAAGTCACTACGCCTTCACCGGCATCAATCCGGGCGAAGCGGCGAATGCTCATGTTTTCTCCAATGGTCGCGATCTGATGGGTCAACTCTTCAGCCACGGTACGACCGGTACCTGGGTAGGCAATGGCGTTGAGAGCATCGGCATCGGCAAGCGGATTTGCCAGAACGATGGCCCGCACTCCATTGACAAATTCCTGAAACGCTTCGTTTTTTGCAACAAAGTCAGTTTCAGCATTGATCTCAACGATCGCACCGACAGCGCCTTTTGACTCGGCGGCGACGATCCCCTCGGAAGCAACGCGACCCGACTTTTTGGCGGCCGCAGAAAGTCCCTTCTTGCGAAGAAAGTCGATGGCCTCTTCCATGTTGCCGGCGGTTTCGGTCAATGCCTTCTTGCAATCCATCATTCCTGCCCCGGTTGCCTTGCGCAACTCGGAAACCATTGCTGCTGTAACGCTCACTGTTTCCTCCTATTTTTTAAGCAGGTTTGGTCAACCTGCAATGGATGTCAGGACCAAAAGAACGGCCGGACCTGTCAGCCCGGCCGCTGGGCCTTCGATAATGATTTTTAAATGGCAATTACTCTGTCACCGTCGGCGCGGCCACTTCTACTGCTGCAGCGGCCACGACTTTTTCAGATGCCTCTTCAGCAGCGACAAACTCATCCTTGCCCTCAGCCAGGGTCTGCTTTTTAACTTTTTGCCGCTCGGCCCCCTCAACGCAGGACTCAGCGATAAGGTTGGCGAACAGTCGGATGGCACGGATGGCATCATCGTTGCCGGGGATAATATAATCGATATTGTCCGGGTCGCAATTGGTATCGACAACAGCAACAACCGGAATACCAAGCTTCTTGGCTTCCTGCACGGCAATTGCTTCCTTTTTTGGGTCAATAACAAAGATAGCGCCGGGAAGTTTGTTCATGTGCTTGATACCACCGAGGTTTTTCTCGAGTTTTTCACGCTCACGATCAAGCTGCAGGGCTTCTTTTTTGGTGTATTGATCGAGGGTACCATCAGCTGCCATGGCCTCAATTTTTTTGAGCCGATCGATACTTGCCTTGATGGTAGTGAAGTTGGTCAACATCCCGCCCAGCCAGCGATTGTTGACAAAGTACTGACCGGAACGCAGCGACTCTTCCTTGATAGTGTCCTGAGCCTGCTTCTTGGTGCCGACAAACAGAACCTTGTCACCAGCAGCAACGGTATCCTGAATGAACTGACAGGCGGTGCGGAAATAGCGTACCGTCTTTTGCAGGTCGATAATATAGATCCCGTTACGAGCACCAAAAATGTAGGGCTTCATCTTCGGGTTCCAGCGTTTAGTCTGGTGGCCGAAATGGACACCGGCTTCGAGCATTTGTTTCATGGAAATTTGTGCCATTTTCTTTTCTCCTTAAAGTCTGGTTTTTTAATCCTCCGTCCCGATCTGCTTCAGCAGGGCCCCAAACCCAAGGGACCACCCTGTCTGAATCACGAGACGTGCGTATTTGGACAAGTGAAGTTATATAGCACTTCAGCCCTGACGCAGGCAAGAAAAAACAAGAGCGACCACAAACACGTCTTTGTTGCCCGAACAGACGGGTTAAATCATCAATATACTACGCCAAAGCTTTTGGTGTATTTACACAAGCCCGGCACTGTAATAACATCTGCGGCCATGTCACAACAACGAATCCATCGATATATCCTGCGCGAAATCAGCGTCCCCACCATGATGAGCCTGCTGATTTTCACCTTCGTCGTTTTCCTCGGGCGTATTCCGCGGCTAACCGAGATGATCATCAGCAAAGGGGTCCCGGTTCTGGACATCATTGCCCTGTTTGCCTTGCTGATGCCAACGTTTTTGAGCGTCACGGTCCCCCTGTCCTTTCTCCTGGGGATCCTTCTTGCCTTTGGTCGTCTTTCAGCAGACAGCGAATATATCGCTCTGAAAGCTTCAGGTATCAGTCTCTATTCGATGGTCAAACCGGTCGCTTTTCTTGCCCTGTTTTTTACCCTCTTGACCGCAACCATTACCCTCCTGATTGAACCGGCCAGCAAAAGCGCCTTGCGCGCTAAAATCTTTGAGATTGCTTCAACCAGCCTCAATGTCGGCGTCAAGCCCGGGGTCTTCAACGATGACATACCCGGCATCGTGCTCTACGCCCAGGGGGTAGACGAACGCCAGGGGATCATGCGTGATATTTTTATCTCTGATGAACGCAACGACTCAGCACCGACAACCATCACCGCCCGTGAAGGGCTTTTTATCAGTAATCCTGACAGTCTGATGCTGACCCTGCGGCTACGCAATGGCGAAATCCACCGACAACCCGGCAGCGCCGATCAAGACACCTATCAAACCATCAGCTTTAATAATTACGATATCAACCTCGATTTTTCCGAGCAGCTCAGCCAGGGGCAGCGTAGCCGCTCCCGGGGTGAGTTAGCCTGGACCGAATTGCATCAGGCGATTCAGGAAACAGCCCCCGGCAAACTGCGCTATCGACTTGAGGCGGAGCTACATGAGCGCATCGTCATTGCTTTTGCGCCACTGGTACTGATTTTGATTGGCATCCCTCTTGGTCTGCAATCGCAACGCTCCGGCAAGGGCGCAGGATTTGCTCTGGCGCTGGTGGTTTTTCTGGTCTATTACGTGCTCCTGAGTTTTGCCGGCACCCTGGCTGACAAAGGAATACTACCTGCCGCCCTCATTTTGTGGCTACCCAATCTGGTGTTTCTTGCCGGCGGTTCCTTCTTCCTCTACCGCGCGGCGGGCGAACGTCCGGTGCAGATTCATCTGCAGTTATGGAGCAAACTATCAGGTCTGCTGGTACGGCGCCCTGGAGGCCAACAATGAGCATTGTCAGTCGCTTGGTTCTGACCAATTTTTTCAGGATCCTGAGTCTTTGTTGTGGCGCCTTTATAGGCATCTATCTATTGGTTGATTTTTTTGAAAAAGTCGATCGCTTCATCGATTACGGTGCCGGGATCAACGATTATCTCACCTATCTGGGACACAGTATCCCTTTTATTTTTGTGCAAATCCTCCCCCTGGCGATCCTGACCAGTATGGTCCTTACCCTGGGCGGTCTTGGCCGGACCAATGAGATGACGGCCCTGCGCGCTTGCGGCATCAGCTTGGCGCGCATTATCCGTCCGCTGCTGGTCATCATTGTGCTGCTGTGCTGCTTGCAGCTGTTGGTGCACGAATATCTGGTACCCTGGAACATGCGTGTTTTAAGTGAACTCGTAGATATCAAACTGCGCGGTCGTGAACAGATCCGTCTGACCCACAGTAAAATCTGGTATCGCAGCGACAACAAAATCATCAATATTGATCTGGTACAAAGCCGCGAACAAAAATTAAGAGGAGTAACCATCTTTGAAATCGATGACGGGGCGACCATCGTTCGGCGAATCGATGCCGGCGAAGCGCAACTCCAGGATCAGCAATGGCTGGCACCAATTGTGCTGGAACGCTCCTTCGATCCGCAATCCGGCATCTTGCAGCACACCAGACGCCTGGAAAACCACCCCCTGGCCATAGACCACCTGATCGATGATTTTACCCGGGTGGAAAACTTAAACGCCGAACTTGGCGCCCGTCAATTAGCACAACTGGCGGCGCGACTGGAACAGCAAGGCTATGATGCCTCCCGCCAGCGCGTTGACCTGCAGGCGCGCCTCGCTACACCTTTTACCGGTCTGGTTATGGGATTGCTGGGGATCCCATTTGCCCTGCAACCTGGTCGTCAGAGCAATATGGCCCTGGGGGTTGGCTTGAGTCTAGCCATCGGTGCCGCCTACTTCATCATCCAATCCGCTGTCATCTCCTTTGGCTATGCCGGTGCACTACCACCACTGGTCGCCGCCTGGACGGCCAACCTGATTTTCACCATGCTGGCCATCTGGCTTTTCCTCGGCGTCAAACAATAAAAAACGGCAGACCCACATATCGGGACTGCCGTTCTTCAGCGTGCGGTTGGAGCTATCCAAAAACTCTGAGCTCCAGCTGTCAAGCTTCTGATTCGAACACCAGAGGTTTTTCGCAAGGCCGGGAAAATCAAGCATTTGAACGGAGGCACAGAGCTCTACGCAGCACAATCAAATGCGTAGATTAACGCCGGGATTGCGCAAAAAAGCGGTCTCCGAGGCGGAAACTAATACCTGTAGGCATCAGCCTTATAGGGCCCAAATACCGGAATCCCCAGATAGCGTGACTGATCATCCGAAAGTACAGTCAGTTTTGCTCCAAGCTTGTCAAGGTGCAGACGTGCCACTTTCTCATCCAATAATTTCGGGAGGACATAAACCTTGTTGGCATAGGCGTCGGTATTGGTAAACAGTTCGATCTGCGCCATCACCTGATTGGTGAATGAGCAGGACATAACAAAGCTCGGATGACCGGTAGCGCAACCCAGGTTCAACAAGCGCCCCTCGGCCAGTACAATCACGCCATGACCATCCTCAAACACCCAACGATCAACCTGGGGCTTGATGTTATGCCGTGTTACCCCTGGATCTTTTTCGAGGGCATTCATCTCGATTTCATTATCAAAATGACCAATATTGCCGACAATCGCATTGTTCTTCATCTGGCGCATATGTTCCAGGGTAATGACATTCTTGTTGCCGGTGGTGGTGATGTAAAGATCGGCAAAATCAAGAACATCTTCGACCCGTTTGACCTCGTACCCCTCCATCAACGCCTGCAGGGCACAGATCGGATCGATCTCGGTAACAATTACCCGGGCGCCCTGCCCCCGCAATGACTGACAGCAGCCCTTACCGACATCGCCATAACCGCAGATCACCGCAACCTTGCCCGACAGCATGACATCCGTTGCCCGCATAATACCGTCCACCAGAGAGTGACGGCAGCCGTAGACGTTGTCAAATTTAGATTTGGTCACCGCGTCGTTGACGTTCATCGCCGGGAATTGCAACACCCCTTCTTCCGCCATCTGGTGAAGACGATGGACACCGGTGGTGGTTTCTTCTGTAACCCCCTTGACGGCAGCCGCGCTGCGGCTCCATTTGTCGGGATGTGCAGCGATAGATGCGTGCAAACAGGCAACCAGCTCGCGCCAATCTTCGGGATCATCGTCAGCAACATCCGGACAGCCGGCCCGCTCCCACTCACTGCCTTTAAGAACATAGAGGGTGGCATCGCCGCCATCATCAAGAATCATGTTGGGAACTTCCCCGTCCGGCCAGGAGAGGGCCTGCTCGGTGCACCACCAATATTCTGCCAGGGTTTCACCCTTCCAGGCAAACACCGGAACACCGGCAGGGTCCTCAATGGTGCCCTCACGGCCAACGGCAACTGCCGCCGCAGCATGATCCTGCGTCGAAAAAATATTGCACGAGCACCAACGCACCCTGGCACCCAAATCGACCAGGGTTTCAATCAACACGGCGGTTTGAATCGTCATGTGCAAAGAGCCGGTGATCCGTGCCCCCTTAAGGGGGAATTGCGCCTGGTATTCGTCACGCAATGCCATCAGTCCCGGCATTTCTTCCTGGGCCAGGAGTATTTCCTTACGCCCCCATTCTGCCAGGCTGAGGTCCTTGACTTTAAAATCATTAAAAACTGACACCGTTGTTTTCTCCTTTTCCGGAGTCCTTGACTGCCACGTTCGCCAAGTGTTGATAAGAGGTTGCAACGACTGCATCAAGCCACAGTTGTCTGAAGATTATTTAGATTGTGTAGCACATTCATCGCATCAGGGACAAGACGGCAGCAGCTGGCATCATCCAAAGGCCCTCAACCACGTCTACCAGCTTCTGTGCAACGCAGCCCGATACGCATGGCCGCAAACCACAAACGCAGCAATAAAACCGCCAGCGAGCGTCCGACCGGGTTGTCGCTAAGCCATTCATAGAGAGGTGTACACCAGAATTGCCAGACAGCAGGGGTGTCCGCTGGTGCTCGCCCCTGGCGATAAGCCCTGCAGGCATCGGCAGCAAAAAATAGCTGCCAGCCATGGCGACGCACATAGCTGCCCCCGGCGTGCCATAGCTGCCACCGCCGTCTTGCCGGCATGGCCGCAAGCAAGTCTGCGACCAGAGCAAAAAAGGGGGCAAGACGCAAGCGCTCCGCATCTGCCTGCAGGCGGTACACAGCTGGTGCGTGCTCAAAAAACTCGCACCAGCCGATACTACGGAAACACATCATCAGGGCGCCGAGCAGCTGGCGTTGCCACAAACCTTCGACAGCAAAACGCCGGGCCGAGGTCTCGATCACTGCCGGCAGCAACTGCCACTGGCCGACAGCACGAAGACGTTCGGCGAAATCCGTATCTTCCATCACCGGCAGATCGGTGCGAAAGTCACCAACCTGCTGATAGAGGTTACGATGAAGCAGAAACCCCTGATCACCATGAATAGTTTCAGGGCGCGAGGTTCGGGCTTTGCGCTCGTAAAAGTTATAACCTTTACTCTTTTTTGCTTCACCGGTCAGAAAGTCGAGAGCAAAATGGCCGGCGATTCGCCTGTCGTTGCTGCGCGACAAGAAGTCGATCCCGACGCGCCACGCCAGTGAATCGGCAAAGCGACTGTCGGCATGCAGAAACAGCAACCAGTCACCACGGGCCAGCGCTGCGCCGGCATTCAGCTGGCGACCACGGCCACGCGGACTGCTGATCACGTGGATCTGTTCTTGCTGTAACAAGGCCAGTGTCGCGTCGGTCGAACCACCATCAACGATAATAATCTCATAGGCAACCTGGCACTGACGGCGCAGATCGGTGAGAAAAGCAGGCAGTTCCGCCGCCTCGTTGAGCACCGGGACGATAACGCTTAGCTCCAGCGTTGAAGCGACATTCTCTTCCATTATCTTTCCTGACAAAAAGCCCTCGACTGCAACTGATCCTGTGCTATAAATAGACAGGTTCCATTTTTCATTATCTGTCCGGCCCGTCAATGTTGACCGACTGGACAATATCTTTTTACAGCTGACCTGACAAGGGGACAAAGATGAGCGAAATCATTGATATCTATGCACGCGAAATTCTGGATTCACGGGGCAACCCGACCGTCGAGGTTGAGATCGCCCTCGAAACCGGCGTGATCGCCAGGGCTGCGGTCCCCAGTGGCGCTTCCACCGGCGAACGTGAAGCTCTTGAACTGCGTGACGGCGACAAAAGTCGCTATCTTGGCAAAGGGGTACTCAAAGCTGTCGAGCACGTCAACGAAATTATCGCCGTTGAATTGCAGGGGTGGGAAGCCAGCGACCAGATCGGCATTGATCGTAAACTGCTGGAGCTTGATGGTACCGACTTCAAGAGCAAGCTCGGCGCCAACGCCCTGCTTGGTGTATCCATGGCCTGCGCCAAAGCCGCGGCCGAAGATGCCGGCCTGCCCCTTTACCAGTACATCGGCGGCATCAACGCCAAGGAGCTGCCCCTGCCGATGATGAATATCATCAATGGTGGCGAACATGCCGACAACAATGTCGACATTCAGGAATTCATGATTATGCCGGTCGGTGCGGAAAGCTTTAAAGAAGCATTGCGCATGGGCGCGGAAATCTTCCATGCCTTGAAAAAAGTCCTGAAAAGCAAAGGCTACAACACGGCAGTGGGTGATGAGGGCGGGTTTGCCCCTGACCTGAAAAGTAACGAAGAGGCCCTTGAGGTGATTGTCGAAGCGATCAAGACCGCCGGCTACAAACCGGGCGAAGATATCCTGCTGGCCCTCGATGTCGCCGCCTCGGAACTTTACAAAGATGGCAAGTACAATCTTGCCAATGAAAAGCAGCCCCTTAAAACCGCTGCCGAACTGGTGGCTTTTTATGAGGATCTGGTGGAGCGCTATCCGATTATCTCGATTGAAGACGGCATGGCTGAGAATGACTGGGACGGCTGGAAGCTGATGACCGAAAAATTGGGGAACAAGATCCAGATTGTCGGCGACGACCTGTTTGTCACCAACACCAAAATCCTTAAAGAAGGGATCGACAAGGGGATTGCCAACTCCATTCTCATCAAGGTCAACCAGATCGGCACCCTGACGGAAACTTTAGATGCCATCGAAATGGCAAAGCGCGCCGGCTACACTGCGGTGATCTCCCACCGCAGTGGCGAGACCGAGGATACCACCATTGCTGACCTGGCTGTTGCCACCAATGCCGGGCAGATTAAAACCGGTTCTTTGTGCCGGACCGACCGGGTATGCAAATACAATCAGTTGCTACGTATCGAGGATGAGCTGGAAGACACCGCCATCTTCCGCGGCAAGGACGTTTTTTATAATCTGAAAAATCTGTAATTGCATGTACTTATTGCTTCGGCGCCAAAACAGTTAAAAGTTGAACTCACATCGTCATTCCCGCGAAAGCGGGAATCCAGTGGGATTTTAGGCTGTTAAAGAATGGATCCGCGACTGAAGCACTCGGGGATGACAGGTTATTTACTTACCGGAATAATAGCAACGGGGTAACAGCAGAACAGCTGTTACCCCGTTGTCTGTTTAAATCAGATACAATTTGAACGAACTGCCCAGACGTTCGCGCCTGACCTTTCCTGCCGCCACCAGTTCTCTGACCATCTGCTGCACCTGTTTTTTGTTCAACTGTGGTAAATTGGCATAAAGATCAGATTGGACAAGACCCGGCTGCGCGCAAATAATTCGCAGAATGGGGTCTTCTGCCATCTCAGCAGCGGGGTCTACTGCTGCGCCAGTCTGAGCTGCCGGTTGCGCCGATTCTTTTTCAAGGGGCACAACAAACGATGTTTCATCGCTACCTTGACTTGCCTGCTGCTCTTGCTCTCGCTCCTGCTCGGCACGGATTTCCCGCTCCAGAGCAGTCAGCCGCTGGTAGAAATAAAAACCGCCACCCAGCAGTATCAGTAACAGCACAATCCACGTCATATCTCACCTCCGTCAGCAGTAAAAACACATTGTTCGGCTATTGTACAAAAAAAAGAAACTCATGGTCTATGAACTTTGCACCAGGCGAAAGCGGCCAAAACCGTAGGAAGCCCCCTTGCCGACATGCAGCAAAGCCCCCAATTCAAACAGCCACCACAGTTCTGCAAGAGCATCTCCGGACAGGTCAAGTGAGCCTGTCAGTCCACCGATCCCCTGCTCTTTGCCCCCATGTTCAAGGCGCCGCCAATCCTGCCAGTGCAGAGTTTCTTCGCGACACACAATGGTAGCGGCCAATTCACTCATCTCATCCTCAGTGCTGTTAGTGACGGCCTCACCATGGGCGATAGCCAGATAACTGACCCGCCGGCGTAATACTGAAAAAAAGTCCTTAAAGACAAACTTGAACAAAGGTTTTCCATTTTTTATCAGTCTCATAGGAGTTACTACTTCAAGTTTTACTTGATTTTTAGACTGGCTGTGTCGTTCCAATAACCAGGATAAAGGAACGATATCGGGTATCACACAAGCAGACAAAACGCCCTGTGGGCTCGTTACGCCATCATTGATTGGCGCTTTCATTGCCGTAACATGAAAGCGGCCCTGCCCTTTATGAATCCCTCGCTGACCGAGCATTTGCAGCAAAGCAACAAAGGCTTCAATCGCCACAACACCATCGCCGATAAACAGTGCGGGGAGTGTAAATTGATGGCCCTTGGCAAAGCGTCCTTGCGGCACAACATCTGGCGAAAAAACAACGGCAGCCGATGGCTTCTGCACCTGGCGCTGGACAACCGGATCAGTCGCCGGTTGCGGAAACAGCAGATTGCCAACCAATCGGGAAATCTCCGCTCCATGCTGTCTTTCCAGCTCCTTGTAGACTGCGGAGAATTCGCGGCGCAACTGCAACAGCGCCTGTGCCGGCAGCTCAACCCTTTCAATCAGGGTCAAAACAAAGGTGATGTGCGCGCAGTCGAGGCGATCCAGCCAGAGCGGAGGAGTAACGGACAGGGGCATGAAACCTCCGTTGTGATTGCACACAGACGTGGATTTTGTTATACGTCAGACGTGTCTACCGGCAATATTGCCCGAACAGGAGAACATCAGATGTTTCACTTTACCTTGCTTACGCAAGATCCGCAAACCCGTGCCCGCCGTGGTCGCCTGAAAACCCCCCACGGCACCATCGAAACGCCGATTTTCATGCCGGTCGGCACCCATGGTGCCCTCAAGGCCATGACACCAGCCCAGGTCGAAGAAACCGGGGCACAGATTATCCTCTCTAACACCTATCACCTGCACCTCAAGCCGGGTGAAGCTTTAATCAAAAAAGCCGGCGGCCTGCATCAGTTTATGCACTGGAAACGGCCGATCCTCACTGACAGCGGCGGCTTTCAGGTCTTTTCTCTGCCAAATAAAAAGATTGGTGAAGAAGGGGTGCATTTTCGCCACGAAGGAACCGGTGATGAGGTTTTTCTCGGGCCCAAAGAGGCCATGCAGATTCAGAACGATCTGGGGTCGGATATCATCATGGCTTTTGATGAGTGTATCCCCTATCCCGCTACTCATGACTATTCTGCCAAATCGATCAAAAAAACCCTGCGCTGGGCGCAAAGCTGTCTGCAGCACCACCGACGTCCTGACGAGCAGGCCCTGTTCGGCATTGTTCAAGGCAGCGTCTACCCGGATTTACGGCGTGAGTGCGCTAAGCAACTTGGCGCTCTTGATTTCCCCGGCTATGCCATCGGTGGCGTCAGTGTCGGTGAGGGGCTGGAACTTCTAAAAAAGGTAGTTGACGACACCGAGCCCCACATGCCGCAGCATAAGCCCCGTTACCTGATGGGGGTCGGATTGCCGGAGGATATTCTCGAGTCAATTGAACGGGGGATGGACATGTTCGACTGCGTCATTCCAACGCGCTATGCGCGCAGCGCCACCCTGTTTACCCGGCGCGGCAAAATCCGCCTGACCAATCGTAATTTCCGCCGCGATTTCTTCCCCGTCGATCCTTCCTGCGATTGCTACTGCTGCGCCAATTTCAGCCGTGCCTATCTCCATCACCTGTTCAATGCCAACGAGATTTTATCGGCAACCCTTGCGGCTATTCACAATGTGCGTTTTTATCTGAATATGGTAGCAGAGGCACGCACGGCCATTGAGGCGGGCGACTTTGCTGCCTTTAAGGCTGATTTTCTGCAGGAATATTTTTCATCCGGGAAATAAACGCCATCAGCACAGATGTTCTCACAGAGAGTCTACCCTGATGGATTTTTGTATCTGTTCAGCACCGGATCTTCGGATCCTATGTCAAGGGACGCGATTGTTTCCCGTTGGGTCATCCATGACCGCTTGTTGTCGCCGTCCATGGCGACAAACACCCCTGCCGCAGGAGCCAAAGGCCCTGCACAAGGTTAGTGCTGAATAGTTACCGGATTTTTTTGTATTCTGCACCACTGGTGCCGCAGGGTCGGGAATTTACGCCGGCATGAATATCCCGGTTACCTGCAGCGACATCTCATCTCAGGGGTCGAGCTCTTCCCTGGGGGCTGATCAGGGTTCCATAAACATCAAATGCCGGTGTGGTCATGGACTCCTCCGGTTATTTATCATTCAGTCTTGCCGTCCTGTCTCTGCCGATCTGAATCGCAGTCGCGAGTGCCTTCGGTTGATCTTCAAAGGTACCGATTTCGATTTCAGCAGCCTCCGGCACGCCAGGGGCTTGAGCGGGTTATTTCTGCCAGGCGAATTTCCTGAAAACCTCGTCGCTCGGAGTGCCGGCGACGTGATTGACGTAGTTACTCATCACCTTTTGCGACAGACCGAGGACAATTTCAAGTAACTGACGTTGGCCGTAGCCGGCGGCGTAGAATCGCTCGACCTCAGCTTCGCTGAGTTCGCCGCGTTTGCGCACCAGCGCCAGGGTGGTTTCCTGTAGCACCTGAAGCTTCTCGGTCGGCAGCGGCTGCTGGTTGCGCAGCGCCTCGGTCAGCGCCGGGTCGACCTCCATCATGTGGGCGATGGCGGTGTGGGCCGGGACGCAATAGGTGCAATTATGTTCGACGTTGATGGTCTGCCAGACCACGGTCTTTTCTTCGGCGTCGAAGGAGGAATCGAGGAACAGCTGGTGCAGCTTCTGGTAGCCTTCGAGGAGACCGGGAGCCTCGGCCATCACGCCAAAGAGGTTGGGAATCATGCCGTTCTGTTTCTTGTAGTTGGCGAGACGTTCGCTGCTCGCTTCCGGGGCGGTATCGATGTCGTGAATTTTGAATTTGTTTTTCATCTTTCTTCTCCTTCAGTTTATGACTGTTCTTGAGGTTATTGATCTCTCGTTGCGAGACGTTAAAACTGGGCCTTCTTAATTGCTTCTTGAACGTACGTTCAACTTATCCCCTCCGATACGCTGTTGTCAATATTATTTGAACGATCGTTCAAGTTTGTGTATAGTGGATCTGCACGGTTTATTTTTAAGGACGAGGAATCGCCATGGCAAAAGCGCAATTTGACCGCAATCAGGTGGTAGAAAGGTCGATCAAGCTGTTCTGGCAGAACGGCTTCAACGCCTCGTCGATGCAGCAGGTGGTGAAGAACACCGGTCTCCAGCCCGGTTCGATCTATCTTGCCTTCGGCAGCAAAGAGGGTCTCTTTCGCGAGGCGCTTGAGGAATATGCCCGCAAGAGCAAGGAATGTATACGTAAGAGGCTCGATTCGGCACCATCGATCGGAGATGGGATTTGTGCGCTTCTTGATGAAATGGTCGAGGATTCGTTGCGTAGAAACTACTGTAGCTGTTTTCTGATCAAGACTCAGCTCGAACTGGCGGCACAGAGAAATGAGTTTTACGATTTTGCCGCAGCCCAGTTGGCCGGGATTGAAGAGCTTTATCGCAGTTACCTGGCCCGAGAGTTCGACGCCGACCTGAGCCGGAAACGGGCCTCAAGCCTGATGCTGCATATCTTTGGTGTTAAGGTTTACAGCTATCAGCGCGATTCGACCGCGCGGATGCGCGAGGGTCTGCACGAGGGTCTGCCCTGGCTCCCCTGGCCACAACAACAACCGGGTAACGTATGACAACATCCGACGAAAAATCTGATCGTAGAATCCCGTCACGGCAGTTCTCGTCGACCTCTGACTCTGGTAACATCACTATGCAACTGACTTTAGCAATAAAACAGGCGCGAGTACAATTATGGGACCGGAACATTTTGGCTGGGGCGGCTGGTGGATTTTTTGTATCTGTTCAGCACCGGGTCGGAAATCCTATGTCAAGGGACGCGATTGTTTCCCGTTGGGTCATCCATGACCGCTTTTTGTCGCCGTCCATGGCGACAAAAACCCTTGCCACAGGATCCAAAGGCCCTGCGCAAGGATAGAGCTGAATAGTTAC
>JAHYIY010000030.1 GCA_019429255.1 Desulfuromonadales bacterium | reverse complement strand
CAGGAACGTCTGGCGCAGATTCTCCGGCTCCTGGGCGAACTGCAACCGGATACACACCGGCTCACTGCCGCGAAAAACGTAACTGCCAAGCCTTCTGCTGGCCCTGCTCGACTCTACCGGAATAAGCACGAGCCTATCCAACAGGTGCTTCACCGCAGCAACGGCACAACAAGATTCCACTCCGGCAACAATCTGCTGCCATAGATCTAATTTGACAGCCAATTCACTGACATTCATTGTTTTTCATCACATGCTGCAAACACGCGCAAGTCTCCAGGCGATGGAGGAACATACCAGCAAAAAGACCGCCACTTAACAATCCGTTTCTGTCATGATAGGACATGGACTTGAAATCGGCACACGACATTGATCGCCCCGATTGGGTTGTTATTCCTGCGCAGCTTAAGGATGGGCTGACTGTCCGCCCGTTGAACAAACGTCAGCTCAAAAATTGGTCGCTGGTATTACAAGCACGGCGCATCCCCTGGCGCAGCGAAAAAAAAGGGGAAGATGTCCAATTACTGGTTCCCGTCGATTATTTCCAAGAAGCACTGACAGAGTTAAACAGCTATGAGCAGGAAAACCGCAACTGGCCACCACCACCCCCCGTCTCCACTCCCTTAAAAGACAACTATGCAGTTACTTTGTGGGTCATCATCACCTTGCTTGTATTTCACCATCTCAGCTACCACCAATTACAGTTATTTGGGTCACAACATATCGACTGGCTCACACTAGGCAACGCCGACGTCAGCCATATCCGGGACGGACAATGGTGGCGTACCATCACCGCCCTGACGTTACATTCAGGCCCCCTGCATCTGCTCAGCAACCTCACTTTTGGCGGCTTTCTGGTTCTGCGGCTGTGCCGCATCCTCGGTTCCGGCGTGGCCTTTTTCCTTGTCTTAATTGCCGGCACCCTGGGTAACATTCTCAATGCCCTGCTGCAATCGCCCAGTCATCGATCAATCGGTGCCTCAACCGCAGTTTTTGGCGCTCTCGGCTTACTGGCACTCTACAACCTGCTGCGCTACCGCTCCAGCTTGTGGCACCGCTGGCCATTGCCACTTGCGGCGGCCTTGGGATTACTTGCCATGTTCGGTGTCGGTGACGAGAATACCGATATTGGTGCCCATCTGTTCGGGTTTATCAGCGGAGCGATCCTGGCAGTGGTTTTTACCCTGTTGCCCGGAGACAACAAAACTTCCAACCGTAATAACCTGTTGAGCGGCACCCTGGCTTTAGTACTTATAATGATTGCCTGGTGGCTGGCCATCACCAGCTGAAGCAGCCGGACAGACGTTAAAAAGGCCCGATATAAATATATATCGGGCCGCATAAATGGTTATATCTGGCGGAACGAATTAGCCTACTTCGATAACTTCCAGATCAAAATTAAGGGCCTTACCCGCCATGGGATGATTGGCGTCGAGGGTGATCTTGTCCTCACTGACGGCCTTAACGGTTAACAATAAAGGGGTTCCATCCTGCATCTGGGTCTGAAACTGTTGTCCTGCTTCGGGAGACAAACCATCCTCAAACTGATTGGGATCGGCATCAAAGACCATTTCCTGATTGTAGGGCCCATAGGCTTCGTCCTCGGTCAGGCGGACCTGCTTAGTTTCTCCAGCTTTCATTCCGACTACGGCGTTATCAAACCCAGGGATCACTTGACCAGCACCAACCTCAAATTCAAAGGGTTGTTCTGACTGACGTGAACTGTCAAAAACTTCGCCATCGTCAAAAGTACCGGTGTAGTGAACCTTGATTTTACTCCCTGTTGCTGCTGCTGTCATATCATCTCCTGTTTTTTTAATTCACAAATAAAAAAAGTACTTTTCCACCTGTGTTGCCCTCTAGGTTGTCATTTCCTTAATCGAAAATCAACCCCCGAAAGGCAAAAAATGACGGAAAAACAGCAGAAAACCTAGATAGTAAAACGCTCCTGGTGGATCTTTTCAGTACGCAACGAACTGGCTGGATGTCCTGTTTTTTTCTCGTCGGCATAGCCAACAGCGATCACCATCGGCACCTCCATTCCCTCCGGTAATGCAGCCAGACTTCGGACATATTCGGAAGCGCTGATTAAATCGTTATGCTGACGGGAACGCAGCTGGGCCCAACAGCTCTTTAACCCGAGGCCCTCGGCAACAAGCTGCATGACAGTAGCGGCAACAGCAGTGTCCTCAATCCAGACATCTGAGATAGCTGGATCTGCGGCAATCACGACAGCCAGTGGCGCAGAAGAAAAGAAAGTCGTTCCATGAGGTTTGGCATTCGCTAATTGATCAAGAATCTGGCGCTCTTGAATCATCACAAAGGTGCAGGGCTGCAGATTTCTTGAGGTCGGGGCACGTAACAAGGCCTCAGCAAGGAGCTTCATCTTTTCAGCTTCTACCTGGTGCGGTTTAAACACCCGCACACTACGTCGTTGTCGCAGTAATTCTAACATCAGCTCTATCCTTGGTATCTCTCGATTAAATAGCCCACTTCCTTTTTTATCTGCGCCGGCACGGAGGGATCACCATCCAACTGCTGCAACAACTGCATACCATCTTTGCACCACTGGCGGGCGAAACAGGTCTGAGCCAGACGCAAGCGCCAACGTGGATTTTCAGGGTCCTGCTTAACGGCAGCATTGAAGCTTGAGAAGGCTTTTTCCAGTTCACGTTGATGGCGCAGATAGAATTCAGCCAACTGCAGGCTGGTGGTGCTACCCTTACAGCCACCGCCAGCCGGCAATCGTTTGAGCAAGTCTTCCGCCGCGGCAAGATCCCCGACCTTTTCCATCACTGCCGCCGCCAGAGCGACAAAAGAAGGGTCATTGTAATTCCTTTGCAGACAGTGGCGGACATGAACGACCGCTGCCGGCCAATCCTGACGATGGCTATGGATGGTCACCAACAGGGCGTGGAAGGGAGACAGGTTATCATGGTCCCCACGGAGTTTGTCTTCAATCAACATCCGGGCATCCTCGACCTGCCCCAGACTCAGCAATACCTCAACCAGAGCCTCAACCGCCAGCAACAGATCGGGATTTTGTTGCAACGACTGCTCCAGGGATTCTTTGGCCTGCGCCAGATGGCCCATGCGCGCCTGCACTGCTCCAACCTCAAACCAGTAGAGATCATCCCGTTCTGTTTCTTTTACTTTTTTGAACAGCTCATCAGCTTGAACATCATTGCCCTCATGAGCCAGCAAAAAAGCCCCGACAAAATCGGGTCCCCGGTATTGATAACGCTCTCGTTGACCTTCCGGATAGGATGTCAGAATCAAATCAAAACGAATGGCATCATCAATCCCTGCAGAGGGATTAATCCCGCGCTGTGCGCCGCCGCCAGGCCCACAGGTGCCGCATCCCGGTGCTGTCACGGCCTTCACTGAGGTCACCAAGTCAACGGCCACCTGACGCGCCTGCCCTATCTCTTCTATTAATTGCTCACTGTGGGCGTACTGCAAGGCCATGTCAAAATAGGTATTAGCCTCCCGGGCTTCGCCATTGTCCTGCTTGGCCTTGGCTTCGATCAGGTTCAGGCGGGCCAAGCCATCACCGGCCTCTGCCCGCAAGTTGGCTACCAGTGCCACATTTTCTTCACCAAGGGATTCGCTGTTCAGTTCTTCTGCCAGGTACAGAGCGTCGGCAAAACGCTTCTGCTCGAGCGCACGCTGCAAAGATTCAACACTGGTTTTACCGCCGAACAATTTACTGAAAAATCCCATAATAATAATTTCCTTTGGCTCAGAACCGACGCACAAACCTGTGCCGGCAGGACTAAAAGATGTTGTCAATCAGGTCAAAATCAAGTTCCGTTTCGGCCAGGCGGTGGATCAGTTCTATCTTTTCATGATCATCAATACCGATCTTGGCTACATCGGCATGAATGATCGTATAAACCTCGGCAACCGTTGACTGGCAACGCATGTAAGGAATTCTTGAGTCATCGATAACCTGCTGAACGATATCCGCCACCGGGACAATACCGGCAATGACGATCCCCGCCAGTTTGCTACGGAACCGTACCAGATGATAGAGGGTCGCCAACATTACCAGCACTTCGTCACGACTGCTGTTGACAATAACCAGACTCGAATCATAGAGAAGATCGACCACGCGCTGGGTTGAAGCGGCCCCAATCAGCACATGATGAACAATACGACGAACCTGATGCGATTCAGCTTTGAGCTCAACCTGCAAAAGTTCCGAAAGATATTTTAAGGTAGGATTGGCAAGTACCGGTGAATAGTTGAAACCACCAACCACTTGGATATCGGTTTTTGCAAACGCTTTGCGCAGATAATGAAGGGTTGTATCACGTTTGTCTTTCAACAATTTGTTCGACAGAATCATCCGGACATCAGCACCGGTTTCACGAAACAACGCCAGGTTCAGATGCAGATCATCAATCACATGACCAATCCCGGCCCCCGCCACTATCAGCACCGGAGCCTCCAGATGACGGGCCAACTGCGCGTTATTCAGCCCCATGACCGACCCGACGCCGGAATGCCCGGCACCTTCGATGATAAGAAAATCACACTCCTGCTCCAGTTGTCGTACCACCTGGGTAATCTTCTCCAACAACGGCGCGCTGTCGGCCTCACCATCGAGAAAATTACGCGTGGTATGCGCATCAAGGACAACCGGCGACATCAAATCAAGACGATCATCCATGGCATAAACCTGGGCTATCAGAGCAGCATCAATATCAACCTGACGCCCATGATAGGTCGTGCGCTTGGGACCAAAAGGTTTGATAAAACCGATGCGCGGATATTTTTTTCCGGCCAAATGCAACAGCGACAGGCTGGTCGTGGTTTTACCGCAATTCTGACCGGTAGCAGCAATAAATATCTTTTTACACATTGATGAAATCCCCTGTTGCTGACAACCGTACAGAAGGCTCACGGTTACGTTAGAAAAAGGTTCCGCTCTTTAACAAACTCCGGATAAAACAGCTCTTTCAGATCTTCAAGCACAATCGGGTTCGCCTCAAGGGCCAAAGAACCATGGCACAGGGTTAAATCGAAATCCTGTTTTTCCACATAACCGATGCCGAAATAGCGACAAAAATCGCTTGCCAGGGAAAGCACTGCACATAAGGTAAATGTTACGGCATCACGCTGACGCAATTTTTCCAGATCATGATGATACAGGGTCACCTCAACGATCCGCTTGGGATAATTCCAGTGATCGAGCAGCGCCGCACCAACCAGTTCGTGAGAATAAGCAAACAGGCCGCGCTCAACATCCCGTAAGTCACCTTCGCCACGCTCGACAATCTCTATCACTTGGCGATAGAGTTCCTTGTCACGGTTAATCATTACCACCTTGCCGATATGACGCTGCAACCCGGCCAGATAGGCCTCGCTTTTGTCAAGATCGGTCAGCTTGTCAGCAATCATCCGGCAGGCGACCGCGCAACCGATGGAATTTTCCCATAATTTCCGCTCTAACAGTCCGTAAGTCCTCTGGGTACTGCGCAAACTGTATTCAAGAGCCAGGTTTTTCAGGACATCTTCGCCCACCACAATTAAGGCGCGATCAACGGAACAGACTTGTGTGACCTGTTGAAACATCACAGAATTGGCGATTTTAAGCAGTCGGGCCGAGATAACCGGATCAAGGGAGACAGCGTTGGCCAGGTCCTTGATGCGTAAATTGGGGTCACGCATCAATTCCAGCAACTTTGTTGCCACAACCGGAGAAGGGGGCAGATCACCCATGTTTTTTACGATGGATTCAAAATCACTGAACATCCGGCATACCCATCAGGCTTAAAAGAGACGTTGTGACGTTATTTCCAAGCAGAAAAGGGGCGCACAGTGCCGCCCCTGACAAAGATGTTGATGTTATCCAGCACAGCCTGCTGCAGAGGAGGCTGAAAAAGATCGTTTTACACCATCAAATTAGTGGTGGCAGTCAAAACGGACCAGCACACAGGTGCCATCAGCAATGACGTTAATCCCCTGCTGCTCACAAAAAGCCACCGCAGATGGACTTTCTGCCCCTGGCTGCATCCAGATATTCCTGATTCCTTTTGCTGCGGCGCTGACCACCAGCTTTTCGGTAACCGCAGGGGGGGTTACCACGGAGAGGCTGACAACCTCATCGGGCAGCTCAGTAACACTGGCAACACAGGCCACGCCCTCTATCTCTTTTTCCACCGGATGAATCGGAATCACCCGATAGCCTTTTTTCTGATAACATTTAAAGACTTTATTACCAAACTTTTCCGGCCGGGTTGAGACACCGGCGACAGCGAAAACCCTGGATTGGAGAAACTGGGCAATTTTCATATCGACTGACATAAGCGTTATCCTCGTTGCTAAATCCCTGGCCCCGTTGTTAAGGGAGGATCTGCGCCACCAGCGTCAACAAAGGGGATGGGAACACACCCAGAATCAGGATAGTTACCGCGCAACCAACCAACAACAAGGTTTCCGTTGAGGCCGCAAAATCGCGACAAACAACGGCCGGCTCCGGGGTATAAAGGGCGATCAATGGACGCAAATAGTAATAGACCGAAATGATGGATGCGATCACCCCGATCACCGCAAGTTCAGCATATCCTCCGCGAAATGCCGCCTGAAAGAGTCCGAACTTGGCAAAGAACCCGGCTAACGGCGGAATCCCGGCCAGGGACAACAAAAACACCGACAACAAGGCGCAACGCCGTGGGTGGAGCGCTGACAGGCCGCGCAGATCACCATAATCCTGGATCTCGCCGTTCTCGTCAGCAAAGGTGGTAATAATTCCGAAGGCGCCAAAGGTCGCCAGGGAATAAACCACCAGGTAGAACAACAGGGCACGGCTGCCATCCCCCCCGGCGACAATCAGGGCAATCAGCAGGTAACCCATGTGGACAACCGACGAATAAGCGAGCATGCGCTTGATGTTGGTTTGCGGCAGGGCGGCAAAGGTGCCGACCAGCATGGTAACAATCGCCAGCAGCCAGAGCACAGCCCTGATATCGGCCACCCCCTCGCCACTCATCACCAGCAGGGGCAGGAATGCAGCTAATACAGCGCCTTTGGCGGCGGTCGCGAGCAGGCCGCTGACCGGGGCCGGCGCCCCCTGATACACGTCGGGCGTCCACAGATGAAAAGGCACCAGGGAAATTTTAAAACCGACCGCAACCAGCAGCAGCGCCCAGCCGGCCAGCCCCAGTGGGCGCAAACCATCTCCAGCCTGCAAACCGACGGCCGCCGCCTGCAGATTAAAGGTACCGGTCGCGGTATAGATCAAAGCAATAGCAAAGGCCAGAAACGCCGTTGCCACTGCGCCAAAAACCAGATATTTCATCCCCGCTTCGGCACCGCGGGTATCACCATGACGGAAGGCAATCAAGATGTACAGAGCCAGGGTCAGAACTTCCAAGCCGAGGAAAAGTCCGACAAAGGAGGTTGCCGCCGACAGCAGACTCATCCCCGCTGCGGCAAACAACATGAGGGACGCATACTCTCCCCCCCCAAAACGGAAGATGTCGACGTAGCGACAACTTATCACCAGGGTCGCGGCGACGGTCAACGACCAGAGCACGGTACAAAAGCGCGCATAGGCCGATGCCGAGTACATACCGAGGATATCGATCTGTGGTGGTTCGACAAAGGCTGCTACCAGGGCGGCCACGATAGCCACCAGGGCGCCGACCAGCAACCACAGGCGCCGGTTGCGCACCCAGGCCCCGCCAAGGAGAATGGCGGTTGAACCCAAAGCCAGCAGAATCTGGGGCAGTAGAGATTGTAACGACTCCAGGGTCATGGCATCCCTCCCACCAGCAACAGAGCACTAAGAGGCTCTCGCAACAGGTCGAGCACCGGTTGCGGGTAACATCCCAGGGCTACTACCAGTACCGCCAGGGGAACTAACACCAGCCATTCCCGTGAGTGTAGATCCTGCTTGTCGTGGGGTTCGCAATTCCCCCCCCACAGGGTTCCCTGAACAAGGCGCAAGGTGTAGGTTGCAGAAAACAGGATGCCGCCAACCGCTATCACTGCCCACAGGGGCTTGACGGTAAAAACACCGATCAAAATCAAAATTTCACCGGCAAAGTTTGCCAGCCCCGGCAGCCCCAGGGACGCCATACAGAACAGCAGAAAAAAAGCCGACATATTCGGATGGCTTTTCCACAGCCCGCCCAACTGATCGAGGCTGCGGGTACCGGTACGTTGTTCAATCATGGCGACAACGGCAAACAGACCGGCGGTGGTAATAGCATGATTTACCATCAGCAATAAACTTCCCTCCCATGCAGTTTGATTCCAGGCCGCCAAACCAAGAATCACAAAGCCCATATGCGAGATCGATGAAAAGGCAACGATCCGTTTGATATCGACCAGCTGATAAGCCACCCAGGCAGCATAAAAGAGCCCCACTAACGCCAGCCCAGCCAGCAACGGCAGGGTTTTTTGCGCAGCAACCGGAAACAGGGGAAAAGCAAAGCGGATCATGCCGTAGACCCCGGTTTTAAGCAGCAGCCCGGCCAGATCAACCGAACCGGCGGCCGGACCTTCAGCATGGGCATCGGGCAACCAGCTGTGGAATGGAAACAGGGGGACTTTGACTGCAAAAGCCGCCATGAAGCAGAGGAAGAACACCAGTTCCTGGGTTGTACTCAGCTCGGTCTGCTTTAATGCTTCCAGGGCAAAGGTGTAGGTCCCGGTCTGATCGCCATGCAGCAGATACAGGCTGATCACTGCCAGCAGCAGACACAAACTGCCAACCAGGGTATAGAGAAAGAATTTGACCGCAGCCTGAAAACGGCGTTGATAACCCCAGACACCAATGAGGAAGAACATGGGAATCAGCATCAACTCCCAGAACAGGTAGAAGAGAATCAGATCCAGCGCCAGCAGAACACCAAATGCCGCCATCTCCAATACCAGCAGCAACGCGAAATACACGCCGGGGGCACGTTCCTGACGCCAGGAGACCAGCACCGCCAGGACCTGCAGAAAAGCTGTCAACAGAATAAGCACCGCTGAAATACCGTCGAGCCCCAGGGTATAGCGGATGCCGAACTGCTCAATCCAGCGATAATCCTCATAGAGCAACCAGCCTGCTGTCGGCGGCTGCTGCAGACACAGCAGCAGGCTGACGACAAACACGCCACCTGCGGTGAGCAGGGCCACCCAACGCGGAGCCACACTGTTTCCCACCCCGATGAACAGACACACGAGGGCACCCGCCAACGGCGTAAACAGCAAGAAGCTTAACAAGGGAAAGTCAATCGCCATGATTGCAGTTATCCTTTACTTTCCGGCATCATCAACATCAGATAAATTCCTTGATGAAACATTTCTAGATCAGGGCGCGCAATAAAAACCAGCCGACAATCACCACAAAGCCCCACACCAGACCCTGCAGATACAGACTAACCTTGCCGGCACCCAGTCCACGCAAACGTATTCCCAGACCGTTACATTGACGGACGGTACCGCTCAGCACTCCATCAATCAGCCCGATTTCAACTCCCTGAGAACAGAACCGTCCGATCTTCTTGAACGGTCGCACCAACAGCAGATCGAACAGGTCATCCGCGCGCCAGCCATTGAGTAAAAACTTGCCGGTTATCGACGCTGGACGTTGAACATATCTGCGGTAGCGTAAAGCGGCCAGCAACCAGCCCAGGACAAAAACCGCCACCGCCGTGCCGATCAGCAGATATTCAGTGGCAATGGCCAGGTGCAGCACATCCTGCTCGCGCTCCAGCCAACTGCTGAGCCAGGAACCGCCGGCAAACAGATGGGGAAGATTCAACAGCCCGGCGCCGAGCCCCAACAATGCCAGCGGCAACAACGGCCACAACATCAAGCCATTGGGCTCATCGGGCAATTCATCGCCACGATAATCGCCGCCAAATACCAGATAGGCCAGCCGGAAACAATAGAAGGACGTCAGTAACGCGGTCATCACCCCTAAGGCGTAAAGTCCCTGATGGAAGATGTCACCCTGGGCAAAGGCGGTTGCCAGAATCAGATCTTTGGAAAAGAAACCGCTGGTCAGGGGGGCACCGGCCAGACACAAGAGCCCGGCGATAAACAGCCAGAATACCAGGGGGGAGCGCTGGCGCATGCCGCCCATGCGGCGGATGTCATTTTCGTGACCGGCCAGATTGATAACACAGCCGGCCG
The DNA here is from genome assembly GCA_019429255.1 of Desulfuromonadales bacterium. Taxonomy (GTDB): domain Bacteria; phylum Desulfobacterota; class Desulfuromonadia; order Desulfuromonadales; family Geopsychrobacteraceae; genus Pelovirga. The sequence continues at coordinate 20,567 of JAHYIY010000030.1, read as the reverse complement.
CCATAAAGAGTAGCGCCTTGAAAAATGCGTGGGTGATCAAATGAAACATGGCCGCTGAAACACTGCCCAGTCCAACCGCCAGAAACATGTAGCCGACCTGACTCATGGTGGAGTAGGCCAGCACCCGTTTGATTTCGTTTTGCGCCAGGGCGCAGGTCGCGGCATACAGGGCCGTAGCGATACCGACCAGGGCAATGGCGGCCATCGCGGTAGGCGACAGTGACACCAGGGGGAACATGCGACACAGCAGATAAACCCCGGCGGTGACCATGGTGGCGGCATGAATCAGCGCCGACACCGGAGTCGGCCCGGCCATGGCATCCGGCAGCCAGCTCATCAGCGGCAGCTGCGCACTCTTGCCGCAGGCGCCAACCAGGAGCAGCAAACTGAGCAGGGTAACGGTCGTCATATCCAGCCCCGCCACCTGGGCATTGATCCCTTCAATGCTGATGGTTCCAAACAGGGTAAACAGCCACAACAGCGCTACCGCAAAAAACAGATCACCAATCCGCGTGACAATAAAGGCCTTGCGCCCGGCATCGGCATTTTCGGTTTTGCGATACCAGAAACCGATCAGGCCGTAGGAGCAGAAACCAACCCCTTCCCAGCCAAGGAACAGCAACAGCAGATTATCGGCCAGGACAATAGTGAGCATGGCAAAAACAAACAGGTTAAGCAGGGCAAAAAAGCGCACCTGATCGGAATCATCCTCCATGTAACCGGCCGCATAGAGGTGAATCAGGCTGGCAACACCGGTAACCATCAGCGTCATGATCGCCGCCAGCGGATCGAACAGCAGGCCGACATCGGCCTGGAAATTACCACTTTTCAGCCAGGTAAACAGTACCAGACGATATCCGTCGCCCGTGGCCAGGGTAAAACTGCCGAGAGCGGCAAGAAAACTGCCGATCACCGATCCGCAGGCAATAAACACCGGCACCGGCCGCGGAAGACGCTTGCCAAAGCAGGCATTGATCACGCCACCAGCCAGGGGGAGCAACAGTATCAGGGTCAGAAGAATATCCATCAGCCCCTCATCTCATCAAAAATGCCGACATCAATACTCTTTTTCTGCTGATGGAGATAAACCACCAGCGCCAGACCAATGGCCACCTCGGCAGCAGTAATAGCCATCAGGATCAGCACCATGATCTGGCCGTCAACCTGCTGCCAGAAGGCCGAAGCTCCAATCAGCACCAGACCGACAGAATTAATCATGATCTCGACTCCGATCAGAATCATAATCAGATTACGCCGTACCAGCACGCACCCCAGCCCCATAGCAAAGAGCAGGGTTGCAAGAATCAGCAGATGTTCCAGCGGCACAATCATGATTCATCCTCCAACTGCGCGCGTCTGCGCTCGGTCATGCCGACATGGAAAGCCCCAACCGCTGCAAAGGAGAGCTGGAACGAAATAATCTTGACCGCCAGGGCATACTCTTTGAACAGGGCATAGCCGAAATCGCGGGGACTGGCATGCCAGCGCGGCACACCTTCAGACGCCAGCGGATCGAGCCCGATCAATAGCAGGGTCAGGGTTACCAGAGTCAGAGCCAGAAGCAGCACCGGAGACCACTGAGCCCACCCCGGAGCAGTACACTGGGTAGCACTGGTCGGGGTGATCTCGAGCATCATAATGACAAACAGAAACAGCACCATAATCGCGCCGGCATAAACAATGACCTGCAACGCTGCGACCAGCGGAGCGCCCAACAGATAAAAAATCAGCGCCAGGGCAAAGATACTCTTGACCAGATAGATCACCGCATAGACCGGGTTGCGCTGGATGATAGCCAGCCCGGTTGCTCCCAGCGCCACGGCACCGAGCAGATAAAACATGACCGTCGCAATCATGGCATCAGATCCTTGACGTCCGCCGGGGGTGTTTCACCGGGGTTTGTGCCGCGTGGCGCAGCAACGCCGATGCCGCTCTGGCGGTAGAAGTTGTAGCTGTTGTTGTTACCACAATGATCGACCAGCAGATCCTCTTTTTCATACACCAGCTTGAGGGGATCGCGACCGGCCAGTTCAAAATCTGCCGTCACCTGGATCGCCAGGGTCGGGCAAGCCTCAGTACAGAGTCCACAGAAAATACAGCGGGTGAAATTGATGCGGAACCAGGCGCCATAGCGGCGCCCGTCCTCGGCTTCAGCAGCCTGCATGGAGATACAATCGACCGGACAGGCAGCGCTGCACAGGTGACAGGCAACGCAGCGTTCGGCCCCGTCCGGGTCTCGGGTCAAGATCAGCCGCGCCCGATAGCGTTCAGGGAGTTGCTGTTTCTCTTCCGGATATTGGATCGTCACCGGCTTACGGAACATATTGCGCAATGTCACCCAGAAGGGCTGAAAGGTTCCGCGAATGCCTCTGATAACATGCATGCTGTTAACCCAATCCCAACAAGACAGCGCCGGTCACCAGAATATTGACCAGCGACAGGGGTAGAAGAATTTTCCAGCCCAGATTCATCAATTGATCGTAACGCAGGCGCGGCATACTGGCGCGTATCCAGATGAACATGGCGCACACCGCCAGCACCTTGAACAAAAACCAGAGCAGCGGCGGCAGCCAGGGGCCGTGCCAGCCACCGAGGAAAAACACCGTCACCAGCGAACCTAAAACCACCATATTGATGTATTCACCGACGAAAAACAGACCGAAACGCATCCCGGAATATTCGGTGTGAAAGCCGCCAACCAGCTCGTTTTCCGCTTCCGGCAGGTCGAAAGGAATACGATTGCTCTCGGCCAGGACACAGATAAAAAAGACCCCGAAGGCCACCGGATTGAGCAACATAAAGGGGATTGACTGCTGGGCCATGACGATATCAGTCAACGAAAATGACCGCGCCATCATGATGACCGGTACCAGCGAGAGACCTAACGAGAGCTCGTAGCTGACCATCTGCGACAAGCCGCGAACGCCACCGAGCAACGAATATTTGGAGTTAGAGGCCCACCCCCCAAGCACCACACCGTAGACCGCCATGGATGACACACCGAGGAAATAGAGTACGCCGATATTGAGATCAACCACCACCAGGGGAACCTGCCGGCCAAAGATCTCCAGGGTTGGACCAAAAGGAATCACGGCAAAAACCAGCAGCGCGGTTACCGCAGTAATCCCCGGCGCAATCAGAAACAGCCACTTGTCGGCCCGTGCCGGCACGAAATCTTCTTTGGTCAACAGCTTGATGACATCAGCCAGGGGCTGCATCAGGCCAAAAGGACCGACCCGGTTCGGACCGTAACGCAGCTGCATACGTCCTAAAATCTTGCGTTCCGCCAGCACCAGATAGGCTGCCATAAACAGAACAACACCAAAGATAAACAAAAGTTTCCCCAGGATCAGGGCCAGGGTTACCAGCATTTCACTCATTGGTACCTCCCGCGCTGATCACACAATAACCAAGCCCTGCCCCCGGGATTAACTGAGGGAAAGCCTCGCTGTTTTCCACCAGAACACAGCCCAAAGCCATGTCGGGTTGACTGCGTACCGGCAAGGTAAAACTGCCAAAATCGGTCTCAACAACAGCAGCATCTCCGTCTTTTAACCCGTGGGCCTGAAGCTCATCAGGATGCAGATAGAAATATGGTTGCCGCTTGCGGGGTTCCAGCTTTGGGGCATAACGGCTGAACAGATCGCCGCCATAGCGCGCCGGAGACACCACCAGCTCGAGGGTCTGGGCCGGTTGTTCAGGTAGCGGATCCAGGGATTGCGGACGTGCTACAGCAGGAACTACTCGTGGACCTGCTTCACCTGCTTTGAGCTTGACCAATGAAGCCAGACGCGGCTGTTCGAGCACCAGTTGCCGATGCAGCTCAGTCAAGGTCTGCTCCTGGCCGATCAGGCGCTGCAACAGCAGGGCCGCCGGTTGCGGATCGCTGCCCGGGGTGTCCAGGGAAAATTCGCGCGGCGGATGTTCCCCGGCCGCGGTCCGGGCCAGACTTAAGCCTGGTTTAAGTACCCGCTGGAAACGACGCAGACGCCCTTCGTTATTAATAAAGGTTCCACTGTCCTCAACCGGCGGGCAGGTGGGGATAAACAGATTGGCATGCCGACTTAACGAGGTAGGCAGATAATCGAGCACCACCAACTGTTCAAGGCGGGTCAGGGCGGCGGCAAAACGCTCACCCTCGGGAGCCTCCAATAGCGGATCAGCATCCACGCAGACCAGCATCTTGACCTTACCACTATCAAGACGGGTCAACAGGTCATCCTGCTCCGGCAAACTCAGTAATGCTGTACCGAAACTGTTGGGACCGGCAAGCACCGGATAAACCAGGCATGGACGTTCTTCATTCGAGGTCTTTTCAGCCCATGTCCGAATGTTCTGTAACCCGGCAAGCCCCAGCAGATCGGCACCGGCAACAATCATCGGGTTCTTTGCCTGCGAGAGCAAATCGCACAGGTGACGCCCCTCGACCCCTCCATCAGCCAGTAACTCCTGCAAGGCCAGCGGCGAAACAGCCACCCGATCAGCGTCGCAAGGCAGTTCCACCGGGCGCGGGTCATACACCACCACCCGTCCCCCTTTACGCACGGCCTGCCGCAGGGCCAGCGCCAGCAGCGGCGCTTCGGCCAGAGGATCAACCCCGCAGACCAGGACCAGATCACTGGAGCGAATATCCTGCAATGAGGCGAGCCGCTCAGACAAGTCAAAAGCTGCCATCTGCGCGGTCTGATGGCGCTGACGATGGGCATTGAGCACCGGAACACGACAGCCGAAATATTTGGCGGTGCGTTGCAACAGCCAGTTGGTTTCCAGCGAAGCCCGATCGGAGCCGACCAGCAGCACCGCTTCCGGGCCATGCTGTTTTACCGTAGCACGGATCTGGGTCTCAAGAGCAGTCAGGGCAGCAGTAATGCTGACGGTCTGGTCTTCCTGGCGCGCCTGGCGCGGACGCTCGGGATGATTGGCGTAGCCACTGCCGAAACGCCCCCGGTCACAGATAAAGGTGGCATTGACCAGCGGATTATCACCGCTGCGCACCCGCTGCAGCTCACGCAGGCGCCCACCGGGAATAGTTGCACAGCCAACGCCACACTGGGGACAAACCGAATCAGCCTGTTCCAGATCCCAGGCCCGTGATTTGAAGCGGAAGGTGCGATCGGTAAAAACCCCGGTGGGGCACAGATCAACCAGATTGCCGGAAAAATCGCTTTCCAGCATCCCCTCCTTGAAGCGTCCGAAAAACACCCGGTTCCGCGAACCCATGACGCCGAAATCGCGGCCGCCACAGTAGTCCTTATAGGTCCGCGCACAGCGATAGCACTGGATACAGCGGTTCATTTCCTGGGCGATAAAGGGGCCAAGATCCTGATTGGTATAGGTGCCCTTTTCCCCCTGATAACGACGGATGCCGTGGCCACTGGAGATGGTCATCTCCTGCAACTGGCATTCCCCGCCCTCATCGCAGACCGGACAATCATGGGGGTGATTGAGCATCAGCCATTCGCCGACCCGCTCACGGAAGGCTACCGACGCTTCATCGCCGGTGGTCACCACCATCCCCTCCTCGACCGCAATCAGGCAGGCCATTTTCACACCGGGCATGGGGCCGGTATGAACCGTCACGGCACACATGCGGCACGCCCCGACGGCTCCCAGCTCCTTGTGATAACAGAAATGGGGGACCATGATGCCGAGGGCCTCAGCAGCCTCAAGGATGGTCTTCCCTTCGGGAACACTAATTGTCTGGTTGTCGATGGTCAGTGTCGGCATAGTCAAGGTCAATTTCTATTTGCAGAACGGACAACGTCCGCCCTTGATGTGATCAACAATTTCCTGCTCAAAATGGGTCAGCAGACCGGCAACCGGCCCCATCGCCCCTTCTGCCAGCGCGCAGAAGCTTTTGCCGGAGATATTTTTCAGCTGATCCTTGAGCATTTCCAGATGCTCAGGCGTTCCTTGGCCGGATTCAAGCATCTCCAGCAGCCAGCGTACCATGGTCAGTCCGTCACGACAGGGAGTACACCAGCCGCAACTCTCGCGGGCAAAAAAGCGGATCAGATTAAGGGTTACGGCGACCATGCAGGTATCGTCATCAAAGGCCGTCACCCCGGCAGTACCAAAGCGGCTGCCGACCTTTTCCAGCGAGGCAAAATCAAGGGCAACATCCAGGTGTTCGCGGGTCAGATAAGGGGTCGAAGCGCCACCGGGCAGACAGGCCTTGAATTGCTTGTTTTTCCACATCCCCTGACCATAGGTTTCAACCACTTCACGCAGGCTGATCCCGACCGGCAACTCAAAACACTCGGTGCGGTTAAGATGTCCCGACAGTCCGAACAGTTTGGTTCCCGAACCATCGGGTGTCAAAGCCAGATCCTTGAACCACTGGGCACCGCCGGTAACAATGTGAGGAATATTGGCGATGGTTTCGACATTATTGACCGTTGTCGGCTGGCCAAAGAGTCCGCGCACCGCAGGAAAAGGCGGTTTTGACCGCGGGTTGGGACGAATCCCTTCAAGGCCATTGAGCAACGCTGTCTCTTCGCCGAGGATATAGCGGCCGGCACTGCCGTGGACATGCAGCTCAAAGTCAAAACCGCTGCCGAGGATATTCTTACCCAGGTAGCCGGCCTGCGTTGCTTCAGCGATGGCGCGACGCAGGTTTTCCGCCTGTTTTTCATAAGCGTAACGAATGAAGATATAACCGACCTGAGTCTGCAGGGCAAAGGCTGAGAGGATCATCCCCTCGACCAACTGATGCGGATCCGCTCCCAGCAGGACGCCATCCTTATAGGTGCCCGGCTCCATTTCGTCGCAGTTGCACACCAGGTACTTGATGCCCGGCTTGTCGGCCGGGAAGAATCCCCATTTGACTCCGGTAGGAAAACCGGCGCCGCCGCGCCCACGTAAGGCTGCAGCTTTGACCAGATCGCGAATCTCAAGGGGCGACATGGTCTGGATTGCAGTTTTCAGCCCCTGATAACCCCCATTGGCACAGAAATCCTTAAAGAAAACAGTTTTCCCCGGAACCCGATTCTTGAATAGAAGCTGCGTTGTCTGACTCATGCCGATCCCTCCTGGCGCAGCGTCGCAATCAGCTCATCGACCTTTTCCGGGGTCAGGGGCCCGTAGAATTGTTGTTTGATCATCACTGCCGGGGCGATCCCACAGCAGCCCAGACAACAGGACGGCAGCAGGGTAAAGAGGCCGTCTGCCGTGGTCTGACCAAATTCAATATTCAAGGTTTTTTGCAGATGAGCAGCAATCTCGTCGGCTCCCCGGGTCCAGCAACAAACAGAATCACAGAGATGAATGACAAAGCGACCGACCGGGCGGCGAAAAATCTTGTCATAAAAGGTGGCAATCTCTTCAACCTCAACCGGGGTCAGGCCAAGGATCGATGCCGTCAGCTCCACCCCTTCATCCGGCACCCAGCCATGATGCAACTGAATAGCGCGCAGCACGTCAATGATCATCTCACGCGGATGCTCAATCTCCCCGGCATGACGGATAAATTCAGCCAGCACTTGCTGATCGAGCAGATGGCTGGTTGTCTGTAGTTCAATCGGTGTCATAACGCCCTGTTTACGCGTTGGTGTTAATTAAATTGGTTAAGGCATAGGATCGTAACGCCCTGCCAAGGGACGATGTGCGCAATTCCCGACCGGTTTTTACAACCCCCACTAACCTTCCCCTCCCACCCTTTAGCGGTCGAGGTCCGCCAAGATAAAATCAATCGACCCCATCACTGCAATCATATCTGCCAGCATGCTCCCTTTGCAGATCCACGACAACGCCTGCATGTGGGCAAAGGACGGGGTGCGGATCCGGCAGCGGTAGGCGCTGCTGCCACCATCACTGACCAGGTAATAACCGCACTCCCCCTTGCTCGACTCCGTCGCCCGATACACTTCGCCCAGGGGCGCAACCGGACCGCTCGAGACATTGACAAAGTGATGAATCAGGCTTTCGATGTTATGCAGACCATCACCACGTTGCGGATAGGCATAGCGGTAGTCGTCGGTCATCCAGCGTCCGCCCGGCATGCGTTCTGCCGCCTGCTTGACAATCCGCAACGACTGGCGCAGTTCCTCCAGGCGCACGCGGTAGCGATCAAAGCAGTCCCCGCCAGTGAAACTTACCACATCAAAATCAAAGTCGTTATAGGCGCTGTAGGGCATGGTACGGCGCAGATCCCAACTGGAGCCGCAGGCGCGCAGGTTGGGGCCGGAGAAGCCCCAATCGAGGGCTTCATCCAGGCTGACAATGCCAACCCCTTCACTACGGGCGCGGAACACCGGACCATCAGTCAACATACTGTCAAGTTCGTTGATGCGTTTGTCAAAATCGCTGGTGAATTTATCAACCTTCTGTTTCCACCCTTCCGGCAGGTCCAGGGGCAGACCGCCGATGCGCAGCCAGGATGGATGCATGCGCCCGCCGGTGATCATTTCAACGATGTCGAAGATCTTTTCGCGCGAGTCGAAACAGTAGAAGACCGGGGTCATGGCCCCGACATCATGAGCGTAGGTGCCGAGCCAAACCAGATGGCTGGCCAGACGGAACAGCTCACACAGCATCACCCGGGCATAATCAGCGCGCTGCGGCACCGAGACCCCGAGCAGGGTTTCGAGGGAGTGCAGATAGGCCAGGTTGTTCTGCACCCCGGAGAGATAATCGATACGGTCGGTGTAGGGAATAAATTGTGCCCAGTGCTGGCGCTCACCGATCTTTTCGGCACCACGGTGGTGATAGCCGAGATCGACATCGATATCGGTCAACTCTTCCCCCTGCATCCTCAATACCACGCGTAAGACACCGTGGGTACCGGGATGGTGCGGCCCGAGGTTCAGCACCATGCTGCCGTCATCGGCGCCGGGCAGGGGCACCAGTTTATCCGCTGCCACCGGGATATAATCCATAGCGGTATCAACGGTAAAGGGAGGCATGTCGGTAGCGCGCGACGGGTGTTCCTTGCGCAAGGGGTGCCCTTCCCAGGCGGCCGGCATCAGAATCCGCCGCAGGTCCTTATGGCCGGCAAAGGTAATGCCGAACATATCAAAGACTTCACGCTCATACCAGCCGGCCGACGGCCAGATTTCAGTAATACTGGGGGCCTCGGGGTATTCACCGCTCAAAGGCACCTTGATGCGCAAATAGCCGGGGTCGCTGAAGTTAAGCAAATGATAGACCAGGGTAAATTGATGATCACGCGGCTGGCGCCGCAGGCGTTCATCGATGGCGGTCAGATCTTCGAGGCGCTGATACTTGATCACCGCTTCGTGTTTGAGAAAGTAAAGCAGCTCACGAATCCGCGCCGACGGACAGATCACCACCGGCATATCAGCCGCTAACGGATCAATCGTCACATCCCCCTTGAAGCGCTCCTGTACGTCACGATAGACGGCCTCGGCCGAGGGTGGAAACTCCTGCTTGGGCTGCGGCGGGCGCCAACTGCCGGCAGACCGATTGTGTTTGAATTCAGGTGGCTGCTGCACAGTTCCACGAATCGGACTATTGCCGTAGCCCGGCCCACGCGGATCACGGCTCTTGGTTAGGCCATCGACCAGCGGCGGCACCGTTGTTCCTTCACTGCCCCCCGCCATACCAAAGACCTTACGCGCCGGCTGTTCCTCGGCGACAATTTTTTTCTGCAGCTCGATAATCCCCTGCAAAAAAGCCTCGGGACGGGGTGGACATCCGGGGATATAGACATCCACCGGCAGAATCTGGTTGACCCCCTGGATGACACTGTAAACATCGTACATGCCGCCGGAATTGGCGCAACTGCCCATGGCGATCACCCATTTGGGGTTGGGCATCTGCTCATAGACGCGCAGAATCGAAGCACCCATCTTCTTAAACGGCGTGCCGGAGATGATCATCACATCCGACTCACGCGGGGTGCCACGCAACACTTCCGCGCCAAAGCGCGCCAGGTCAAAACGCGGGGTCATGCTCGTCATCATTTCGACAAAACAGCAGGACAGCCCAAAAAACATCGGCCAGAGGCTGTTTTTACGCCCCCAGTTAATCAGGTCATCGGCACGGGTGAGCAACACCCCTTGCGGCAGCTTTTCACTCATAAAGATCTCCTGCGCCGATTACGAGCGGGCTGCACGCCCCAGTCCAGTGCGCCCATCTTCCACAGATACACCAGTCCTAAAAAAAGATTGACGATAAAAAAGGAAATCTGCCAGAAGCCGTTCCAGCCGAGCAGATCATAAGCGACGGCCCAGGACACAATAAACACCGCTTCCAGGTCAAAAATAATAAAAAAGATGGCGACCAGATAAAAAGGGACCGGACCACTAAGCCGCGCGTCACCAATCGGATCAACCGCCGATTCATAAGGCGCATTTTTTTCGGCAGAGGTGGTGCGTTGCCCGAGAAACCGGGCAAGAAACATCAGCAGCAGAATCAAACTTACGGCAATAACACTGTAAAGGGCGAAGGAAATGAAACCTTCGACGCCTGCCGGGGTCACCGGTGGTGAAACAGTGCCTGCATCTGGAAGGGGCATGATATCTCCAGCAAAGGGGAAAGCTTTTACCTAAAGACCGTCATGAATGAACACGCGACGGATACTACCACATCTGTCAGCAATCAGAGAAGCCGTGTGTTAAAAAGTTGTACTTTTTTTACCCAGCCGACCGGGACACGCCGCTTGCCGCTTTTACAATCTCGCACCGCGCCAATTCATCACAACGCTCATTTTCGGCGTGGCCATCGTGGCCCTTGACCCAGACCCATTCAATATCATGGATTTTTACCAGCTCAAGCAGGCGTTCCCACAAATCACGGTTGGCTACCTCCTCTTTCTTCGAGTTGCGCCAGCCGTTGCGACGCCAGCCGGCAGACCATTCGGTCACCCCTTTGATCAGGTATTGGGAATCGGTGGTCAGCCGGATACGGCAGGGGCGCTTTAAGGCCTCAAGGCCAACGATCGCCCCGAGCAGCTCCATCCGGTTGTTGGTGGTCAATTCAGCAAAGCCCGATAGCTCCTTCTCTTGTTTGCCGAAGCGCAAGAGGGTGCCGTAGCCACCAGGACCAGGGTTACCGGAACAGGCCCCATCGGAAAAAATTTCTACAAGTTGTGAATGTTGATTAGTCAACGCACGATCCTTGTTATCTAACAAAAATAGTAACTATTCACCACTGTCCTTGCGCAGGATCGGGGATTCTATGGCAAGGGTGTTTGTCGCCATGGACGGCGACAACAAGCGGTCATGGATGACGAAAAGCGTCCCTTGACATAGGATCCCCGATCCGGTGCTAAGCAGATACCATTTATCAATACCAGTCTTCGATTTGTAGTTTAGCGATCCGGCTGAATTCTTTTGTATTGTGGGTCACCAGTGTGGACTGGTTGGCCAGGGCAGTAGCCCCGATCAGAGTATCGAAGGGGCCAATTGGTGTCCCCGCTTTTTCGAGTTGGGCACGGATGGCAGCAGCGACCTTGGCCTCTTTTGCGGTAAAATCAAGGATGCTGACGATTGAAATAATTTCCTCAAGCTGTTCCATTCTTTTGTCAGGTGCGCTGGATTTAGCGATACCGACCTCAAGTTCAAACAAAACAATACTTGGTATTCCAATCTCCCTTGGGGAATGGTTGAGCAGATTTTTCGCAACATTCCCGACACCTTTAAAAAAATAAATCAATGTATTGGTGTCAAGAACATACATCACAATTTCTCCCTGATGGTATCAACGCCGGAGGATGACCTGATCTCTTCTGCCATAGGCATGTCATCCCATGTGCCGGCAAGTCTGACGACTGACTGCGGCCACCGATCCAGGGTTTTTTCTTTAATCAATTGAGCGACCCACTTGCTTTGAGAAAGATTTTCAGACTGTGCAGCCGCGCGCATTTTAGCTTCGATCTCATCATCCAGATAAATTGTGACCTGTCCCATGGAAAACCTCCACAACCAACACAAAAGTATATGTGTAATCATATGTGCTTTTAGTGAAGAGGTCAACGGCACTTTAAACGAGGGACAAAATAAAAACCCCCACCGCTTGGGCAGTGGGGGTTTTTATTTTTTGGCGTCCCCAGGGGGATTCGAACCCCCGTCGCCGCCGTGAAAGGGCGGTGTCCTGGGCCAGGCTAGACGATAGGGACGTAGACTTATAATAATTGCTGCGCCCGAGGGCATTTAGATACCCGAACCGAAAAAAAGTTGCAAGAGAAAAGTCACTACGGCGGTAATATGACAAGGAACTATTCAGCTGCGGCCCTTCGCGCGGGGTCGGGGATGACGAAAAGCGTCCCTTGACATAGGATTCCCGACCCGGTGCTCAACAGATACAATGACAAGAACCTGGATTGGCGGCACTGACTGCAAGTGTTAGCCTGGAAAAAAGGGAGGAGATGCAGATGCTGATAACCACCGAAACTACAGCAAAACAGCAACTCAAAATATCAACAGAGTTAATTCAGATCACCTACGGAAGCCACCCAACTCCCTTTGGCCCAGCACTGATCGCTTTTACCGCCAAAGGCTTATGTCATCTCGATTTTTTTGATGACGATAGCATCCGGGCATTGACACAGCTGCATAAAAACTGGCCGCATGCGACCTTTTACCAAGACCAGGGCGCCACTACCACCCTGACTCAACGGGTGTTTGCTCCACCGTCGCAACAAGATTCGCAAAGCCTGCGCCTGCATCTACGTGGCACCGACTTTCAACTGAAGGTCTGGCTCAGGCTGCTGAACATCCCGCCCGGTCATTTGATCAGCTATCAGGAACTCGCGCAGTTAATTGACCAACCGTCAGCAGCGCGCGCCGTTGGCGGGGCGGTCGGCCGGAATCCGATCTGTTATCTGATCCCCTGCCACCGGGTAGTCCGCAGCGACGGCTCCATCGGCGGATATCGTAGCGGCGTCGCCCGCAAGAAAGCCCTTCTGGCTAGTGAGGCCAACCATCCCTAGTCTGACACTAGATGGGCTCACTTGCCTCTGCTGCAGATCGCAGAGCAACAATCAGAAACGGCCGGCCAAGCTCAATTCGAATGCTGAATGGTGGGTCGATGCAGGTCGTGAGGCACCAACCGAGACCGCCCCGGTGATGACCAGATCGCGACCGCTCAAGCGATTGACCCAGTCGCCGATTTGATCCACCGGATCGAGAAAAAACAGGGATATGCGGCCCAGCACTGCCGAGCCTAGTACCTGACTGTTATTAGCCAGAATCCGCTGTTCTGCGTGGTAGGCCCACTCACCACAGAGCCAGCCACTGATTGGGGTGTAGATCAGATCCTGAATCGAGGGGCGCTCGGCAAAGGCCTCGATACCATACTCCCAGAAAAAGGTGGACATCAGGGTAGTATAAACAAACGAATCCCACTGGTTGTACCCCGACTTGCGCGCGACCTGATAGTAAACACCACCAAAGTAGGCGTGGCCAATATAATTAATGGTCCAGTGATCCTTGTCCCAGACCGGTTTCCGCGACACATTATCCCACCATCTATTCGCCAGCTCTGATCCATCGACATCCTTGTCCCAGCCGGTAATATCTGATGGCATCGTATAGAGAATGCCCGCAGCAACCAGACCGGAAGCAAACACCAGCCGGGTTTGTGACCACAGGCGTTCACTGTCAGCTCCTTCGCTAACAAAAAGGGAAAAGCTCTGACGCGAAGATTTTGTCCGGGCGGCGCCTGCCGATGAATCCAGGTTGTGATGACCTGCAGCATGCAACCCCGTCGTTTCACCTGCCGCAAAAACTGTGGTCAAGGTTACACCACCTTGAAAAACCAACATCACTATCAGCACCAATCCAGAAAACCATATTTTCAACCGCAAGCACCTCCTGAAAGAAAAAGAAATTGAGCCCAAAAATCATTTTTCACTGAAACTCAAGCACCCATCAATTATACCTCGACAGGATATCCACACAATGGCGTGATAGCATCAAACCACTTAAAAACCGAGCAACAGCAGCTCGAAAATCTGCCGTTTGAGCTCTATCGGTTGACTTCCCTTTTTACCGACACCGGCGTTAACTTCATCGGCCAGGCAGATGGGCCGACACCACCTGGCGGGGCAGCTTGTCAACACTGAACGGGGACATGTCAAAAATGATCACGTCCGCAAGCCAGAGATGCCCCTGTCAGTTGATGGCTACAAAATATCAATTAAAACGTGACGCCGATCTGGTATACTTGGACCGTTACGTTCTCGCGCAGCACATCGCAGGTTCCAGAACACCCCTCTGAGACATTGGATTCCCCCTATGGAACAGCCCCTAAACCCGACAAACAACACCGGCGATCAAGCTGACTGCGGCCCCACGGCACCAGCGCCGCTTGAACAACTAAGCTTTCCCATTGTCGGTATCGGCGCTTCTGCCGGCGGGCTGGAGGCACTGGAGCAGTTTCTGCGCCATGTGCCGGCAGACAGCGGCCTGGCCTTTGTCGTCATTCAGCACCTCGACCCGACCCACAAAGCCATGCTGACCGAGTTACTGCAACGCACCACCGGCATGAAAACCTTCCAGGTCAAAGATCGCATGCCGGTCAAGCCAAACTGTGTCTATGTGATCCCTCCTAACAAAGACATGTCCATTCTTCATGGGGCACTGCACCTTTTTGCGCCGACAACGCCCCGCGGTCTGCGCTTACCCATTGATTATTTTTTTCGTTCCCTGGCCGAGGATCGGCAGGAACAAAGTATTGGTGTCATTCTCTCCGGCATGGGTTCAGACGGCACCCTGGGGTTACAGGCCATCAAGGAAAAAGCCGGGATAACGCTGGTGCAGGAGCCGTCTTCCGCCAAGTTTGACAGCATGCCCCGCAGTGCCATTGCCGCCGGTCTGGGCGACATTGTCGCTATCCCTGAGGCGTTGCCCGGAAAGATTATTGATTATCTGCGCCACGCTCGCTCTTTTGTCAGCTCGGAGCCAGTGCTGGAAGAAAAGGATCGCAGCGCCCTGGAGAAAATCATCATTTTATTACGGGGCAAAACCGGCCAGGACTTCTCATTGTACAAAAAAAATACCGTGCGCCGCCGTATCGAACGGCGCATGGGTCTGCATCAGTTGAGTAAAATCGCCGATTACGTCCGCTATTTGCAGCACAATCCCCAGGAGGTGGAACTGCTCTTCAAGGAGTTGCTGATCGGCGTGACCAATTTCTTCCGCGATGCGGACGCCTGGGAGCTATTGCGCAGCGAAGTGATTCCTCAACTCCTTGAAAAACGCCTGAACGGGGGGTTGCGCGCCTGGTCAGTAGGATGTTCCAGCGGCGAGGAAGCCTACTCCCTGGCCATGGTTTGCCGGGAAGCCATGGATGCTGTCAAACCCAAGGCCGACATCAAGGTGCAGATTTTCGCCACTGATCTTGACCAGGACGCCATCGACAAAGCCCGCCAGGGATGGTATCAGGAGAATATCATTGCCGATGTTTCCGCTGAGCGTTTGCGCCGGTTTTTTATCAAGGAAAAGAGCGGTTACCGCGTCGGCAAGGAGATTCGCGAGATGGTGACCTTTGCCACCCAGAACGTCATCATGGATCCCCCGTTTACCAAGCTCGATATTCTGGTGTGCCGTAATCTGCTCATCTATCTGCTGCCGGAGTTGCAGAAAAAACTTTTGCCCCTTTTTCACTACAGCCTTAAGCCCGATGGCATCCTTTTTCTGGGCAACGCCGAAACCCACAGTGCCGCTGCTGAACTGTTTGCCTCCATCAATTCCAAGCTGCGGCTTTTTCGCCGACGTGAGTCGGTTTTGCCGACGGTTCCGATCGACTTTCCTGCTTCCTTCGCCCCCAGAGCGGAGGGCACCAAGGAGCCAAGTTACGTGAAAACAACAGCCAACCTCCAATCCCTGGCAGACACACTCCTGCTGCAGCATTTTTCTCCGCCGGCGGTGCTGGTCAACGCCGAGGGTGATATTCTCTATATCAACGGGCGAACCGGTAAGTACCTGGAACCGGCAGCGGGCAAGGCCAACTGGAACATCTTCGCCATGGCGCGCCAGGGCCTCAATGTTGATCTGGGAGTCGCCTTTCACAAGGTGCTCCGGCAACAGCAATCACTCACCCTCAAAGGACTGACTGTCGCGACCGACAGTGGTGTCCAGGCTCTTGACGTTACCCTCAAGGTCATCGAGGAACCGGAAGCGTTGCGCGGCATGGTGCTGATTATTTTTTACGATAGAGCAGAAACCCCACTGCAAAAACCAGGCGGTCGTGTCGGAGGCTCTGCGGCGGCCAAAATCCGCATCACCGAACTTGAACAGAATGTTGAGAAATTACGCGAAGAGCTGCATACCACCCGCGAGGAAATGCAGTCTTCGCAGGAAGAACTCAAGTCAACCAATGAGGAGTTGCAATCGGCCAACGAGGAGCTGCAGTCGACCAACGAGGAGCTGACCACATCCAAGGAAGAAATGCAGTCCCTCAACGAAGAGCTGCAAACGGTCAACGCTGAACAGCTGTCCAAAATGGACGAGCTGACCCGGACCGAAGATGATCTGCGCAACCTGCTCAACAGCACAGAGATCATCACCGTGTTTCTCGATAATGCCCTTAATGTGCGCCGTTTTACCGAAGGCGCGCAAAAGATCTTCAAACTGATTCCGATCGACGTGGGCCGCCCCCTCTCCGATATCACCAGCGATCTGCTCTACCCCGAGATGGCCAACGATATCAGTAATGTCCTGCGCACCCTGATTTTTTCCGAAAAGGAAATAACGACCACCGACGGGCGCTGGTTTTCGGTGCGCATCATGCCTTATCGCACTATCAACGATGTCATCGGCGGGGTGGTCATCACCTTTGCCAATATCACCGAAGCCAAGACCCTTGAACACAGAATGCACAAGCAAATCGTCGAGCTCAACCAGCAACTCCAAGGAGGAGACTGATTTTGACAAAAGATATCAAGCATAAAACCTCAGCGGAAATTGAACGGCTGCGCCGGCAGGCAGAGGAGCAACTGCGGACAAAAGGCTCAGCAAAGCCGTCACCCATGGACCTGGCCAAGGCGCAGCGTCTGCTCCATGAGCTCGAAGTGCATCAGATTGAGCTGGAAATGCAGAATGCTGAATTGCTCAGCACCCGTGAAGAACTTGAAATCACGCATACAAAATACGCTGAGCTTTTCGACTATGCCCCCCTTGGTTACTTCATCCTCGATCAGCGCGGGCGTATTCAGCAAACCAATCTGACCGGTGCACAACTACTGGGCACAGAGCGCAGTCGGCTCGCCGAACAACCCTTCTGCCGCTTCATTGAGGACCATGACGGCAGGGTGTTTTTCCCCCGCTTTCTTGAAATGGCCCTGCAGGGCCAAGGGATGCAATGCTGTGAACTCAACCTCAAACAAACTGACGGCACCCCCTTCCACGGTATACTGCAGAACATTGCAGTAAAGACCAGCGAAAGCCTGGGCGATCAGATCCTGCTGTCGCTTATCGACAACACGGACAATCGAACATTGCGACTAAAACTTCAGAAATCACGGGTCGTACTGGAGGAGACGGTACTCAAGCGCACGGCCGAACTGACCGAGACCAACGCCCGGCTGGCGGATGAAATTGAAGAGCATCAACGGGCCAAAAAGGAGCTCACCGAAGCCTTATCGCGGATCCAGCAGTTATCCGAGCGCTTGCAGCTGGAAAACATCCATTTACAGCAGGAAGTGTCCGGCAAGTACGCCTTTGGCGAGATTATCGGCCAGAGCCGCACCATGTCCGAGGTTTTTTCCCAGGTCGAACAGGTGGCGCCGCAGGATGCAACCGTGCTGCTGTTGGGCGAGACCGGTACCGGCAAGGGGCTGATCGCCCACGCTATACACAATCGTAGTGCGCGCAAACAGCGCGCAATGATCACCGTCAACTGTGCGGCGTTGCCGGGCAACCTGATCGAAAGTGAACTGTTCGGACGGGAAAAAGGGGCGTTCACCGGCGCCCATGTTCAGCAGATGGGACGTTTCGAACTGGCCGACGGCGGCACCATCTTTCTTGACGAAATCGGTGAAATGCCGCTGGAGCTGCAGGTCAAGCTGCTACGGGTTATTCAGGACGGCGAATTTGAACGACTCGGCAGCCCGCGCACCACCAAGGTCAATGTGCGTGTCATTGCCGCCAGCAACCGCGACCTTAAAACAGAAATTTCCGCCGGTCGGTTCCGCGAGGATTTATTCTATCGACTCAGCGTTTTTCCCATCAACATTCCGCCATTACGTCAACGCAGCAACGACATCCCACTGCTGGTGGAGTATTTTGTCAGCAAGTTCAACAAAAGGATCGGTAAAAATATCGATACGGTAACCAAGGACACCTTGAATATCCTGCAGGCCTACCACTGGCCTGGCAACGTGCGCGAGCTGGAAAATGTCATCGAACGGGCGATCATCACCAGTCAGGGGGCAGTCCTCCAGATCCTGGATCGCTTCGACACCCCCCAGGAGATGAGGAGCGAGCAGGCAACCAAGGCCCTCGCCGATCTCGAATACGACCACATTTTGCATGTGCTGAAAAAAACCAGATGGCGTATCGAAGGGGAAAATGGGGCCGCTCTTCAGCTTGGCATCAACCCCAGCACCCTACGCGCCCGCATGCGTAAATTCGGACTGCGCCGCCCATAAAAACCAGATCGACTATCCACTTATTGCGGTACCGATAAAGATTTTTTATCTGGACAGGTATTGTGAGTTGCCATTCTTTGATCCTTTCGCAAAAAGCATCAATTGATCTGGATAAGCAAAAAGCACCACATGCAAGGCGCCTCATTGTTTAACAATGAGGCGTACTTACCTACGTCGAAGCAGTGAAACAATGACAGCCACGCAGCAGTTGGTGAGTTTTTGCGACGCCATCATTCTTTCCATCCCCTGCGCTTCGATGGAACCGCACAATGCTGGTGATCTGCATTAATAATGCATCTTGATTGTTCTGAAAAATCTCACGGCCATATTCGCGCGGCAGTCCCTGGTCAATCACAGGGCCCGGAAGAAGGAAGATCGGCTTGCGGGGCCTGGCGGCTGTCACCTTTGACGGGTTTGTCACATGTGACGAACAATCGATGCGGATTCTCACCGGGCATTTCAACTAGATTTTTGCGGAATTCAATCATATCAGCATGTTGAACAATAGCAGCCTGCCATTATCTGCTTGGCGCGTTTGTTGCCATATCCCTAATACACCATACCTGTACTGCTAGTCAGTTTTCCCATCAAAACCTTCTTTAGTTCCTCCAGAGGAGCGCCGGCTATGTGCAGTAATTTTGATCATCGGAAAAATTAAGAAAGGAGTTAATAGTTGCTCATCCCGGGTAACTACTTGCTTGAAGCGAAAATACTAGAAGAATCGTAACTATTCAGCTATGCCCTTGCGCAGGGTCGGGGGGCCTGTAACAAGGGTGTTTGTTGCCATGGATGACGAAAAACGTCCCCTGACATCATTGATCAACCTGGGGATAACGCATACAACGCTGCCACCAAAACGGGCGTTGACGACAACTCCCATATGGGCAACATGCGCCCTTTCTTAGGCGCAACCATTGGTTACATTTACGGTGACAGCGTCAAAGAGTCTTTCATCGCCCGCCCTGAAGGTGGCCTGAAGGCCTTTTTAAGCGAGTCCACCTGCTTGATTGTCGCCGTTGGTTATGACTTCATCTTCGAAGATGCCGACGAGGCCAATGACACATTTGATGAGGGTGTTTTCAATTACCGCCTCGGCCTTGGCTATCGGTTTTAATCCAACAACTTGAAAAAATCTGCGAGGCTCATTTCCACCACCGCGCAGATTTCACCACAGGCTCCCGATGCCAGGAAAAACCACGGAAAAGGTACGAGACTGCTACGCTAAAGTACGCAACTACAGTCTCAAAAATCAGCCTACACTGATATTCATCACTCTGGCCATTGGGCTTGGAGTGGGACTGCTGCTGGGGGCAAATTCTCACCAAGATTCACCCGCCAGTCGCATTGTGCAAACGATTGTTAGCACGGTATCCCATAGTGCAGCAGGATTTTTCCGTTGATGCCAATGGACACAAAAAGAAAGCGGCCCCGATCAGCGGGCAATGATTCAATCAGGCTTCTTTCACCTGCGACGGAACCGCCAGATACGACAGATCCAATGTGTGGTTAAATCTGTTCGGCTGGTCACCCTCTCTTAGGTTAATAACATTATCAGCAAGTTGCCGACCACGAAAGAGGATTCTAACACTGGCATACGTTTTGCCTTTAAGAAGGTCACAAATCGATCAAATGTTTTGATTGATGACTCTCACATAGCTGGATGGAGGAAAAAATGAAAAAACTGGTTCCCAAGATGTCGGCATTTTTGATGATGGCTACTTTCGGTATGTTTTTATTTGCCACAATAGTCAGTGCAGCCCCCATTGTTGGAGAAATTCAATTTGAAGGTTCCACACAACTAACGGATGGGGCCTATAACCCTGCCCTAACTTTTGCATCCGCAGAAGGATTAAAATTTAATGATGTAACGGTAAAGTTTTCCATTGATGATTTTGCCGGCAATAATGGCGCAACGGCAACATACGAGGATTTTATCTTTGATTCTTTTGCTGGTCCCATAACCCCCTTGTGGTCTGTAGGCAAATTCAGCTTCAACATGGAAACCCTTGAAATT
>JAHYIY010000029.1:0-30000 GCA_019429255.1 Desulfuromonadales bacterium | reverse complement strand
ACACAGGTGTCATACACTTCACCTGTGAGCAACAAACAGCAAAGGCAATCAATACGTTTAAGAGCTAAAGACTTTTTTATGGTCAAGCTAATAAGGGCGTACGGTGGATGCCTTGGCATCAGGAGGCGATGAAGGACGTGGTAAGCTGCGATAAGCTTCGGCGAGCCGCTAAACAGGCTTTGACCCGGAGATTTCCGAATGGGGAAACCCGGCAGGGATTATGCCCTGTCATCATACACTGAATACATAGGTGTATGAGGCGAACTCAGGGAACTGAAACATCTAAGTACCTGAAGGAAAAGAAATCAATTGAGATTCCGTCAGTAGCGGCGAGCGAACGCGGAGTAGCCCAAACCGAAACTACTACGGTGGTTTCGGGGTTGTGGGGCCCCGACATGGGATTGGTGAAGAATAGCGGAAGGCTCTGGAAAGTGCCGCCATAGTGGGTGATAGCCCCGTATGCGAAATTCTGATCCACCCTAGGGTGTCCCCGAGTACCGCGGAACACGAGAAATTCTGTGGGAATCCGGGAGGACCATCTTCCAAGGCTAAATACTACCTGATGACCGATAGCGCATAGTACCGTGAGGGAATGGTGAAAAGAACTCCGATAAGGAGAGTGAAATAGAACCTGAAACCGTGCGCCTACAAGCAGTGGGAGCCCTATGGACTTGTCCAGGGTGACCGCGTGCCTTTTGCATAATGAGTCAGCGAGTTACGCTCAGCAGCGAGGTTAAGCCGAACTAGGTGTAGCCGTAGCGAAAGCGAGTCTGAACAGGGCGAATGAGTTGCTGGGAGTAGACCCGAAACCGGGTGATCTATCCATGGGCAGGGTGAAGCGACGGTAACACGTCTTGGAGGCCCGAACCCACTTAGGTTGAAAACTGAGGGGATGACCTGTGGATAGGAGTGAAAGGCTAATCAAACTCGGAGATAGCTGGTTCTCCCCGAAATATATTTAGGTATAGCCTCGTATGAATCGTACCGGAGGTAGAGCACTGGATGGGCTAGGGGTCTTACCGGATTACCAAACCTAACCAAACTCCGAATGCCGGTAACGTCTGTACGGGAGTCAGACGGCGGGTGATAAGATCCGTCGTCGAGAGGGAAACAACCCAGATCGCCAGCTAAGGTCCCAAAATCTGTGCTAAGTGTGAAAGGATGTGGGAATGCTTAGACAACCAGGAGGTTGGCTTAGAAGCAGCCACCCTTTAAAGAAAGCGTAATAGCTCACTGGTCAAGTGAGCCCGCGCCGAAAATGTAACGGGGCTCAAGCACAGTACCGAAGCTGCGGATTTGTACCTTAAGGTATAAGTGGTAGGGGAGCATTGTAGCAACCGCTGAAGGTCGACTGTAAGGACGGCTGGAGGAACTACAAGAGATTATGCTGACATGAGTAGCGCAAATGCGGGTGAGAAACCCGCACGCCGAAAGCCCAAGGTTTCCTTCGTAAAGGTAATCTGCGAAGGGTTAGTCGGCCCCTAAGGCGAGGCCGAAAGGCGTAGCTGATGGGAAACAGGTTAATATTCCTGTACCATCTATAACTGCGATGGGGGGACGGAGAAGGGTAGGTCAGCCGGGTATTGGATGTCCCGGTTTAAGCGTGTAGACGGGGAAGGCAGGTAAATCCGCTTTCCTGTATAACGTCAAGGCGTGATGACGAGGGCTTTAAGCCCATAAAGTGATTGATCCCATGCTTCCAAGAAAAGCCTCTAAGCTTCAGGTTATAGGTGACCGTACCGCAAACCAACTCAGGTGGGCGGGCAGAATATGCTAAGGCGATTGAGATAACTCTGGTTAAGGAACTCGGCAAAATAACACCGTAACTTCGGGAGAAGGTGTGCCCCCGTTAAGTGATGCGATTCGCACGCGGAGCTGAAGGGGGTCGCAGAGAAATGGTGGTAGCGACTGTTTACTAAAAACACAGCACTCTGCAAACTCGCAAGAGGAAGTATAGGGTGTGACGCCTGCCCGGTGCCGGAAGGTTAAGGGGAATTGTTAGCGCAAGCGAAGCTATGAACCGAAGCCCCGGTAAACGGCGGCCGTAACTATAACGGTCCTAAGGTAGCGAAATTCCTTGTCGGGTAAGTTCCGACCTGCACGAATGGCGTAACGACTTCCACACTGTCTCAACCAGGGACTCAGCGAAATTGAATTGGCGGTGAAGATGCCGTCTACCCGCGGCAAGACGGAAAGACCCCGTGAACCTTTACTATAGCTTGGCAGTGACATTCGGGACAGCATGTGTAGGATAGGTGGGAGACTTTGAAACCGGGACGCCAGTCTCGGTGGAGTTGTCCTTGAAATACCACCCTTGTTCTTCTGGATGTCTAACCTAGGCCCGTTATCCGGGTCAGGGACACTGCCTGGTGGGTAGTTTGACTGGGGCGGTCGCCTCCCAAATTGTAACGGAGGCGCGCGAAGGTTCCCTCAGGCTGATTGGAAACCAGCCGTAGAGTGCAAAGGCATAAGGGAGCTTGACTGCGAGACATACAGGTCGAGCAGGTGCGAAAGCAGGTCTTAGTGATCCGGTGGTTCTGTATGGAAGGGCCATCGCTCAACGGATAAAAGGTACTCCGGGGATAACAGGCTTATCTCCCCCAAGAGTTCACATCGACGGGGAGGTTTGGCACCTCGATGTCGGCTCATCACATCCTGGGGCTGAAGTCGGTCCCAAGGGTTTGGCTGTTCGCCAATTAAAGTGGTACGCGAGCTGGGTTTAAAACGTCGTGAGACAGTTTGGTCCCTATCTGCCGTGGGCGTAGGAGATTTGAGAGGATCTGTTCCTAGTACGAGAGGACCGGAATGGACGAACCACTAGTGTTCCTGTTGTCACGCCAGTGGCATGGCAGGGTAGCTACGTTCGGAAAGGATAACCGCTGAAAGCATCTAAGCGGGAAGCCAACCTCAAGACGAGATCTCCCTGGGGTTAGTCCCCCCTGAAGGTCCGTTGGAGACGACAACGTTGATAGGCCGGGTGTGTAAGCACAGTAATGTGTTCAGCTTACCGGTACTAATTGACCGTGAGGCTTGACCATAACTAGTTTTTTATAGGGAAAGGGGAGGTTCGCCTCCCCTGACCCCCTTAAAGTAAGTGTTACGAACGTTATCCTCAATCAATTCAGTCAGTGCGATTGAAAACCAGTTGTACGGTTTTCGGTGGCTATAGCGTAGGGGTCACACCTGTTCTCATCCCGAACACAGAAGTTAAGTCCTACCGCGCCGATGATACTGCATTGGTAACGATGTGGGAAAGTAGGTCGCCGCCGAAATTATTACCAAAAAGCCCTCCAGCATACGGAGGGCTTTTTTTTTGACCTGTTTTTTGACCTGTTGTATTTCAGCGCCGGGTCCGCGGTCCTGTGCCGAGGGCCAGGCCCCTTGTCACAGGAACCCCGACCCTGCAGCAAGGATGACAGCTGAATAGCAACGCACGCCGCGCTGCGCCGTCGTGTCATAATCTAACTTTTTCAAGTTGTCCAGATGTTACGACTTTTTTATCGAAACTCAGTCGGGATTGATCTGATAGTATTTGATTTTTCTGTGCAGATTGGAGCGTTCAAGGCCGATTTCTTCGGCAGTGCGTGAGATATTCCAGCTGTTCTTTTTCAACTTCTCAATCAGAAATTGTTCTTCAAATATTTCTTTCGCTTCTTTATATGAATCAGGTAAATCTTCTGTCAGGGTTGTCGTTCGATTATCCGTCGTTGCTATGTTGCTGATCTCCTGGGGCAGGTCAGAGCGCTTTATTTCTGTCCCAGGAGTCATGATAACCAGTCGTTCAATTAGATTTTTAAGTTCCCTGACATTTCCCGGCCAATCATATGCCAGTAGGCACGCTAATCCCTCTTCACTGATGGTTTTGTTCTCCCGGCTTTCTTTGCTGCAGAAGAAATGTAGAAAGTGAGCACAGAGCAGGGGGATATCTTCTTTGCGGTTGCGTAGTGACGGCACGACAAAAGGGAGAACATTAAGTCTGAAATACAGATCCTCACGAAAGTTTCCGGCTTTTATCTCCTGTGGCAGTACTTTGTTGGTGGCTGCAATCACCCTGACATCAACTTCTATGGTGCGGTTGCCGCCAACCCGTTCGAACTTGTGCTCCTGCAGGATGCGCAGAATTTTAGCCTGGGTTTTCAGACTCATGTCACCGATTTCATCAAGAAACAGGGTGCCGCCATTGGCCTGATCGAATTTGCCCCGCCGAGCCGCTGTGGCACCGGTAAAAGCCCCCTTTTCATGCCCGAACAATTCCGATTCAATCAGCTCTTCCGGAATGGCGGCACAATTGACTTCAACAAAAGGTTTGTCGCTACGGCCGGATTGTTGATGGATAGCGCGTGCCACCAGCTCTTTCCCCGTGCCGTTTTCACCAGTAATCAATACCCAGCCGGAACTGGGCGCGGCAATCTTGATCTG
Source organism: Desulfuromonadales bacterium (assembly GCA_019429255.1). GTDB lineage: Bacteria > Desulfobacterota > Desulfuromonadia > Desulfuromonadales > Geopsychrobacteraceae > Pelovirga. The sequence goes on along the minus strand of JAHYIY010000029.1, from coordinate 25,581 downwards.
GGCTTTGAGTTTCTTTATCGGCAGACTTTCACCGATCATCTGGTAATCGCGGGCCAACTTCTCTTTCAGGGCATTGTTCTCAGCAACAAGCTGTCCAACCTTCAGGGCGTTTTCAATAGATAGCAGAACTTTTTCCAATGAAAGGGGCTTTTCGATAAAATCGAAGGCGCCCAGCCGTGTTGCTTTAATCGCTGTTTCAATCGTGCCGTGGCCACTCATCATCACAACCAGCTGCTGCGACCTTGTTTGTTTGATTCTTTTCAGGGTTTCAAGACCGTCAATGCCGGGCATCCAGATGTCGAGGAGAATCAGATCGGGATCCTCTGTATTGATCATCTGCAGACACTGTTCACCGTTGGCGGCAAAGGTTGTTTTGAAGCCCTCATCCTTCAAGATGCCTTGCAAGCTCTGACGGATACTCTCTTCATCATCGACAATCAATATATGTTTCATTGGTGCATTATCCTGTCAGCTGGCGCTTAGACGTTGTCATCCGCCGGCAATTCAATAATAAAATGGGTTCCCTGTGGCTCGTTGTCTTTAACCCTGATATAGCCGTTGTGGTCAGCAACAATGGTCGAGACTATGGCTAGTCCCAGTCCGGTGCCGGTTTTTTTGGTTGAGAAGTAGGGTTCGAACAACCGGGGTTTGTTTTCCGCCGGAATACCGCAGCCGGTATCAGAAACCATCAGGGTAATGATATTGATCTCTTTATTATAGCTGGAACTCACCGTAATTGACCCCTTGGGAGGGGTTGCACTAACAGCATTTTCCAACAGGTTGATCAACGCGCGTTTGATCTGTTCCCGGTCAAATTTATTGGCGGGCAGATCGGAGTCGAGTAATGTTCTAAATTTAATATCCTTATGTGCCTGGCGGTAGAGTGTAAGACATTCCAGGATAATATCATTCAGGTTGTTCAGAGTGGGATTGGTGGCCGGCATGCGGGCAAAGTTGGAAAACTCGTTAACAAGATTCTTCAGTTCATCGACCTGCTTGCTGATCATGCTGGTGCATTCGTCAAAGACGTCGTCATCTGCGCTAAAACGATCAAGGTAACGGCGGCGCAGACGTTGCGCGGAAAGCTGGATCGGGGTCAGCGGGTTTTTGATCTCGTGGGCTATACGCCGTGCCACCTCGCGCCAGGCCGCCATGCGTTGAGCTTTGTAGAGTTGCGTGAGATCGTCAAAAACAACAACCGTTCCCATAAAGTTGTTGTCGTTGTCGCGCAGGGTCGTCAGATTGATCATCAGGGTGTATTTTTCGTCGCCGATGGGGATAGTCATGTGCTGGCGCACTGTGCCTTTTTCAGAATAAAAGAGGTCTTTTAGCAGGGCCATGATCTGCGGCATATAGACCTTTGGAATAACCTCTCTGAAATCTTTCCCCTGAACTTTTTCGGCTTTCATGTGCAGCAGGTTTTCCGCCGATTTGTTCACGGTGGTCAAACAGCCGTGGCGATCGATGGAGATAACCCCGGCGGTGACGTTGGCGAGAACGATCTCCATATAATTACGGCGTCGGTCGAGTTCAAGGTTGGAGCGTTTCAATTCGATATTGGCAGCGTTTATTTCCTGGCGCCCGTGGCGCAAATCACCTGTCATCTGGTTGAAGGCCTGAACCAAAGTGCCAATTTCATCGGTACTGCTGGTTTCCAGCTGGATGTCCAGATCGCCTGAAGCCACCCGTGTCGTTGCACTTACCAGTTCCTGGATCGGCACGGTAATGCCGCGGGCCAGATGAAATCCGAACCAGGTTGCCAGAAACATGATAATCAGGGCGATCAACAACAGGACAATGACATAGCCTTGCTGGATTTGCCCTTTAATCGACCGTGTTGTTTTGTACTGTTCGACTGAAGAGGCAATCTCCTTCATTTTGACAATGAGGGAGTAAGGGACATAGTAGTTAACAACCACCACACCAACAATATCTTTGGGGTCCCAGTTTGATTGGACCGGGACAATACCGCGGATCAGATCAGCTTGACCGACCGTGGTGATTTGGGAAAAACGGATCCCTTGCAGTCCTTCGCGCACCGGATCGGAGGTGGCCGGCGTAATGTCGAAAATCGGCAATTTGGGGTTAGCTACGCGTACCAGCTCCTCATGGGTAGCGGAAAAAACCTCAACAATGCCTAGATTGTATTCTTCCTGCTTTTCTTTGATGAGTTCGCGCAGTTGCGCGAGATTTTCCTCATTGAGCAGGCGCTCCCGACGGATGCGCTGGCTGAGCTGATCAGCATAGTAAAGTGCGTTGGCTTCAGAGTTACGGTAGTAGGTTTGCGCAACTTCGAGAGATTCATCAAGGGCCATTTCTACCTGGGTGCTGAACCAGTTATCAATACTGTTGCGGATAAAACCAGCTGAAACAAAGAACAGCAGCATGGTCGGAATAAGGGACAGGGCAATAAAGGCCCCCACCAGTTTGCTGCGGAGTTTGGCCCCGGGAACGCCGCGCCGGCGTTCCAATAGCAGCTTGAACAGGTTGCGAAAGATCAGGAATAAAAACAGCAGGATCAGCAGAATGTTCAGATTGATCACTGCCAGAGCAATGATGCTGTTGCTGATCGGCAGTTGCGCGGTCAGGTCAACCAGGTGGACTTCAAACTTTGGAATGAGCAGGAGAAGTACGAGGGCAAAAAGGATTGCTACCCAGTCTCGACTTTTGCGTCGTGGGGTGGCTGTTTCGTCAGAATGTGGGTCTGGAGATGTCATGCAAGCCTGCCTCGCTAAAACATTATCGCTGCGCCTGCTGATTTTAGAGAATGCGTGCAGACAACACAAGCAGGATAGGCAGATTCCCGCAGATAAAAAAAGAGCAGCCAGGTGCAGGCCGCTCTTTTGTGGGTTTGTGATTGGGTTAGAAGTTTATGCTTTGTTGAAAACAAGTTTGGTGGCGCGCGCACCGGAAAAAACGCGCTGGGCCTCGCGCAGTGCCTCTTCGCTAAAGTCGACGTACACCCAATGGTCAGGATTGTCCTCAATCAGTTTCACCATTTTTGCGTTGAGGTCGTGCCCGGCCTTGAATGCGCGGATATGACCGAGCAGCGGGGCGCCCAGCAAGCTGAAGTCGCCTATGGCGTCAAGGATCTTGTGGCGCACAAATTCGTTATGATAGCGCAACCCTTCAGGGTTCATAACGCCATGATCATCAACTACAACAGCATTTTCGAGGGAACCGCCACGCGCCAGACCGTTAGCTTTAAGGTATTCTACCTCATGGAGAAAGCCAAAGGTGCGCGAGGAGGCGATATCTTTGCAAAAGCTTTCAGTGTCAAATTTAAAACTGTGATTCTGAACTGATATAGCCGGATGATCAAAGGCGATGTCAAAGGTGACCCTGAAAAATCGTGAGGGGATGAGGCTGATCCGTTTTTCCCCTTCAATAATTTCCAGCGGTTTACGAATTGCAATAAATTTCCGTGGTTCACCCAGAGTGGTAAATCCCACCTGTTGAAATTCCCGCACAAAATGAGCAGCACTGCCATCCAATACCGGTACTTCCGGGCCATCGATATCGATATGCAGATTGTCGATAGAAAAAGCGGCCAGGGCGGCCATCAGATGTTCGATGGTCGATACCGTGACCCCATTGTGCCCGATAACGGTCGCCATGCGGGTATCAACAACATTTTTGGAGCAGGCCTTGATGCTGACAGTAGTGTCGCCATCGGTGCGGTGAAATATAATACCGGTATTGGCCGTAGCCGGGCGCATGCGCATATTGATGCGCGCACCACTGTGCAGGCCGATTCCGGAGATGTTGATGTTTTTTGTCAGTGTGCGTTGAAAAATCATTTACTCTTCCGATCTGCTGTAAGTTGTTCCATTTAACCTGACGCTAATATTATGCAAACAGCAAGCCAACTTTATCTTTAGCTAACTAGCTGAAATTATTAAGGCTGAGTTTGTGGTATGGGCCTGAGTGTTGCAATGTCGGGATAGAGCCGGGGGAGTGGTGTGGTATTTATGCTACAACCGCCATGCTACAGGCGGCCGGATCTCAGGATAGCGATGGCCAGTCCGAAGCCGAGAAAGCCGGCAACCGAATAGCCAAACAAACCGATGATGGGGAATCCCATCAGACTTGGTCCTTTGTCGACCTGCATGACGACAGATGAACCGATGATCAGGGCAGCGATGACCATGCTGAAGGAAATACGGTTGGTCGATTTTTCCAGGTCGGTAATCAGCCGTTCGAGACCACGGTGCTCGAGATCGATTTTGAACTGGTTACGGTTGACCCGGTTGATGAATTCCTTGATGTCTTTGGGCAGGCTTTTACCCAGAGCATGGTATTCGCGGATTGTGCCGGCAATATCCTTGGTTATGTTGCCGGGAGAGTAGCGTTTTTTGATAATCTCTTCGGCAAAAGGCTGCAGTTGCTCAACCATGTTGAAGTGCGGATCGAGCTGTCTGCCAATCCCCTCCATGGCAATCAGCGAACGTGACAGCAGCATCAGATTAGAAGGAAACTTGATTTGATAGTGCGAAAGGATCTGGATAAAATCGAACAGCAGTTTGCCGACCTTGATTTCCTGTAGCAGGGTGTCGTAATAGTCATCGATGAATTCAGCAAGGTCATGACGCAGGTTTTTCCGGCTTGATTCGTCGTTGAGATCTCCCGAGTACAGTAACTGCGTGATGATCTGGTCGGCGTCACGGCGCAATACGGCCAGGAGCAGTTCAGTGAGGTGGATTTTAAGTTCATCGTCCAGTCGTCCGACCATGCCAAAGTCGAAGATACAGATGACATCATCTTCCAGGATGTACAGATTACCGGGATGAGGATCGGCATGAAACAGCCCGAATTGAAAAACCTGTTTAAGAAAACTGTTAGCGCCGCGTCGGGCAATCAGTTTAAGGTCGTGCCCGGCCCGGGTTAACTCAGCAAAGTTGGAGATCTTGATCCCGGAGACATATTCCATCGTCAGGACAGTGTGACCGGTATAGTCCCAATAGACGCTGGGAATGTGAACCGTTTCGTCATCCTCAAAGTTTTTTCGAAAACGATCAATGGTTCGCCCTTCACGGGAGAAATCGAGTTCACGCTGAATAGAACGACGAAATTCCTTGACGATTCCCACCGGGTCGTACATGTCAGCGCCCGGCAGGTGCTTGTTAGCCAGGTAGGCCAGCCCCATCATGATATCGAGGTCGGTCATAATCACCGCTTCGATCCCAGGTCGGCGCACCTTGCAGACAACCTCAGTACCGTCTTTCAGGGTTGCCCGGTGAACCTGGGCCATGCTTGCGGTTGCCAGGGGCAATATCTCAAACAAGGCAAAGAGGTCTTCCACCGGATAGCCGAGCTCGGAATGGATTTGCGCCTGGACTTCGTCAAGCGGCACCGCCGGAAGGTGATCCTGGAGTTTTTTGAGCTCGTTAATGATATCTTCGGGGACCAGATCGGGGCGGGTGGATAGGAGCTGTCCAAGTTTGATGAAGGTTGGCCCCAGCTCTTCGAGGGCAAGGCGAAAACGTGCGCCATGGGGAAGCCGTTGCAGATCCCGCGAGGTTGTGCCAAATGTCACCGCGCGTTTGCCGAGTTGGATATAGTAATCGATATTGAGCTGTTCGATAATATGACCGAAGCCATACTTGAACAGCACCGAAAGGACCTGACGGTAGCGCTTCAGCGACCGGACATTGCGGTTGAATCGATTAAAGGGCAAAGTTGTGTTCCAGCAACAGGCTAGTGTTCAAGGGTTTTGAGTTTTTTTTCCAGGGCATCGACTTTTTTCTTTAGCGTGTTAAATTCTTCTTCTGTTACTATTCCCAGCCGTTCAAAGGCCTTTTTGACCTCATCCTGCGCTACGGATTCCAGTTTGCTCTGGTTATCCTTGGCTGTTTGTTGCAATTTGTCCAACAGTTTTTTCCCCTCTTCTTCGCTTAAGTTAAGACGTTCCTTGAGTTCGCACACCAGTTCTTCTGCTTTTTTTTGTGACATGGACAAGGCGCCAAGACCGGTAAGTAAGGTTTTTTCGATAATTTCAAACATGATGACCTCCTTGAGGCAGTTTGGTTTCCGTCCGGAAACTGCATTAAGTCAATCCAGATTTTCCAGATGAAGCGTTATGGGTTTCCTGTTTACACCTTTGATTATAACAGTTGGGCAGGATGCTTCAACCATGAACGAAAAGTGGTTCATCTGGTGTAGCGATCCCGCTCCGAATAAATGCAGCCACAGTACTGCTGGCGGTAGAGACCCATCTGCTTGGAGATTCTGATCCCTTCGTTCCAGCCGCGCCGATAGTCTTCGTAGAAAAAAGTTAATTGGAATTCTGCCGCCAGCTGCCGACCGTAATCAACAATTGCATCATGCTGCTGGTAACGTGAATAGAGCAGGGTCGTTGTGAAGGCGTCTGCACCTGTAGTGTGAGCCTGCTCGGCAGCCATGCGTAAGCGTGATCGATAGCAATAGTGGCAGCGTTCTTCGGGCCTCTGGGCAACATGGGCGAGAAACTCATCGAGAAGATAGTCGTCATTTACTACCAGGGGCAGTTCAACCCGATCAGCATAGTCACGGGTGGTATCCAGGCGCTTGCGAAATTCCTGATAGGGATGAATGTTGTGATTGTAAAAAAAACCGGTGACTTGATGCTGTTGCCGGCGCAGCATGTCGACCGGGTAGATGGCGCAGTTAGCGCAGCAGATGTGGAGCAGAATGTTCATGTTCGGTTTCTCCAGAGATTAAATACTTATGTTGAGACATCTGTAGGTCTCTGTCAATTTTTAAACCAGTCGATATCGGGGAGTTCGAGCTTTTTCCAGATATTACGAATCAGATTACGCGCCGCCTGTGGTTTCTCCATCTGTCGGTAGCTTAGATCGCTCAACAGTTGATGCAGCGTATCAAGGTCCTTGCGATAGCGTTCCAGCAGTTGTTCAAGCTGCTTGCGATCAGTGGGAAGATCAATCGTGGTTTTGCCTATGTGGGCGCAGATCAGCAGCGTCTGTTCCAGCTCCTCGCCGTAACCGTGCAGAAGTTGACCGTTCCCATCGATCATATCGAATTGACCAAGGAGCCTCGAGATAACGCGAAGGGGCGGTGTGATGGCATACCTCACCATGTCAGGCTGGTCGAGAAAGTACAGGTATTGATCGGGAAAATTGGGGATACCGTGGGCGTGTAGCTGATCAATAATCTGCTGTTTAACGTTTTTCGATGCCTGCATACTTGCCTTGCCGACTGATGCCGTTTTGTTTTCCTCTGCATCAGGCAGTAGCAGGGCATTGCACAGTTGCTGCTGGAGTTGCTCCGGCTCGGTAAAAAGAAAAAGCTCGCGGCCGCTGCCGCCGGCAGTTTTAATCAGGGTCGGCTCGGTATGTAGAGGGGAGCGTAGCAGTGACAGGTGCAGACTGTGTTCGCCCCTGACGACTTCGCGCAGGTAAAAATGTTCACTCAGGAGAGCCCATAGCGGATCGTCAGCGCTTATTTCGACCAGGGCGACGGGGCATTCAATATGCACTTGCTGCTGCGGCTGACAAATGCCGATGAGGTGGATCAGTTGCCATTTCCAGCGCGGTTGATCGGTGAGAATCTTGAAATTTCGATGAGGCCAGGATGTTCGCAGGCGGGCACTAAACAGGGACCTTTCACTGCTTGAAATCGGAATCGGACTGAGCAGGCGGGCCATCAGGCTGCCGCGACAAATATTTTCCGGGGTTAATGACATCAGGGATTTGTAGAAGAATGTCGGCTGGGGCAGACCGGCAAGCTCGCGCGCAATGGCGGTGCAGGCCAGGAGTAATGGCGAATCAGAGAGGATTGCGCGCAGGTTGGTGCCGGTAGCTGGAGCACATGGATACAAGGACATTTCGCAACCCTCCGCCTGGTCATCAGCATGGTCTGGATACCAGAGGGAGAGTAGATTGCGCAGACTCTGTTGTACGCGCTGCGCCGGTGTCGCCCAACGCAACTGCTGCAAGCGCAGCAGCAGATGGTGGTAGCAGACGGCCGTATCACCGGGAAGAGTCGTTGGCGCCCCTTCCCAGTTGTAGCTTAAGGTGGTGTTAAAAGGTTCCGGGGCGCGTTGCAGGACGCCGGCAACAAATGTGCCGAGATCTTCCGGCAGCGGGGTGGCAGATAACAGACCAAAGCGTAGCGTGGTGAGAATCTGCAACAGCAGCAGGCGGTTGGCTTCAAGGGCACGTTGATCGACATCGAAGGCAACCTCCTCGGATTCTTCGGCGCGCTGGCTGCGGAAGGAGTCGGTGAGGGCGGGCAGGGCAAGTTCTTCGGCAATATTAAACAGGTTTTGAAAGTAGTGTGGTGAGAGGTTGTTTTGGGCAATGGCACCGGTTACCGCCGGAATTTTCAAGGCATCGATAAGATCGCGCAACAGGTGACGAAAAAAATCGGGATGATCCGCGCCAGGCAGGGGGAAGCATCGCTCTTCATTGATAGCGCCATTGCTGCTGCGCCATAAACGAACCTGTTCCGTCTCCCAGGTGACAAAATGGCTAAGACCCAGGGCGTCAGCGCAGTTTTTGCCCAACTGCAGCTCGGCCGTCAGGTTTTTTTCAGGCAGAAGAATAATCCCGCCTGCCATCATGCTCTGACGGTTGATCCAGAGCACCAGCGGTGGCCTGGCAACGCCCTCTGCAGTAACAATGGCGGGCAGGCAGTCGACGCGACGAAATGGTGTGCGCCCGTGATCAATGATGTCTTGTGCCCAGATTTTAAGTTGTCGGGCAAACTGTTCGAGATGCGGCGTCATGATGAGACAGTCAGTCTTTAAACAGGGATTCGGTGACCGTGCCTGGTCTGCTGCGATGGAAGTGTTGCAGACAACTGTCCGTTGCCACACGGCCGCGTGGTGTGCGGTTTAAAAATCCCTTTTGAATCAGATAGGGCTCAATCACGTCTTCGATGGTGTCGCGCTCTTCGCCAATGGCCGCCGCCAGGGTGTCCAGGCCGACGGGGCCGCCGCCAAATTTGTCAATGATCGTCAACAGTAGCAGCCGATCCATGTGGTCAAGCCCCTGCTGATCGACCTCCAGGCGGCCAAGGGAGCGATCTGCCAATTCCTCACTGATGATGCCGTCCCCTTCAATTTCAGCAAAATCCCGCACCCGCCGCAGCAAACGATTGACAATGCGTGGGGTGCCACGACTGCGGCGCGCAATCTCCCAGGCACCCTTCTCATCGACCGGTATATTCAGGATGCCGGCACTACGTTTAACGATGGTGGTCAGTTCTTCGGTTGAATAGAATTCCAGCCGACAGATGACCCCGAAGCGGTCACGTAAGGGCGAAGAGAGCAGACCGGCGCGGGTGGTAGCACCGACCAGGGTGAAGCGGGGGATGTCGAGCTTGATGGTGCGTGCAGAAGGACCTTGACCAATGAGGATATCAAGCTGGTAGTCCTCCATCGCCGGGTAGAGGATCTCTTCAACGACCGGTGAAAGGCGATGAATTTCATCGATAAAAAGAACGTCACCTTCTTCCAGATTGGTCAGCACCGCGGCCAGATCGCCGGTTTTTTCAATGACCGGCCCCGAGGTGCTTTTGATATTGACTCCCATTTCATGGGCAATGATATTGGCCAACGTTGTCTTGCCCAGCCCCGGGGGACCATAAAAAAGCACATGGTCGAGGGCCTCGCGGCGGTTGCGCGCCGCATCGATAAAAACCTGAAGGTTGCCCCGGGCTTTTGCCTGCCCCACATAGTCCCTGAGGGAACGGGGGCGCAGCGACATGTCGAGCTGATCCTCTTCAGGCCGGCCGGCGGGGTTAATCAGGCGATCATCCATAGACACTCCGTTATTTCAGTAAAATCTGCAGCGCTGCCTTAAGAATTTGCTCCAGTGGCGCTCCTGGTGCCGGTTTGAGATTTTTTAGTGCCTGTTTAGCCAGGGACTCTTTATAGCCCAGGTTGATCAGGGCGGAAAGGGCATCCTGGTGGTGTGAGTCGGTTGTGCCGATCGCAGCCAGTGGCGGGGTGATCGCAGCAGCAACCGCGTAAGCGTTCGCTTTATCCTGTAATTCGAGGACCAGGCGTTCGGCACTTTTCTTGCCAATGCCCGGAATGGCTATCAAGCGGGTGACATCCCCCTGGCTTAAGGCCAGCGCCAATTCGGACGGAGCAATGTGAGAAAGGATGGTAATGCCCAATTTGGGGCCGACACCGGAAACGGAAATCAACAAGGTGAACAGATCTTTTTCCGCAGAAGTTAAAAACCCGAACAGGGTGATGGCATCCTCCCTGACGTTGGTGTACACCTGCAAGCGCACCTGGCCGGTTTCCGGCAGACGATAAAAAGTCGACAAGGGGATCTGCAGTTGGTAGCCGACTCCACCAACATCTACAATAATCTGATCCGGGGCGCGCTGAACCAGTTGGCCGCTTAACAGGGCAATCATCAGGTTGGTCTCCGCAGTGGGTTGTGCCGGCCAGGTTGCATCTTGCTGTTCAGTTGGTGGCTGTGGGCATGGCAAATAGCGACAGCCAGAGCGTCAGCAGCATCTTCCTGGGCGATTTCCGGGAGATTCAGCAACACCCTGGTCATCTGCTGAACCTGGTTCTTGCCGGCGCGTCCATAGCCAACGACCGCCGATTTAACCTGCAGGGCCGAATATTCATATACCGGTAAACCGGCATTAACTCCGGCTAAAAGGACGATGCCGCGAGCGTGACCAAGCTTGAGCGCCGAAGCCGGGTTGCGCGCCATAAAAACCTGTTCAACCGCAACGGCATCGGGGTGATGGAGGGCAATCAAACGGCAGATTTCGCTGTAAATGCGGTGCAGGCGCAGCGCCAGCTCCATCTTGCTGTCGGTAAAAATGGCCCCGTTGTCGAGGTGGCGCAGGTGGTTGCCGCGCTGTTCGATAAAGCCGTAGCCGGTGGTTTTGCTCCCCGGATCTATTCCCAGTATGCGCATGCTTGTCGTCAATTCGGGGCTCAGATGGATCAGCCCATCAGCCTTTCCATTTCGTTGTCATCGATGTCGAAGTTGGCATGGATATTCTGCACATCATCGTTATCTTCGAGCACGTCAATCATCTTCATCAGTGACTCAGCCTGATTGCCGGATACCGCCGTCATGGTTTGCGGGATCAGGGTGACTTCGGCTGACTGGTAGGTCAGTCCTTGTGCGGTGAAATGGTTGCGTACCGCTTCAAAATCCCCTGGCTCAACGATCACTTCAATGTAATCACCATCATCCTTAACATCATCAGCACCGGCTTCGAGAGCGGCTTCAAAAATAGTGTCGAAGTCGTGGCTCTGGTCGAAGATAATCTGCCCTTTGCGGTCGAACATAAAAGCCACTGACCCGCTAACCCCAAGGCTGCCACCGTGTTTATTGAACGCGTGGCGCACTTCGGCGACAGTGCGGGTGCGGTTGTCGGTCATGAACTCGACAATAACGGCAACACCCCCGGGGCCGTAGCCCTCGAATATGCCTTCTTCGTAGGTGACACCATCAAGATCACCGGTTCCTTTTTTGATGGCCCGCTCGATATTGTCCTTGGGCATGTTGGCCTGTTTGGCTTTATCAACAGCCAGGCGCAGGCGCGCGTTTGCTTCCAGATCCGCGCCGCCAATGCGTGCGGAAATGGTGATTTCCTTGATCAGTTTGGTGAAGATTTTCCCGCGTTTAGCGTCCTGTGCGCCTTTGCGGTGTTTAATGTTTGCCCATTTGCTGTGGCCAGCCATCGATCATGCTCCTAGAACGATTGTGGTAAGGAAAGAAAACGCCGGCTATGCCGGCGTCTGATCTAACAATATATGATCGTATCAGCGCTTGCGGTAGCGACCGATCAGTAGTGAATCACCTTCAGTTGGTCGACAACTTTTTTGACCCCTGCGACCTGCTTGGTATCTTCAATCGCTGCACGACGTTCAGCATCGCTGTGGATGTGGCCGGAAAGGACAACGTTGCCGTTGGTGACATCGATGTTAAACCAGATGTCATCAATGCGCTCATCCGCCAGGCGCGCGATCTGGATTTTTTTCTGAATGATCAGGTCTTCAATCCTGTTTTTACTCAGATGCTGTTGTTCTACCAGGTAGGGGTCACTTACGGTGGTTTTGATCAGCTTGACAGCGCAGTCGTTGGTCATCCGTGTGGTATTGATGATCAAGTCGTAGTCAAGGGGGTTTTCCCAGTCGCGATCGAAGTAATACTTAATAAAGCCGGCGCGTTGCTGGTCGCTTCTGCGCACCAGAAAACGAGCAAGATCAGGATCGATCCACTCCCGTTCGGCCCAGCGCTCGACCCGCTCCTCAAAAGGAGCAATCACGCGAACGCGCAGCACGCTCTTGATGCCGGGCAGCAGGTCCTGCCCTCCACGTCCATAGATGATCACATTGTCCTGTAAGGCGCGTTCAAGGACAAAAAGCTGGATCCGATGGACGCTCAGCTCAATCTGGCGGTCGAGGGTGTCGACGAAGGCTGGAGGTTTTTCGTCCGCCTGCTGAAGTGCTGCTTCGGTCAGATCGTAGGCGGACGCGGCTTCTTTCAAGGCATCGCCATCTGCCAGCTCGTAACCGATTTCTTCGGCCAGTTGCTGCGCGATGGGAATCCCTCCGCTGCCCATTTCTCTGGAAAAGGTAATAATTGCCATTTGTTCAGTCTCTCCATCATTTGTGATAACTGAGGTTGCCGGAACATGTTCTCGCCCGGATTGGATTCGGCGCCCAATACTCGCACGATTTTACTCATAATTCAATAGCTGTGATGAGGGTTTTGGGGCTGACGGGTGAGTAGACAGGTGATAAGGGCTTGTGATGTTTCTGCCGTGCCTTGGCGACTTTAAGGGTTGTAATTGATAAAGCAGGATGGAATAATCCGCACCTTCTCAAGCAACGGGGGATGGATAGCAGCGATGACAGTGAAATCAGTTGAAGAAAAACCGGAGTTTATCACCTGGTTGCGCCAGCAGATCGAAGCACGGCAGGGGGTGACCTTTGCGTGGTTTATGGAGCAGGCGCTCTATCATCCTGAACACGGGTATTACACCTCGGCGCGTACCCGTATCGGCAAACAGGGCGATTTTTTCACCTCCTCCAGTGTGCACCCCTGTTTCGGTCGTCTGATTGCGCGCCAGCTTGAACAGATGTGGCAATTGCTGGGTGGTGGCGCTTTTGTTGTTGCCGAGCAGGGTGCCGGTGAGGGGCACCTTGCGGTTGATCTAATGGATGCCATCAGAGAGGATTTCCCCTCCTTTTACCAATCGTTACGTTATTGCATCGTCGAGATCAGCAGTGATGCCCGCCGGCGCCAGCAAGAAACCTTGCAGCAACATGTCGCTGCTGACCGCGTTGAATGGTGCGATCTGGACGATTTAGCGGGCATGCGCGGATGCCTGCTGAGCAATGAGCTGGTCGACGCTTTCCCCATCCATCTGGTTCAGACCGTAGCCGGCGAGTTGCAGGAAGTCTACGTGATTCATCAGGGAGATGGTTTTGCCGAGGAATTGCGGCCGCCATCGACGCCGCAGTTGGTGGAGTATTTTGAGCAGATCGGCATCACTCCAGCGCAAGGGAATCGCGGTGAGGTCAATCTGGCGGCGCGTGACTGGATGGCACAGGTCGCCGCTGTGCTGGCCGAAGGGTTTGTCCTGACCATCGATTACGGCTACCTGGCCGGAGATCTCTACGCGCCGGAACGCCACGCCGGCACGTTACTGTGTTATCACAAACACCAGACCAATGAAGACCCTTATCGGCATATCGGCTGTCAGGATATGACTGCCCATGTTGATTTTACCAGCTTGCAACAAGTCGGCAGTAAATATGGGCTGGAGCCTCTCTATTTTGGCCATCAGTATCAATTCCTTATGGGGTTGGGGTTTTTAGAGCTGCTGCTGCAGATGCAGAGTCGCGAAGCCGATCCGCGCAAGGCGCAGGCCCTGCGCATGAGCATGAAACACCTGATTCTTCCAGAGACAGGAATGGGTGAGAGTTTCAAGGTGCTGGTGCAGGGTAAAAATGTCGGCCGGCCGGAGCTGCTGTGTACCCGACGGATACAGGATATCCAGTTGCCGGTAACGGGCTTGTTCTGATACTTGCGCTGGAAAATTGAAATTGCCTATAATGGGCTATACAACAATCAACGGAGGATATAAGCAGATGAAACAACGTGTACAAGAAGTCCTGGACATGGTGCGCCCCGCACTCCAGGCTGATGGTGGTGATGTCGAGCTGGTAGATGTTTCCGATGAAGGTGTCGTCAGCGTCAAGTTGACCGGTGCTTGTGGTTCCTGTCCCATGTCAACCATGACCCTGAAAATGGGAATCGAAAAAAACCTGATGGCGCAAATTCCGGAAGTTAAAGAGGTCGTTCAGGTTCGCTAAAAAGTCAGCGGACAACCGATCAACAACAAAAGGCCCGTGTATTGTGCACGGGCCTTTTGTCGTTAAGCTTACATTGTCACCATTTGCTCAACGTTTTTAGTGCCGCATCAGGCTTGACAGGCGCAACAGCAGTCCCTGGCGGGTTGACAGGGCAGCATAGGGGCACAGTTCCTGACAGCAAAAGCAGCGAATACACAGGTCATAGTTGATGTTCAGCCGGTCCTTCACTATCGCCATTGCCTGGGGTGGACAATGTTTAACGCAGGCATGGCAGCGCATGCAGCGTTGATGATCAACCTGCGGATGCGCTGTCAGCAGATGCTTCAGACGTCGGCCAAGGTAACCGGGTATGCCGAAGTTGACATCGGTCATTTTGGCGGCGCGAAAGTGGTCGATCTGCAGCTCAGCCAGGGGTGTTCCGTCCAGTTCCAGCTCTGCCAGGCGCGCCAGTGGGCGGCCGGTGGCTAACGCCTGCTGTTGGGTGAAGACCTGTTCCGGCTGCATTTTTACCAGCGCTGTCGCCACCGTATCGACCGCTTGTGCCGACATACCGGCCAGCAGGACGCCGATCTTAACCGGATCACCATTGCCCGGGCCTTCTCCTTCCATGCCGATCACGGCATCAACAATGTTCAGGGTGGGCGCCAGGGTTTCACATATCTCCAGTAACATCCGCGCAAACAGGTTTTTGTCGGTCCCCGCTTGCAGATGCATGCCTGGCTTGCGCATGCCGATAAGGGCACCAAACATATTTTTTACCGCACAGGTCAGTCCCATCATCTGGTGGGTTTTCAGCTTGGGCAGATTGATGATGACATCGGCGGCAAGGATATCACGCGCTACCTCAATCTGATGAAGAGACGTGCCCTGTGGGTGGATGATGACTGAATCGCTAAAAGGGGCAAAACGTGCCCCGGTTTCCTCAATCACATCAAGGATGCCGGTCTTGCGGGCAACTGCAATCGGACTGCCGATGCCGGGGGAGTCTCCCACTGAGACCAGACCGCCGGCAGACATGGCCAGTCTGATAACAGCGCGGACAATCTGGGGATGGGTGGTTACTGCCCGTGCCGGGTCTTTGCCTGACAGCATGTTGGGTTTGATCAGAACCTGCCGGCCGGGCTTAACGAAGGCTTCCATGCCGCCTAACGGGGCAAGTAGCGTAGCCACCGCTGTTTCGACGGCGGCAGGGTCGTAGTTGTCAAGGGCCAGCAGGCTGACACGGTTTGGCGGCGGAGAGGTGATTGCGCTCAAGAACTACTCCACATTTCCTTTGAGCGCAGCGACGGTCGCGTCAATGGCGGCAGCACGGTAGATCAGGGAGGTATGCCCCATGTCATCGAGCTCCACCTGTTTCCCCCAGGAAAGTTGTACTGAGGTGTTGGGGAGCACCATGTTGTCCTTGCGGGTGTAAATGTTGACCGTCTGCACACCCACCGGGGCAGGTTCGTTGTTCAGGCGACTGAGGAACTCAGAGCCGGGCATCAGCAGTTTGCCGAGAGGCATAAATGAAAAGGGGGTGAGTTTTGAGCCCTGATGGGGGGTGCCAAGAAAGATCAGCCGGTCGACCTTGTCCTGCCCGCCACGCCGCTGGACATAATTGCGGGCGATGATACCACCCATGGAGTGACCAACCAGGTTTACTTTGTTAACGCCCAGCCGGTGACGGAGTTCATCAATTTTTTTGGCCAGCAATTCCGTCAGAACCTCTTCACTGTGAAAACCTGACAGGTTGATGGTGACAATATTTTCGCAGCCATGGCGTTTTAGACGTGATCCGAACCAGAACCAGCAGGCGCGGTTGACAAAAAGACCATGAAGCAGCAGGGTCGGCGTAATCCCCCGTTTAAGATTTGGCCGACGCGGGGGGAAGAGGCCAAAGGGAACCGTTAACAGGGTGACGAAATTGAAAAAAAATTCAGGCAAAAGCAGGGGCGGGATGCGGCGCAGATTGGCACGGCTATAGCGTTTTTTAATCAGTTCCGGATTGGTGTTGGCGAATTCGTACCAGAGAATACTGAAACTCAGCAGCACAACAAGCAGATCAAAAATCACCAGCACAAACAGCAGGAATATAAACGCATAAAGCAGGCTCATGGTGTTGCCTCTTTCGTTGCAGTGAGCTGAAAATCCCCTGACCTGATTGATGGGCTGAATAGTCCTCGACGGCACCCCTGGTAAGGGCTTAAGATGGGGCGAGTATGCCACGCTCTATGGCAATCGTCAATCAGCCACCAGCTTGAAAAAGGTACACCGATGGAGCACTACCTGATGCTGTTTCGCCGGCACCTGGAGGTTGAACGCAACCTTTCCCCTCACACGATCAACGCTTACCTGCGCGACCTGCAGCAATTTGGCGCGTTTATGCAACAGGCGTGCGCTGCTCCGGTCGATACCGACAGCCTGGCTCGGGTTGATGTGCTACTGCTGCGCCGTTATCTGGCAAATTTGCAGAAAAATTGCCAACGTTCCAGCGTCGTACGTAAATTATCCGCGTTGAAAACATTCTATCGTTTTCTTGAACGCCAGGGCGTGATCGATTCCTCCCCGATCTCGGCTGTGATGGCGCCGCGCCGGCAGCGTTATCTGCCCAAAGTGCTCAGCGCTGAACAAACCGGTACCCTGCTTGATACCCCCGTCAGTGATTATCCGCAACTGATCCGTGATCTGGCAATCTGCGAACTCCTCTATTCCTGTGGCTTGCGCGTTAGCGAACTGACTGGTCTGGATCTTGATTCCATTGATCTGGAACAGCGTCAGGTGCGCGTGGTGGGCAAAGGCAACAAGGAGCGGATGCTGCCGGTTGGGCGTACTGCTTGCCGGGCTCTTCACCTTTATCTGGCACAGCGCCCCCTGGGGAATGAGCAGGGATTGTTCCTTAACTATCGCGGTGGACGGCTCACGACCCGAAGTATCCAGCGTCTGCTCAAGCGCCGCCTGCTGCAGTTGAATTTGCCAACCGATGTGACCCCGCATGCCTTGCGGCATTCTTTTGCTACCCATCTGCTCGATGCCGGTGCTGATTTGCGGGTGATTCAGGAGTTGTTGGGGCATGCCTCCCTGTCAACCACCCAGCGTTACACCAGTGTCAGCTTTGCTCATCTGACGAGTGTCTATGACCGGGCTCACCCGCGCAGCCGAAAAAAGTGACTAAATTTGTCATCTTTATCCTTGACTCGTAATGACAAATGGCTAGAATAATACCAACTTTTTTACGTGACTATTTATAGCCCTGTTCCTTCAGTCAATAACAACAAGGAGTTTAACAATGAGTGTGCTGGTTGGAAAAAAAGCCCCGGAAATAAATGCCTCCGCCGTCATGGCCGATGGTTCCATCAATGATTCTTTTTCCCTGTCCGATTATCAGGGCAAATACATTGTGTTGTTTTTTTATCCCCTCGATTTTACCTTTGTCTGCCCCACTGAATTGATTGCCTTCAGTCATCGGATTGACGAATTTGAAAGCCGTGGTGTGCAGGTCCTTGGGTGCTCCATTGATTCTCATTACACCCACCTGGCCTGGCGCAATACACCGGTTAATAACGGCGGCATCGGTCCGATCAAGTATCCGCTGATTGCCGATATCAAACATCAGATCTGTCGCGACTATGATGTTGAGTTGGATCCGGCCGGAGTCGCGCTGCGTGGTTCCTTCCTCATTGACCGCGAAGGTGTTGTCCGCCATCAGGTGGTGAATGATCTGCCTCTGGGGCGCAATATCGATGAGATGCTGCGCATGATTGACGCGTTGCAATTCCATGAACAACATGGCGAAGTCTGCCCGGCGGGTTGGAAAAAAGGGGATCAGGGAATGGTCGCCGATGGTGAGGGGGTGGCGAGCTATCTGAAGGAGCAGGCGCACAAGCTTTGAAGCGCCGTTGAATTGTTGAATAAGACACGGCGGGGATGAAATTGATTTCATCCTCGCCTTTATCCCAGCTCCAGCTCCAGCTCCAGCCCCAGCCCCAGCCCCAGCCCCAGCCCCAGCCCCAGCCCCAGCCCCAGCCTATTTATCCAGCCACTTCACAGCATCTTTCACCGACTGCTGGTCGAACTTCACGCGCAGACGCACGTAGGGGCCCTGGGCCGTGTAGTTAGCCGCGGAAAAGTCGCTGTCCTCAAAACCTGCCAGGTTGTAGCCGACGCTCACCCAGGCGTTGGTCATGACCAGATAGCCGATGTCGCCGCCAAGGCTGTGATCAATCTGCCCGCTGTTCCAGGAGTGCAGGGCGGAGCCGTGCAGGCCGATATCCCAGCGCGAGTTGATGTTATAGCGCGTCTCCACAGCAAGCATGTCGGTGTAGCCGTCATAGGTGTCGCCGTCGAAGTTCTCGCGCACATACTTGAGGCCGTAGTAGAAGGAAGTCTGCCACTGGCGATTGGCACGGAAGCTGGCGTGCAGGTGGTTGACGATACGCATGCCGTCGCTCTGCGATGCGCCGTCGTCCAGGTCGTACAGAAACAGATCGAGGCGTTCGAGGAGGATCCACTTGCTGTGATTGGGGCGATAGGCCAGGCCGAGGGTGATCTCCTGTTCATTGCGCTTGCCGCCACTTGCGAAATCGACAATAAACGACATCAGTCGCGCTGAGACCGCCGTCCCCTCGCGCACTTCGCCGACCAGTCCGCTGCTGATTCCCACCTTGTCCTCGCTGCCGCTCTGGCGGGTTTCCAGGCGGTTCCACCAGGACCACTTATCGGCCTTGTAGGCGGCGCCCACCGACACCGCGGTAAAATCGACATCGCCGCCGCTGGTCGGCGGTGCTGCTTCGTTAAGCCGCTGTGTGGCCGGTTTATTGGAGATCGACTGGCTGCGGTCGACGGCAAGGTCGACACTCCAGCGCTGATTGAGCTGCCAACTCTGCCCCAGCCCGAACAGGGCGAACATCCGTTCACCGTTCTCCGCCAGGCGACGCTCCATGGAAGTGCGCAACTCGCCGCCCTGCCAGGGGGTAGCCTTGATGCCGACCCGCGTGCCCTGGGTGTCGAACTGGTCGCCCCAGGTGAATTCCTGCTCGGCAAACAAGCTGACGTTGCGGGCCAGCAGGTAGTCGGCGCCGAACAGGGTGCGGGTCGGGAAGTCGCTGTTGCGGTCGCTGCCGCCCAGGGATTGCTCGTGCCCGGCGCGCAGGGTCAGCTTGCGGCCGGGGGTGCTCCAGTCACTCCCGAGGAGCAACTGCCGGCTGCTCTGCCGGTCGCCGTCGGCGAGCCGGTCGCGGGCCTCACGGAGACCGGTCATGAAACCATAGCGCTCTGTCCGGTAGAAGCCCTGCAGACTGGCGACGTCGCGGCTGGCGTTGGTGCGCAGGTTGTCCTCGTGCCAAGCTTCGGCGGCCAGGTTCCAGCGCGGATTGAAACGATAGGCTCCTTCTGCACCGTAAGTGCGCATGCCGTCGGTGCCGCCGCTCTGCTGACCGAGACCGAACTGCGTGCCTTGCTGCCGCAACCAGGTCCGGCCGTCGAGGTGCTCGCCGCGGTAGGCGAGCTCAGCCAGATAGGCGTCCCCTTCACGTTTGTCATCAAACTCCTTGACCTCGGTTTTCGCTATCTCGCCACGCAGGTTGGTGCGCGGCGTCAGCTGCACGGTGACGTCGGCGCCATAAAGATCGCCTTCGGCTGCGCCATTTTCCTCGCGGACCAGGGTGGCGCCGACTTCGACCTTGTCGCCCGGCAGCCAGGCGGCCGCGCGCCCGCCGTAGTTCCAGTTCTTCCGGTCCGAGGCCCTGGTCTCGTAGCGCACGACGATGAAGACCGGGTTGAAATCCTGATCCTTGCTCGGTACCGGTCGCTTGAACCAGAGAGTGCCGGTCTCAAAGTCGATGTCGTAGTCGAGATGCCGTGACAGGCGTTCCTCTTTGATGATCCGCTCATTGTGGAAGCGGTCGCGGGTCTCGATGACCACTTCCTCGGAGTTGATCACCAGCTTTTTCGCCGACAGGCTGTAGCGGCCGGAGGTGCCATCGCCGCGCAGCTCATCCTTGACGAAGGCCTGGCTGGTTTCGGCGGCGAACACCGTGTAAGAGAAGCGCTCGCTCTGCATCTCCGATTTGAAGCCGTTCATGCTGCGGCTGTACTGCGACAGCACGGTTTCAGTCAGGCCGGTCTGCATGTCGCCGAACATGGCCTGGAACTGGTTGCGCTCCAGCTTGACGTAGAGATTCTCGGCGCTGGCCGCCTCGTTGCCCTGTCGGGTCTCGTCGCCGTAGAGTGGGTAGTAGGTGTCCGGGTCGATGATCTGCTGCAGGCTGTCGCCGTCGAGGTCGGGCTTGGCGGAATCGTAGGCCAGGGTCAGCAGCCACTCGCCTTTGATCGACCCCTTGGCAAACAGCTTGACCTGGCCGTCGCTGTAGCCGTCCTCGTCGATATCGGCGGCTGCGGCGCTGATCTTGTTGTCCTTGAGGGTGTTGTAGCCAACAGTCCCCTGCGCGAAGCCGACCAAAATCCAGTCGCGCATCTGCGGCTTGACGAACAGCTCGGTTTCCAGAGTGGCGCCGCCGGCGGTCAGGCGCAGGGGGTAGCGGCCGCTGCGGTCGACCGGGTTGAAGCTGATCCAGCCCTGCGGGTCGACGACCACCAGGCGCCCCTGCGGCAGGGTGGCGAGGTCGGCGTCAAGGGCCAGGACCTGCTCACCGAGGGGGCGCAGTTCGCTGTTTGCCAGGCCCAGGCTGGTAGCTGCCTGCACCGGGAGACCGGAGACGTCGATCAGTTCGACCCGGATGCGCACCGGCGTGCGGCCGTCGGCCAGGTTGTCGGCCGCTTCCACCAGGCTGATGCCGGCGATGTCGCCGGTACGGACCAGTTCGGCCGTCTGCGTAAAGCGAACGTTGCCGAAGGGATCAAGCCCTTCGAGGAGCAGCGTGCGGGTTCCCGGTTCGCCGAAATCGACGCCGATGTAGGTATACAGGGTGGTTTTGTCTTCCGGCTCGGTCATGCGGAAGCCGATACGGTCGGCCGGGATTTCCCGGCCATCCAGGGTGAGTCGCGGCTTGAGCGCCGTATCCAGGCGCGCTCGCACCGCTTCGATACGATTCACTGCCCTGCCGTCAAGGGGGGATAGCAGCCCCTTGACACGTTCCTGCTGTCCTGCACTGACCGTCTCTTTCTGGTCTTGTTGCCTCCGCCGGGCTTCCTCTGCCACGGACAGGCCGACGACCGGCACTGTCTGGACCGGGCTGGCGGGTACAGGCAGAGTCAGCCTGGCCGGGCTGTCGGGGCCTCGCGTGACCAGATAAAGCTCGACGCGGCGGTTGAGGGCCCGCCCCGATTCGGTGGCGTTGTCAGCGACCGGCAGGCTGTCGCCCATGCCGCGGATGCTCCAATGGTCGTCGGCAAGGTCCAGGCGTTCCCTGAGGTAGTTTGCCACCTGCAGCGCGCGGGCCTCCGAGAGGGCCTGGTTGTCGGCAAACAGGTGTTGGCTGCGCGCTGCGATTCCCTGACTGTCCGTATGACCGACGAGGTCGAGATGAACGATTTCCCGGCCGTGCAGGCTGTTGACCAGTTGTTCGAGCATCAACCGGTCGGTCTCCTGCAATTCGGCAATAAAACTCGGGAAGCGCGGATATAGCTTGATTTCCTCGCTATCCGCCGCTTGACCAGCGCTCAGGGCAAAGCGGGTTTCTGCTGGCGGAGTGTGTTGTCCCTTGGTGCCGGCGGTGTCGAAGAGCAGGACAGCTTTGGCCGGGAGTTCACCGCTGGCTGCGCTACCGTCAAGTCGGGCGCTGAAAGTGTAGACCACGGTCTGTCCTGCCGGCAGCGACGGCAGTTGAAAAATCACGCCTGCCTGAGTAGTCTGCGGGTCGGCAACCGTCGTGCCGTCACGCTGCGCCGATCCCGGCAGGTAAGCGAAGCCGGCGGGGAGCATGATCGTTAGTTGCAGATTTTCAGCCGGAACCTGGTGGGCACTCGCGGTCGCCGTGAATCTTACCGTTTGGTCGTCAAGGGCGGCCTGCAGAGCCAGGTTCATCTCGCCGCTGGGCGGAGGTTGTGGTGCTGCATGAAAGTTGACCTGCCACAGGGTGCCGCCCTGCAGGTCGACAAATTGCGAGAAACTGCGGCCGGCGAACTGGGTCGACTGATCGCAGGGGAGCAGCTCGTAGCCGGCTGGCAGGTCGAAGGTGTCGACCTGCACCACGTGCGTGCCCGGCGCGATCCCTTCAAAGTGATACCTGCCGTCCTGGTCGGTGACCACGTAGGTGCCGTCTTCCAGGTAGATGCGCACACCGCCCAGACCCGGCTTATCGGTATCGGGGATGCCGCAGTCACCGACCACGACGCGGCCAAGCAGGAAGGTGCTGTTGCGGAAAAACTCTTCCCGGACCAGGACCGTGGCGGAGGCTGTGTTGGAGAGAGTGCCGCGGTTGTCGCTGGCCTGGGCCCGGTTGATCGCCTCACCGTTGCGCGCGCCGGCAGCGACCTCCACTACGTAGCTGATTTCGATCTCCTCCGCCGGCGTGATATCGCCGATGGCAAAGGTCAGCTGTCGGCCGTCGGCGCCGATTTGTGGATCGGCTGTTTTGGCGCCATTGAGGCGGGTTGAGTTGTTCTGGTAGCGAAAGCCCAGGGGGAGCTGGTCACTGATGACGACCTGCGGCATGGTTGCCGAGCTGTTGCCGTTTTCCAGGGTCAGCCGATATTGCAGAAAGTCGCCGACCGAAGCCCGTCTGTAGTTAACCTGCTTGCGCAGCCACAACTGGTTGTCCAGCGGATCGACGGGGATGTCGATAAGCAGTGCCGGGCCCGGGTCGACCATGAAGCGTTCGCCGCGCGAGCCGACGGTCAGCAGGTAGCTGTAGGACGTATCCCACCAGTCGCGTTCCCGCAGGTCGGCGTCACTCGCCGCCGAGGGGGCGGCATAGCCGTCGGGGGGGGTGACCAGCAGGTGGTATTCGCCCGGTTCAACCAGTGGGAAGCGATAGCCGCCGGAGTTGAAATCATAGCTGACGCCGCAGCCGTCGGTGACGCTGCCGCCGGTGTAGAAGGGCTGGGCGGCCTGGTCGATAGGGCAGGCCAGGCCGCCGTCGCCGTAGACTCTGGCCGGCGCCCCGGTCGCCGCATCCACCAGGCGGACCAGTACGGCAGAGACCGGTTCGCCGCTGCGGCTGTCGAAGACGGTGCCGAGCGGATCGACCAGGGCTGCGTCGGCAGCGGTGTCGCTGCCGTCGGCGCTGTCGACGTAGTGCCCGCTGATTTCGCCGTTGGCGGTGACCTGCAACGCGCCGCTGCCGTTGCCGTCCGGTGTGGCACTGGTCATCAGGTAGCCGCTGAAGATGCCGGTATCCGGGCCGGTCTCGGTCAAGCGCAGAATTTTCGTGTCGCCGCTGCTGCTGCTGATGGTGACCAGGACCGTTTCCGCGCGGGTCGGGTCGAGATTCTGGTCACCGTCGGCGAGGGTGATAAAAAGCGGTTCCCCCGCCTTCAGCAAGGGGGGCTTCGTGCCGACCAGCGGCAGGAGCGCGCCAACCGGCAGGATCGTGCCGTTGTGAATCGGCGGCGGCAGGGGGAGAAAACTCCCCTCGACGGCGCCGTCGGGCTGGTATTCCGTCGGCTGAATGAGGATTTCCTCCGCCAGGGGGCTGCCCGGGCGGTGGACGTAGAAGGTCAGCACGGACTCGGTGCGCTCGACGTAGGTGACTGTGACCGCACTTTGCGAGAGCGGGGTGGCGTCGGCGAACAGCCAGGCCGTGTTGATCATCGGGGCGCCCTGGATCGGCGCGGCCAGGGTGGGATCGGCGCCGGCCAGCAGCAGAACCATTGCGGCCAGGGTTGCCAGGGGGATACGCAGACAGGCGGCCAGGGAGCGGACAAAGAGCATTGCCGGTCGCGCCTGGGCGCACCCCTGGCGTGCCGTTGTGAATCGGCGGCACAGCCGGGAACGGCTGCCGGCCGTCAAGCCGGCGAGTCGTTCCTGTAATGTCGTGAAAATCCCCTTGCCCACTCTGAACCGTCCTGTTGTCAGGGTTTGATGGTGACCTGGTAAAGGACCATTACGCTTGAAGCGGCGGGGATTGTGCCCCCCTCCGAGCTGGTCGCGCCGGTGCCGACGTAGACGGTCAGTGTGCCGCCGGCGTAGCTCGCGGCGTCGGTGTCGGCCAGGGCTGTCAGCGTGGAAGCGGCATCCTGGTCGTCGATGTAGGTTACTTCGCCGCTGCCGTAGGCGTTGCTCCTGAGGATGACGAAGTCGGTGGGCAGCACGTCGTTGATCATCGCCGCGGTGACTTCGCCGCTGCTGGAATTGGTAGCCACCAGGAGGTATTCAAGGACCTGCCCGGGGCCGGCCTGCACGCCGGAGCGATAGTAGGTGTTGCCGGCGTAGTCGTAGCTTGTGCTGCCGACGCCGGCCTGGCTGACGTTGCGCACGTACTTGACCAGGGTTGACGCGCCGCTCGTGTAGGTGTCGCGGATCGCGCTGGAGGTAGCGCTCCTGGTGTTGTCGGTGGTTGAAGCAGCAGTGAGGTTCTTGTCGACGGTCACATCGGTGCCGATGGTCTCGACGCTGCCGGCCCTGACGATGACCGTGACGGTCTTCTCCTCGGCGATCAGAACCCCTGCGCCGGGCGCTGTGGTCAGGGCCGGGGTGACGGTGATGGTTGAAGTGCCGCTATCGTTGTCTGCGACCGCCGTCACGGTGAAGGTGTCGGCGCTGTTGCCGATCCTGACCAGGTCGCCCGCCTCGATGGCGTTGACCGCATTGTCGGCGAGGCCGTCGGAGGGGACCACCAGCACGGTCGTGGCCGGATCGCCGGCCGCGTTGTAACTGCCGGTCAGGGTTACCGAGGCGCCGAGGGTGATGCTCGTCAACGGCGAAACCTCGGCGCTGGCGTCAGTGGTGTTGGCAGAGGCAGTGATCGTCGTGGCCAGGCTGTAACTGTCAGGTCCGTTGGAGGTGGCGATTACGGTGAAGCTGTTGACGAGCTGGGTGTTAGCCCCCGCGTAGGTGATCGTCTGCTGTGGGCCGGCCTCGATGCCCGGCGGCGAGGGGACCAGAGCGACGGTGACTGTGACGGTCGAACTGGACGTCTGGGTCGTCGTGCCATCGTAGTACGACATGGTCGCCCGGTTGACGATCTGGGTGTTGGCCGCCACCGCCGCCAGGGTCTGGCCGGCGGACAGGGCGAGCAGGCCGAGGGCCAGCAGCAGGCTGACGAGAATTCGGCTGGTAAGTTGCATGTTGCCTCCGTTGGGCTGTTCAGTTCAGCCGGCTCCGGCCGGACGGCAGCTGCCGCCCGGCCGGGCCGGATCAGTCGATGGTGACCTGATAGATAATGGTCAGGGTG
>JAHYIY010000061.1 GCA_019429255.1 Desulfuromonadales bacterium | reverse complement strand
GGTTTGGTTCGTTAAGCGGTAAACTCAGAGCCAGGGGAGGGCAGCTTTCGGCTGGCCGGGATATGTTGGTGGTGATGTATGAAAGCGAACCCAACGAAGAAATCCGTGAACGCTATGCCCTCGAAATCGCCAACTTCGACCGCGCCCTGATGGTACAGGCGACGCTAAATTTGTACCGGGACCAGCACGGGCAGGAGGCACAGGAACTGACCGATCTGGTTCCCGATTTTTTAACAGAACTCCCCGAACTTGAACTGGGCTACATCCTCCAGTGGCAACCCCCCATCCTCAAACTCACCCACCCCGCAGTGAAGTAAAACTCACAAAAATCAGGCATCACAATCTGCCATGATGAACTGCGGATAAGAGCCGGTAAGAATTGGTTCAATCGAAATCGCTATCGAAATCGGGATCGAAATCGCTATCGAAATCGAAAAAGCCTACCGCCTTTCGATTGACTGTGTAGCCTTGGAGTGGCGGGGCTATCATGTTCGTGAAGAACAGCCAGCCTACTACAGCAAAGGCAACAACGATTTCGATCCCGATAGCGATTTCGATTGGGAGTAGGGGCCGCCTCCCCCTTAGTATGGCTAGCTCGTTGTGTTTTTATGTATAATAGTCTATATTTGTTCTAAATACAGACTTGGAGGTTTTATGAAATCAATCAGTGTTGCCGACGGCGTCATTCCATTGGGTGAATTTAAAACGCATGCACCACGATACCTTAAGAATTTGGCTAGCCCGCTGATTATCACTCAGAATGGTCGCCCGGCAGGAGTGCTGATGTCTCCGGCTGAATATGACCGGATCACGGAGCAGCAACGTTTTCTTGAATCCATTGCTGCGGGGATGAGTGATGTTGCTGCCGGTAGGGTGATGAATGAGGAAGCCCTAAAAGAGCGCCTGGCAACAGCGCGAAAATTACGCTGCGTGTAATGGAGATTGTCTGGACGGAACAATCGCTGCGGTGCCTGATGGACATCGAGGCTTACATTGCTATGGATGATCCAGCCGTTGCTGTTGTTTTTGTTGAAAAGCTGATCCGACGTACTGATGTTCTGGTTGACCAACCTTATTCCGGTCGTTTCGTTCCCGAAGTGCCTGGCCGTGATTTACGTGAGTTGATTGAGGGAAACTACCGGATTGTTTACCGTGTCAGTGCCTCAGCAGTTGAAATATTGACTGTTTTTGAAGCGCATAAGCGTTTTTCCCTATCAAAACAGTAAAAACGGGGACATTCTATATTGTCCCCGTCAAGAAAAAAATATAACCTATGTGAATCAGTATGTTAGCAATGTTGGCTGTTTTTGCACGCACCTCTCCCGCTTTTTTTATTCCGGCGTTGTCTCACTTCTTGGCGAATCCTGAGTTTGATCGTTACACGTATCCGGCATCCCCTGCCCGCTGCGGGAACAGGGCCGCCTCAGAAAGAAAAAGGGGACAGGCGAAATATGATTGACGTAGCGATTTGTGTCGGGTTAGGTTGGTGGTGAGTTTGTGATGTGTCAGTTTTCGGTTGCTGGTCTTTGTGGGGAATATTCTGGAGGTAGTATTTATGCCGCGTAGTCCGCGTCTGGTTGTTGAGGGGGAATCGGCGGTTTATCACCTGATGTCGCGCACGGCATTGGATGGTTTTGTCCTGGGTGATGCCGAAAAAGACCATCTGCTGCAGGTCATTCGCCACTTTACATCCATCTATTTCGCCGATGTTTTGGGCTTTTGCATTATGGGCAATCACTTTCATCTGGTGGTGCGTATGCATCCGGATGAGGGGTATTCCGATACCGAAATCCAGCGCCGCTACGCTCTGTATTATCAGGATGACGAGACCAAAGATTCTCCCTTGCCAGGTCAGATCGCCATGCTGCGCTATAAATGGCAGCAGTTGTCGGAAATGATGAAGGAGATCAAACAATCCTTTTCGCGCTATTACAATAAACGCCATAACCGCCGTGGTTTTTTCTGGGGTGAGCGGTTCAAGAGTGTGCTGGTCGAGGATGGCGATACCCTGATCAACTGTCTGGCCTATGTGGACCTGAACCCCCTTCGTGCCGGATTGGTCGCACGTCCTGACGATTATCGCTGGAGTTCACTGGGGTATCACAGCCAGACGGGCAACAAGAGCCGATTTTTGTCACTGGATTTCGGTCTGGTGGGGGCAGAGAAGCTATCAGTCGACGAGCAGTTACGGCGTTATCGCCAGTTTGTCTACGAGGTCGGCGCATTACCGACGGATAAAGGGGCACATATTGATGGTCAGATTGTCACCCAAGAGCAGGCACGCAACTATACCAAGCCACCAGTCGATCGATTTTTGTCCCGTTCGCGCTATTTTACTGATAGCGTGATTATCGGCAGTCGTGATTTTGTCCGAACCCACTGGCGACGTTGGTGCTCTGAAGAAGACAACCCCGATAAGAATCCGGTGGCGGTGAGGGGGCTGGAAGACGTCTTTTCCTTGCGCCGATTGACTGAGACATTTGGCAGGTGAGGATTGTGTTTACAGGGTTGGGACTGCATATTACAATCATAATGTCTGTGAATCTTCAGTGAAGGATCATTGCCATGGATAAAACGATTGTCTTGAATTTTCTCAGAGCCCACAAGGAAGAACTTGCTCTAAAGTTTGGGGTGGAGAAGATAGGGCTTTTTGGTTCCTATGCCAAGGATCAACAACATGATGGGAGTGATATTGACTTGGCAATTTTGTCCAACAATAAAGATTTTTTTGTTCGTGAAGATTTGCGAGAATATCTCGAGAAAAACCTTGGCGTACCAGTAGATGTTGGTTACATCGACAGTTTTCGAAGTTATTACAGGGAGCAGATCGACAAGGAGATTATCTATGCCTGAAGCCAGGCCGTCTCGAAGTGTCGAGCTTTTTATCATTGATATTTTCCTGGCTGGCTTTCGAATAGATGATTACGTCAAGGATATTGCTGATGCAGAATCTCTCAGACAAGATAGCTTGAGGTGGGATGCTACAATCAGACAACTTGAAATTGTCGGTGAAGCGATGGGTAACATCTTAAAAGATGAGGTGCTGGCTACTTCTGCTCCGGATTACTTCCGCAAAATCGTAAATTTCAGGAACGCCATCACTCACGGATATTTTGGAATTGATGAAGGTGAGGTATGGTCGGTTATCAAAAGGCACTTTCCTGTGCTTATCGAGGACCTTCATCGACTCATTTCAATACTCGAATTAAATATGAAAAGAGCGATTGAGTTGGAAAGTGGTGACCTTGAGCGTTTGGGAGATCGACAGGCTTCTGAATATCTACGTGCATTGTTTCATTAGCGATCACGTCACCCGGATCTTCATAGATTCTGATAGCGGCTAACAGAATTTGAAAAGCTATTGGCCGCGATGAAAATCTATCAACATCGGTTAGAATCAAAAGGATCCTCGACGCGGCAAAAGTCAAAGGCAGGGATGACGCGGTAAGGTCAACGGCCTAAAGGGCAGAATATAGAATATTGTGTTTACCTCTCCATATCACTTCGCCATGGGTTCAGCACCATACCGCCGGTCCTGATAAAATCATCAACATGACGGGTCACAATGGTCATGCCGTGAACAAGGGCTGTGGCGGCAATCAAACCATCACGCACCGGGTGCGGGTCAGGGACATGCATTTGGGCACTGCGCAGCGCGACCCTTGTGTCCACCGGGATAATGCGCCCGGTAAAGGCCGGCAGGACATGGTCGTTGAGCCAGGTGCGAAGCATGGCTCCCTGAACAGCGTCGCGCCGTTCGACCAGCAGCACCCCGATTTCCAATTCCTGCACGGAAATGACCGAAAGATACAACTCGCTCGCATCCACACTGTCAGCCCAGCGAGCCACGTTGGGGTCGGCTTTGCCGGCACGGGCCTTGCGGAGTTCTGACACCACATTAGTATCCAGCAGATACATCATTCAAACTCTGCCGCTTTGGCCGGCTCATCCAGTTTCGCAGGAGTAAAGTCAATTTCCTCGATACCCGGCATCGCCAGCAGGTCCACAATTTTTTTGCGCTCGCCGACAAGACGCTGGTACTCTTCAAAGCTCAGCAACACATGCTCCGGTTGCCCACGGTCAGTAATGAAAACCGGTCCGCATTTGGCGGCTTTTTTGGCCCTGCCGGCATGTTGGTTGAACTCTCTACTGGATAAGGTCGTTATCGTCATCGTTTTCACCTCCACAACATGTTTGTAGATACGTTGCTACATTTTGCGCAGATGAGCAAATTCGTGGGTGATAAATATTTTAA
>JAHYIY010000028.1 GCA_019429255.1 Desulfuromonadales bacterium | reverse complement strand
CGGGGGTGGGGAGGCGCGGAGATAATCGCAGCAAACAGGGGGGACAGGCACCTGACGGAGCCAGTCCCCGGTGCGACCACCCCACCCCTGCCGGGGCACCCCTCCGAGGGAGGGGAATTTTATGCACGCTTTTATTCCCCTCTATGGAGGGGTGGCAGGCGGAGCCTGACGGGGTGGTGATTTTTTGGTCAGCGAGCAGGGGGACAGGGGCAGCAAACAGGGGGACAGGCACCTGCGGAGCCAGTCCCCGGTGCGACCACCCCACCCCTGTCGGGGCACCCCTCCGAGGGAGGGGAATTTTGAGGGAGGCCCTTATTCCCCTCTATGGAGGGGTGGCAGGCGGAGCATGACGGGGTGGTGATTTTTGGGTCAGCCAGTAGGGGGACAGGGTCAGCGAGCAGGGGGACAGGCACCTGGCGGAGCCAGTCCCCGGGAGTGGCAGCTAAATTCTTCTCTTAAGTATTCTGCCCCACCTTAAAACATGCTATAAAGCCACCAAATTTTTACTGCCAAGGATCGTTGCACCAATGGACACTCTGACCCTGATCGGTATTGCTATCGCCCTGGCGATGGATGCCTTTGCCGTGGCGCTGGCGGCGGGACTAACCCTGGCGACGGTGACCTATCGGCACCTGTTCCGCTTCGGTTTTCATTTTGGCCTGTTTCAGGGGATGATGCCGGTGCTGGGGTGGATGGCGGGGGTGGGGTTGCGCCATTATATGGAGGCCATCAGTCACTGGCTGGCTTTTGTGCTATTATCGCTGATCGGGGTCAAGATGCTCTACGATGCCCTGACCCACGGTGAAGAGAAGAGTGAACGCAAGGATCCGACCCGCGGCATGTCGCTGGTGATGCTGTCGATTGCGACCAGCATTGATGCTCTGGCGGTGGGTTTCAGTCTGGCGCTGCTGGGGGTATCGATCTGGCTGCCGGCATTGGTCATCGGTGTGACCGCTTCGATTTTCACCCTTGGTGGCATGCTCCTTGGCCAGCGACTGGGGACTTTGTGGAGCAGCAAGGTGGAATGTGCCGGCGGGCTGCTGCTGATTGCCATTGGCTTGAAAATTCTGCTCGAGAATACCTTGTTTAAGTGAGCTTTCTTCCATGCAAACAAACATAACAGCATCACGCCATCTGCCGGCAGAATGGGATCCCCAGGATGGGGTACTGCTGGCCTGGCCGCATCAGAACAGCGATTGGGCTGATATGCTGGATGAGGTACTACCTGTCTACCTCGAACTGGCCCGGCAGATCAGCCGCTTTGAGCGGGTAATCATTGTCACCCCTGAGCCGCTTGTTGTCGATCAACAGCTGAACCGCGCCGCCATCATCAGCGACCGGATTCATCTGCTGGATATCGCTACCAACGATACCTGGATCCGCGATTTCGGACCGATCACCATCATTGCCGACGGCCAACCACGTCTGCTCGATTTCGGTTTTAACGGCTGGGGGTTGAAGTTTGCCGCCGACCAGGATAATCAGGTCACCCGCCACCTGGCAACGACTCCGCTCTTCTCCAGTGTCGCGTTGGAAACGGTCGGGTTGATTCTCGAAGGGGGAAGTATCGAATCAGACGGCAACGGCACCCTGCTGACCACGTCCAACTGCCTGTTGAATCCGAACCGCAATCCGCATCTGAACAACCATCAGCTGGAAACAGAACTGCGCTCCCTGTTCGGCAGTCAACACATCTTGTGGCTTGATTACGGCTGGCTCGCCGGTGATGATACTGATGCCCACATTGACACCCTCGCCCGCCTGGGTCCCAACGACACGATCCTCTATGTGTGCTGTGATGATCCGCAGGATGAACACTACGAAGAGTTGCAGCGCATGGAAGAACAGTTGCGCAGTTTTACCACGAAAGCCGGCACTCCCTTCAGGCTGATCCCCTTGCCCTGGCCACAAGCACAATACGACGGGGAGAAACGCCTGCCGGCGACCTACGCCAACTTTCTGATCATTAATGATGCGGTACTGGTGCCTTGTTACCAGGATGCTGCTGACAGTGTCGCCCTGGCGACGATCGGTACCTGTTTCCCCGATCGCGAGGTCATCGGCATCGACTGCCTGCCCCTTATCAAACAGCATGGTTCTCTGCATTGCGTTACCATGCAGCTACCTTCTGGAGTATTGACATGGCAACAATAACCGTTGGGCTGGTGCAGCACCACTGCACCCCGGAGCGTAACGACAACATTGCCCGCAGCCTTGACGGGATCAGACAGGCCGCTGCCCAGGGAGCAGAGCTGGTGGTATTGCAGGAGCTGCATTGCGCCCCTTATTTTTGTCAAACCGAGGACAGCAATAACTTTGATCTGGGTGAATCCATCCCCGGACCAGCCACCGAAACCTTCGGGGAACTGGCGCGGGAACTGGGCCTCGTTATCGTCCTCTCCCTGTTTGAAAAACGCACCGCGGGGCTCTACCACAATACCGCCGTCGTGCTGGAAAAGGATGGCAGCATTGCCGGGTGCTACCGCAAAATGCACATCCCTGATGATCCCGGCTATTACGAAAAGTTCTATTTCACCCCCGGCGATCTCGGCTTTACCCCGATTGTCACCTCCGTCGGCACCCTCGGCGTGCTGGTGTGCTGGGATCAGTGGTACCCGGAAGCGGCGCGCCTGATGGCCCTGGCCGGCGCTGATCTGCTGCTCTACCCCACTGCCATCGGTTTTGACCCGAACGATAGCGCTGCAGAACAACAACGTCAGCGCGATGCCTGGATCACCATCCAGCGCAGCCACGCCATTGCCAATGGCCTGCCGGTGATAGCAGTTAACCGCAGCGGTTTTGAAGCTGATCCGTCGCAGGTGACCGCCGGCGCCCGGTTCTGGGGAAGCAGTTTCGTCGCCGGTTGCCAGGGGGAAATCCGCGCCCAGGCGTCAGACGCCAACGACGAGGTGGTGTGCGTCACCCTTGATCTGCAGCGCACCGAACAGGTGCGGCGCATCTGGCCATTCTTGCGCGACCGGCGGATTGACGCTTATGCTGACATGACCAAAAGATTCATCCGTTAGCAGATATCTTTTAACCTGGAAAAAGCAGTTATCCACGGAACATATGGAATACACGAACAAAATCAAAAAAGATACGCTACGTCATTGCGTAAGCTCTTTGGTGATTGGCTGTTTTGCTGTAATGATTTAATTTTCCGTGTCTTTCCGTGTTTTCCGTGGACCAAAAAGCCGATGATAAGCTTAAACACGAGCAACAACCAGCCGCCCCAGCATTGGAGCCTACAATGAATTTTGTCTGTATTTCCCCCCATTTTCCACCCAACTTCGTTAGCTTCTGGACCCGCCTGGCGGCGGCCGGCATCCGCGTCCTGGGCATTGCCGAGGAACCCTATGACCAGCTCCCGCGTGAACTGCAGCAGGCGTTAAGCGAATACTACCGGGTTGAAAACCTGAGCGACTATGCCGAGGTGATCCGGGCCTGCGGCTATTTTACCCACCGTTACGGCAAGATCGACCGGATTGAGTCCCACAACGAGCACTGGCTTGAGCTCGATGCCGCCCTGCGCAGCGACTTCAATGTCGCCGGTATCAAGCGTGATGAAATTATGGACATGAAACTCAAGTCACGGATGAAAAAGGCCTTCAAACAAGCACAGGTGGCCGTGGTTGATGGTGCCATTGTTGATGATCTGGCGGCAGGGCGGGCCTTTATTGCCACCCACGGTTATCCGGTAATTGTCAAACCGGACAACGGCGTTGGCGCCGCCGACACCTGGCGTCTTAATAGCGATAAAGAACTTGAACAGTTTTTTGCGCGCAAAGCGGCTATCGACTATTTCATGGAACCTTTTGTCACTGGTGGCATTGAAACCTTTGATGGACTGGTTGATGCACAAGGCCAGGTGGTTTTTTCTTCGTCACTGGTCTACGGTAGCGGCGTCATGGAGAGTGTCAACAATGAGGTTGATCTCTACTACCATATCCCCCGCATCCTGCCCAGGGATCTGGTCAAAGCCGGACTGGCGACGGTGAAGGCCTTCGCTATCCGGGAACGTTTTTTCCACATTGAATATTTCCGCACCCCGCAAAACCAGCTGATCGGCCTGGAGATCAACATCCGTCCCCCCGGCGGATTGACCGTTGACATGTTCAACTACGCCAACGACATCGAT
Source organism: Desulfuromonadales bacterium (assembly GCA_019429255.1). Taxonomy (GTDB): domain Bacteria; phylum Desulfobacterota; class Desulfuromonadia; order Desulfuromonadales; family Geopsychrobacteraceae; genus Pelovirga. The sequence goes on along the minus strand of JAHYIY010000028.1, from coordinate 29,292 downwards.
ATTTTCACTGAGTACTGCAATATCGTCCAGGGACGCCCTTTTAGTGCTGAGATTTCACGCAAGTACGACTGTTTTTACGCCGGGCGCAAATATGGCAAGCCTTACAGCTACAGCGTTGATGAGATTCTCAACCGCCATGGTGCGACAATAGCCCACCACCAGCCGATTGACTCCATCTTCAGTGCCGCCATCGGCAATTACGGCTTTATCATCCGCACTGCAACCAAGGAGGAAGGGCGGGCAGTGGTTGCCGACATTCACCAGCTCAACAGTCTGTGAACGCCCATCTGCTGGCCATCGACACGTTTCCCTCGCGCGCCCTGCAACGCTCCTGCAGGGTTCGTATCCTGCTGCCGGCGGGCTACCAGGCTACGGCGACACGACGCTATCCGGTCCTCTATGTTCAGGATGGCCAGAATCTGTTTGACGATCATGAGTCCTTTTCCGGGCAGGCCTGGCACCTGGATCGCATCATCACAGAACTCGTCAACAGCGGGCAGATCGAAGCGCTGATTGTTGTCGCCAGCGATCACGCCGGAAGCGAACGCCTGGCCGAATTTGCCCACCAGGATCGCATCCACGCCGGTCAGGCAATCAGTGCCCGGGGCAGCCGTTATGAAGAATTTCTCGCTGACGAACTCAAACCCCACATTGACCGCCTGTTTCTGACCCGCCCTGAGGCTGAAGCCAACGCCCTGATGGGCTCTTCCATGGGGGGACTGGTCAGCCTCAACATTGCCCTGCGCCGCAGTCACCAGTTTGGTGCTGTTGCTGCCCTCTCCCCTTCCTGCTGGTGGAATCCGGCGGCGTTAAAGGCCGATCTGCAGCGCTATCGAAAAGAATTGAGCGGGCTCAAAATCTGGCTTGATATCGGGGGACGGGAAGGACGCTATGGTGATGAGGTCGAGGAGATTGCCGCAGATATTGCGCAGCTCAGTGAAAATGACGAGAAGATGTTTCGCTACTACCTTGATCCTGCTGCCGACCACTCGGAGAGTGCCTGGCGCGACCGCGTGCATTTGCCGTTGAAATTTTTATTTGGCGTGAACAAGAAGTAATCAATCAGCCACCAAGACACCAAGGTCACCAAGATAAATAGAATATGGTTTTTTGTTGTTGCAACCCTCAGGTTTTGCCCTTCTTGGTGTTCTTGGAGCCTTGGTGGCTATAATTTTTTAAAGCCCTGCTCGAGATTTTAACGATTCAACCCGGTCGATCCGCTCCCAGGTGAAGTCCGGCAGCTCCCGCCCAAAATGACCGTAAGCGGCCGTCTGCCGGTAGATGGGACGCAGCAGGTCGAGTTGCTTGATAATCGCCGCCGGGCGCATGTCGAATTCAGCCTGGACAATTTCAGCGATGCGGTTGGAGGGGATCTTGCCGGTGCCGAAGGTGTTAATCATCACCGAAACCGGATCGGCGACGCCGATGGCGTAGGCCAGTTGAACTTCACACTTGCTCGCCAGGCCGGCAGCCACAATATTTTTTGCCACATAACGCGCCATGTAGGACGCACTGCGGTCGACCTTGCTCGGGTCTTTACCGCTGAAGGCGCCACCACCGTGGGAGCCCTGCCCGCCGTAGGTATCAACAATAATCTTGCGCCCGGTCAGGCCGCAGTCACCCATGGGGCCACCGACGACAAAACGCCCGGTCGGGTTGATCAGGTAGCGGGTTTTGCTGTCGATCAGCTCAACCGGCAGGTTCGGTTTGACAACTTCTTCGAGAATGGCTTCTTTGAGGTGGTCATAGGTCACATCCGGTATATGCTGTGATGACAGCACCACCGTATCGATACGCGTCGGCTGATCATCAACATACTGAATCGACACCTGCGACTTGCTGTCGGGGCGCAAAAAGGGCAAGCGGCCACTCTTGCGCGCTTCGGCCAGCTTGCTGGTCAGGCGATGGGCAAACATGATCGACATCGGCATCAACTCGGGGGTTTCGTCACAGGCAAAACCGAACATCAACCCCTGATCACCGGCACCCTGTTCCTTGAACAGTCCCTCCCCTTCGGTCACTCCCTGGGAAATATCGGGGGACTGCTGATCGATAGAGGTCAATACCGCGCAGGTTTCATAGTCAAAACCCATAGCAGAGTCGTTATAGCCAATTTCCTTGATGGTCTGCCGCACGATGGTCGGCAGGTCGGCATAGGCAGTGGTGGTGATTTCGCCGGCAATGATCGCCATGCCGGTGGTCACCATGGTTTCACAGGCGACCCGGGCTTTTGGATCCTGAACAAGAATCGCATCGAGAACGGCATCGGAAATCTGGTCAGCAACCTTATCCGGGTGCCCTTCGCTTACAGATTCTGAAGTAAACAGAAAATCGGTCATGGCCATTGTTTTTATTCCTCCTCAAGTAACTATTTTTTGAATTTGACAAGATAGGGGGATAGACATTGTGAGTCAACTGTATTTATCGCATTTACTCATCATCACAGCAAGGGGCGAGCAAATAAATCAGGCAGCAGTGTGCGCATGTGTAGATCGATAGCAACCGACACCTCTTTGCTGGTCGGCAGGGTTAACAAACGCTCCACCAGTTCCTTCCCCTGTTCTCTTGAGACATGACGCAGGACACGCTTGACGCGTGGGATACAGGATGGATTCATCGACATACCATCGAGGCCAAGACCGATCAACACCAGGGTATACAGAGGCTCACCGGCCATCTCGCCGCAGATACAGACACTGATGCCGGCAGCATGGGCGGCATCACAGGTCATTTTCAGTGCCCGTAAAATCGCCGGATGGAAAGAATCATAAAGATAGGCGACATGCTGATTGCCGCGGTCAACAGCGAGAAAATACTGGATCAGGTCATTGGTGCCGATGGAGAAGAAATCGACTTCCTGCGCCAGAAAGGGAGCTATCATGACGGCTGCCGGCGTTTCGATCATGATTCCAACCGGGATGTCCGGGTTGCATGCAAACCCCTGACGTTGCAGTTCTTTGGTCACTTCCCGCAGGATCCGTTTGCAGGCGCGGATCTCGGCAACACCACTGATCAGCGGAAACATGATCCGCACCCGGCCACGCCCTGAGGCGCGCAGAATCGCCCGTAACTGTACACGGAACAGACCCTCCTCCTGCAGTGAGAAACGTACCGCACGCAGCCCCATGGCGGGATTGGCTTCGTCATCCAGATTCAGCCCGGTGACAAACTTGTCACCACCGATATCGAGGGTACGGATGGTCACCGACTGGCCGTCCATGCGCTCTAACGCACTGCAATAGGCATCAAACTGTTCTTCTTCACTTGGCGGTTGCTGACGTCCGAGAAAGAGGAACTCGGTACGATACAGGCCAATACCTTCTGCGGCATGTTTGTGCGCCAGCTTGAACTCACTCTCCATTTCCAGATTACCACAGAGGGAAATACGCATCCCGTCAGTGGTGATGGCTGGTAAGTTACGATAATCTTCAAGTTCATGTTCAAGATGTTCAAAATGCTTTTTGCGCTGTTGATATTTGCATATGGTTGCCGGCGAAGGGTTAAGGACAACAACCCCGCTCTCCCCATCGATAATAATCGTCTGACGATCCTCAACCTGGGACGTGATTGTTTCCAGGCCGACAACTGCAGGAATATCCAAGGAGCGCGCGAGGATTGCGGTATGGGAGGTGCGCCCCCCTTTGTCGGTGAGAAATCCGAGGACCCGTGAACGATCGACCTGCATGGTCTCTGCCGGCGACAGATCGTGGGCAACAATAATCGCTTCATTTTCAACGCGGCCGGTCATCTGCTCGTCGGCACCACAAAGAATCCGCAACAAGCGCTCGCCGACGGCATCGACATCGGAGTGCCGCTCACGTAAATATTCATCTTCAATGTTATCGAACAGGCTACGAAGATTTTTCAACACCTGTCGCAGGGCGCTTTCAGCATTACGTTGGGTGCGGATGGCGGTCTCAGTTGCGCCAACCAGCATCTCATCTTCCAGAATCAGCATGTGGGTATCAAGAATGTACAGATGCTCGCGCAGATGAACCTGCTCCGACACCCGCTCCTTGATACGCTGGAGCTGAGTTGTAGCTTCCGCCACAGCTTGACGAAAACGCTTAATCTCCGTATCTATCTCTTCGGCTTCGATATGAAGCTCGTAAACCGGATAGCGATGATCAAGCAAGCTGACCTGGCCAATGGCAATTCCGGGGGAAACGCCGACACCAACCAGATAGACGTCTTGTGTTGTCCTATTCTTCTCCAAAACCACCCTCAATCAATTCAGCAAGGTGCTGCATGGCCAGTTCTTCGTCAGTGCCTTCGATCATCAGATGAATATCACTCCCTTTGGGCGCTGCCAGCAACAGGATCCCCATAATACTTTTGCCGTTGACCTCCATGTCCTCTTTTTTGATGGTGATTTCAGCGCTGAAACGAGCAGCAGACTTGACCAGAAGGGCTGCTGCCCGGGCATGCAGGCCAAGGCGGTTAACAATCGTGAATTTGCGTGTCTGCATAATCAGTATGTCCCTACAATTTAAGAAAAAGTGCCACATCAATCCAAAAGATTCCGGCGACAATAATAATGGTACAGGTAATGAAGATGAGCAGCAGGGTCGACATCCCGCGCCGGGCACCCACACCCAACAGAATCATTGGAACCAGGGCCAATAACCCCGGCCAGCTTGGCAGTTGATGGTCAAGCAGGTGCGAAAAAACCATAAAGGCACAAAGTCCGCCCAAAACAACCACTGCGGCCTCTTTGATTCGCACTGCCCAATCCGGCAGGTTGTGTTCCTGGATATAAGCCACCGACTTAATTCCATGGCGATAGCCGTATTCGAAAAAAACAATCCGGAACCAGAAGGGAAAAAGATTGAAAACCAGCAAAAATATCAGTGGTGCCCAGACAATTCCCTTGACGGCAAAGAACAGAGTTATCCCCGCAACCAGTGGCCTTAATCCCCCCCAGAACAAGGCATCGCCAATGGCAGCATAAGGTGCCGCGACGATCTCTTTGAAATCGTCGATATCGATGCTGCGATCCTCGCCGTGGATAGCTCGTTCTTCTTCAAGCTTCAGAACCGCTCCGACGACCAAAGGTGCCAGATAAGGATGGGTATTGAAATAACCGGCATGGCGCAGTGATACTTCGCGCATTTGTTCTTCGGAATAGATCTTGCGTAATCCCGGCAGAAGAGCGAAAAGAAAACCAAGCCCCTGCATACGCTGATAGCTCCAGCTTGCCTGAAGAAACAACAGACGAAACCAGACATGTAAACGTGTCTGCCAACCAAGCCTCATGGTTGCACCAGCCACATCAGCAAAAATGCCATGCCAAAGGAGGCACAAAACAGGGTAATGGCGCGACTGACATTAATTGTACCAAGAATGACCGCAACCCCGATTAACGGCAGTGCCAGTTGCAGCAACCCGGCTGAATAAGACATGGAGATCTGCAGCCAGGGCCAGATCGGCGGAATCAGCAACAGACCACAGGTGACAATGGTGAAATAGGTCAGTAGCGCTGCGGCGGAAAAACTCAGCAAGCCGCGCAGATGGAGCAACTGCGCCCGACCAAAGAGTCCGTTCTCTAGCGCCCGATCGGTTTGGACGGGAAGAATGCTGTTGTAATTACGCGCACAGTGATCGAAGTACTGTCCCACCTTGCCAACCAGCAGGGCCACGAGCAAGGACAAGAGCATCAGTTCAACCGAGAGGGCTTCAAGTTGATGCCCCAGAGTAATGCTCAACACAGTAGCGGCGATGGCTACCTGGGTGTCATCAGGGGGGACCGCAGCACCCACCGGCAGACGCGCCAGCCACAACAACTCAACCATCACCCCTACCTGCAGGCCGATCAACGGTTCACCCAGCAGCAATCCCGTCACCGGAGCGGCAACAATTGGCCGCGACACGAGAATCTGCAACATCGCCACCCGATCGAGGCCACAGACCAGCGCAATGACCCCGCCGATCAACAGCTCAAGGATCATGAGTCCGCCCCCCTGGGCCCTGGAATCAGGCGCCGCCACGGTCGGTCAGTGTCAGCAGGAATACAGCGCGCGGTGATCCTGACGCCGGCTTCTTCGAGCGTTTGCAGATCGTCCAGATCTTCAACATCAAGAAAAACTGTACAGCTAAAGCGCGCCTTGCCGGCATCGGCGTGCAGGTTCCCCAGATTTAATTGCTCATATTTTAAACCCAAACGGTAGGCACGCAGTGCATCAGCCGGGGTAGCAAACAACAGCAGAATCCGGTAACTCTCCAGGGTATTGGCGAGCAGCAGACGAACGACATCAGCAATCGTGCCGATTTCAACCCGCATACGGCTCGGCACTGAGGCCTTCATCATCAGTTTTTTCAAGGAATTGGCGGCAAGGACATCATCGGCGACGACAATACAGTTGGCCTGCACATGGGGAACCCAGGCTTCAAGAACCTGCCCATGGATGAGGCGGTTATCGATACGTGTCAGGACCAGATTCATGACATATCCACTTGTCAACCAGTAAGGTTATCGCAACAGCTCGACCGGACGAATGATGGCTGTACGCGCATATTCGGCGAGTTGAGCGGCAAGCTCATCCAGCTCACAGGTCAACCGCAGATTTGCACCCTTGAGCAGCATCGGCAGATTAACGCCGGTAAGGATATCGACGTTACCTTCGGCAAGGAGTTCGGCGCTGATATTGGTCGGCGTTCCGCCAAACAGATCGGTCATAATCAGCACCCCGTCACCATCAGCACCCACCCGCCGAAAAGCCTCAAACACCTGATTGCGTGCAGCATCCACCGAGGTTTCAGGTTCGATATTGACAGCGACCAGGAGATCGAGTGGCCCCAAAATCATTTCCGCTGCCCGACATAATTCAGCAGCCAATCGCGAATGAGTGACGACCACGATTCCGATCATCCGTTACCCCTTGGCGACATCACGATGGTTCTTTTGGATAATAACATCCCTTACAGGAAAATACTGATACAGATCTTCAACAATTGACACGCTGCGGTGACGCCCCCCGGTGCAACCAATGCCGATGGTCAGATAGCTTTTGCCTTCCTTGCGATAGTGGGGCAGCAAAAATGTCAGTAGATTGTCAAGATGACGACGAAATTCGCGGGCTTCCGGCTGCATCAGGACATAATCACGCACCCCTTTATCCAGTCCGGTTAATGGTCGTAATTCCGGCAGGTAGTGCGGGTTGGGAAGAAATCGCACATCGAAGACCAAATCCGCGGCCGGTGGCAATCCATAGCGATAACCGAAGGATTCAAGGTTGACGATCAACCGTGCCGAATACTCTGCCCCGATATGTTCCAACACCAAATCACGCAATTGACGGACATTGAGATGGCTGCTGTCAATCACCTTGGCAGCAGCATCCCGTAGCGGCTTGAGTTGCCGCCGCTCTTTTTCAATCCCCTCCTGCACCGTTCCGGTCAGAGCCAGCGGATGCGCCCGCCGGGTTTCCGAAAAGCGCTGCAACAGTTCGTCATCGTCTGCTTCAAAAAAAAGAATCTCGACCTGGTGACCGGCAGTTCGCAGCTGCTCGAAGGTGCCGACGTGGTCGGTAAGAAAGGAGCGATTGCGCACATCGATAACCACAGCCACATCGGTATAGCGGCATAACTCCTGCCGCGCGCGTTGCATAAAATCAGGGAGCATCACCAGCGGCAGGTTATCGACGACAAAAAAACCCTGATCTTCCAGAACCCGCGCGGCAGTGGATTTGCCGGACCCGGACAGACCGGTGATAATCATCAGACGATTGTTCATTCGAGGTTCTCGCCGATAATGGTGTGAGCATGCAGATGGGCAGCCTCAGCCATGCGTTTTTCAAGCAGATCCTGGAACTCGCGGGCGCTGTGATAGCCCATTTCCTTGAGCAACTGGTTACGGGCCGCGACCTCGACAATGGTACCGATATTGCGCCCGGGGGCTACTGGAATACGCACAAAAGGGAGCTCAACACCATGGAGCTGATAGGTGTTTTCGTCGAGGCCGTGGCGATCATAATCCTTTTCGTCCTCCCACTTGACCAGTTCAACAACCAGATCAATTTTCTTGCGCTCGCGGATTGAGGACACACCGAACAGGTGTTTGATGTTAAGAATGCCCAGACCGCGGATCTCCATGTGGTAATGAAGCAGATCCATCCCTTCGCCGAAAATGACCGAGGGCAATTTGAAGCGTACCCGGATAATGTCATCAGCGACAAGACGGTAGCCGCGCAACACCAACTCCAGGGCGCACTCACTTTTACCGATGCCACTCTTGCCCTGAATCAACACACCAATACCAAGCACATCAACCAGAACACCGTGGAGGGTTGAGGTCGGCAGCAAGCGCTCTTCGAGAAAACGGGTGATCAGGGAAATAAAGTCGGAGCTCAGCAGCCGGGTGCGCAACAAAGGGGTGTCAAGGATTTCAGCTTGTTGGATGAGGTATTCGGGGACCGGCTGGTTTTTTGTAACAATCAGGCAACAGATGCGGCGCTGACACAGCTCACGGATGCGCCTTTGCGCTTCGTCAGTCGCCATATTGGCCAAAAAACTCAGTTCAGTGGAACCAAACACCTGAATGCGGTCGGGGTGTAAGCTGTCGATGAAACCCGCCAGGGCCAGGCCCGGCTTCTGAATCCTCGGCTGGGAGACCAGATTTTCCAAGCCGCCCATACCAGCTAACAACTCCAGTTGGAGTCCGGCTTCTTTCTCTTCGAGAATTTCCCTGATACTTAAGGTTGACATGGAATCAACACCTGATCAGCGTCCCCTGCGGCAGCTGCCATCACAGGATCCGCCATTGCAGTACCGCAGATCCTAGGGTCTACGGGGTACCTTCATTGGCAAGAATTATCTGGTAGATCGCCGCAGCGTCGTCAGCTGCGAGGAGCTGCTTGCGCACTTTGATATCCTTAAGCAGCTTGGAAATCCGCGCCAGGGTCTTGAGATGCACACCGACGGCACCTTCCGGCGCGATCAATAAAAAGAACAACTGAGTCAGCTGACCATCCATCGACTCAAAGTCGACCCCTTTCGTGCTGCGGGCAAAAACCAGCTGAAGCGCCGGCAGATTGGCTATCTTGCCGTGGGGAATTGCGACGCCGTCACCGATACCGGTGCTGCCGAGCTTTTCGCGCTCGTGAAGAACGGCAAGAACCCGCGCACGATCCAGTTCGGGAACCAGCGCCACCAGGGCATCCGTCAACTCCGCGAGAACCCCCTTTTTATCGCCGGCGCCAAGCTCGCTGATGATAGCCTGCGGATTCAACAGTTCTGAAATCTTCATAATCTCTTATCTTTATCCATCAAAAGCAGATGTAAAAATCGGGATTTAGGCATTGCTATGCATAAACCCCGAAGCCGTTCTATTTGCCGTGAGGTACGATCAAACCGTAATTTCCATCTTTACGCCGATAGACAACATTCATCTCTTCGGAACGATCGTCGGTAAACACCAGAAACTCCTTGCCGAGCAGATCCATCTGCATCACCGCCTCTTCAACCGACATCGGTTTGATAAAGAACGAATTGCTGCGGATAATTTCCGGCTCATCCCGACCTTCATCAACGCTCGGCGCTGAATAAACGGTTTTTTCTATACGCCGCTGGACCCCTTCACTGCCTTTATGATTTTTGAGCTTTTCTTTATAGCGTTTGAGTTGGCGCTCGATCTTGTCGACCATCAGATCGATGGCAGCGTACATATCTTCTTTTTCTTCGACGCTCTTCATGGTCAGCCCTTTGGCTACCATCGTCACCTCGGCGCGCTGATTAATCTTTTTTTGAACCGAAAGAACCACCTGGGCGTCAATCGGTTCATCGATGTACTTTTTCACCCGCGCCAGTTTTTCTTCCACATAATCACGAAGTGGATCACTGCTTTCCATGTGTCTAAAGGTCACAGCAATTTGCATAAAGAACCTCCTCATTACCGAGGACTCTTCCATAGAGCCTCATTTAATCTAGATTATAGCGCAATTAAAACTATTGCGCAGGAACAGCCTGACAAATACCGTCAAACCTCCTGTCAAAATAAACGCTTGCGTTCGGTCGATGAGCCGATGCCGAGCATCTCACGATACTTGGTAACCGTGCGTCGGGCAATATCGATCTCCTGTTCTGCCAGTAAATCGACGATCTTCTGATCAGACAAGGGTTTTTTGGGGTTTTCGGCAGCGACGATTTCCTTGATCTTGTTTTTGACGCTTTCAGAGGCAATCGCATCACCATCGCTGGTGTTGATGCCGCTGTTAAAAAAGAATTTCAGTTCAAACAACCCCTGGGGGGTCTGAACATATTTATTGGTCGTCACTCGACTGACGGTGGACTCATGCATCTGAATATCTTCAGCGACATCACGCAATACCATCGGCTTGAGATACTCGATACCCTTATCGAAAAAGTCGCGCTGAAACTTAACAATGCTCTGGGTGACCTTATAAATGGTGCGCTGGCGCTGATGAATACTCTTGATCAACCACACGGCACTGCGCATTTTATCCTGGATATAATCGCCGGTCTGTTTGTCGACCCCTTTTGACTCCATCAGCGCGTTACGATAAAAAGAGCTGATGCGCAGATTCGGCAGCCCATCATCATTCTGGGTAACGACATAATCATTGCCCAGTTTGTGAATATAGATATCGGGGATAATATAGTGGGCTTCTTCGTCGTTATAAGCACTGCCCGGACGCGGGTCAAGATCGGAAATCAGCTTGGTTGCGGCAAAAATCTCCTCAACGGGAAGTTTTAGTGCCCTGGCAATCTGCGGATATTTGCGCCCTTCGAGTTCGTCGATAAAATCACGCAGCAACACGGCAGCTAACGAGTCAGACAGATCCAGACGTTCAAGTTGCAGCAACAGACATTCCTGCAGATTACGACAGGCCACCCCGGCAGGATCGTAACCCTGCACACGCTTCAGGGCGGCGGCATAAACCACCAGATCGACAGCGGCGTGCTCCGCCAGCTCTTCAATAGCCGTCTGCAGATAACCGGAATCATCGAGGTTGCCGATAATGTCAACCGCGGCACGATGTTCAACTTCAGACACAGTCGAAAGACCAAGCTGCCAGAGCAGATGGTCGCTCAAGCGACGCGGCTGGGTCATCAAACTTTCAAAAGAAGGACGATCCTCCTGCTCTTCATAGTTATCGCGGGCATCATTGCTGCTACTGCTGAGGCTGTAACCTTCCAGATAGGTTTGCCAATCGATATCAGCGACCCCATCCATCTCGCCGGAAAGTTCTTCCTCGGAAGATTTTTCCTGGATTGGACTGAAGTCATCTTCGAGTCCGCTGCGCACCTCTTCTTCTTTTTCCTCCTGCAGATCGATCCCTTCTTCGAGAATCGGATTTTCCTCAAGTTCCTGGGAAATAGCCTCAACCAGCTCCAGTCGCGACAACTGCAGCAGCTTAATAGCCTGCTGCAACTGGGGGGTCATCACCAGTTGCTGGCTGAGTTTTACCTGAAGTCGAAGATCGAGTGCCATATTTCCTTTGTAGTCCAAACCTGATGGTTTTGCAAATCAGATATCGTTTAAGTGTCAGATCAGAGCTTGAAGCAATCAAACAGCATCAAAGTCGATGGCTAAGCACAAAGCGTCAAATGCAAGGCGCGCAAATGTCGAGCAATGAGGCGTACTTATGTACGTCGAAGCAGCGATACATTTGCAGCAACGCAGCAGTTGGCGAGTTTTTGCAACGCCATCAGAGCTTGAATTTTTCTCCCAGGTAAATCTCCCGGGCCACCGGACTTGCCGCGATTTGCTCGGGCGTACCGTATTCCAACACCCGCCCCTGGTTAAGAATATAGCCACGATCACAGACGCCAAGGGTCTCGCGCACATTATGATCCGATATCAGGATACCGATACCACGCGCCTTGAGATCCGAAATAATATTCTGAATATCGATGACCGCAATCGGATCGATACCGGCAAAAGGCTCATCGAGGAGCAAAAAGGCCGGCTTAAGCACCAGCGAGCGGGCAATTTCAACCCGTCGACGTTCGCCGCCGGACAGGGCAAAGCCTTTTGAATCACGAATATGGGCGACGTTCAAATCGGCCAACAACTGCTCTAAACGCTGCTGTTGTTCAGCTTTGGTCAGGTTCAGGGTCTCGATGATCGCCAGGAGGTTTTCAGCGACCGACAGTTTACGAAAGACCGAAGGTTCCTGCGGCAGATAAGAAATTCCGGCGCGCGCGCGCTGATACATGGGCATGGCCGTCAACTCGGTTTGATCAAGAAAAATCTGCCCTTGATCGGGAGCTGCCAGACCAACCACCATATAAAAGCTGGTCGTTTTACCGGCACCATTGGGCCCAAGCAGGCCGATCACTTCACCGGAACTGACTTCCAGATCAACACCGGCGACGACCTCACGACCAGCGTAGGATTTGCGTAAACCGGTAGCCCGCAGGGTTCGTTTCACGGCGACTCCGGTTGTTTTTCCGGCAGGATCACCGCCCGTACCCGGCCGCTGTCGTGACTTTTGACAAGGCTGCGGTTCTGACCGATAAACAGGGTAATTTCATCGCCGGTGATACGATTTTCCCCCTGCACCACCTCGGCATTGCCGGACAAAATCAGGGTGTCGGCATCACGGTCAAAAACAGCATGGTCACCACGCGCTTTGCGCAAGGGTTCTTCAATGCGTACGCTACCTGCAGCTTCGATGCGGCTGACGTCGTTCTGACCGTCAAAGATCACCGTAAGCTGATCGGTATAGAGGGTCATTTCCCCCTGCTGCGCTACGACTGCGCCGCTAAATAGAGATTTTTGTTCATCCTGAAATACTTCCAGTTGCTGCGAAGTGATTTCCAGCGGCTGATCTCGGTCCGCCGCAGCCAGGAAATCGACTGCAACAGCGTTAGCCGTCCAGCCAAAGATCAATAGCAATAGACACTTGAGGATCAGATCAATTCTCACCCGGATTCTCCTTTGGTTCCGGCAACAGCAGCATCCTGACATCTTTTTTTACCCGCATGGTGTTTTTTTCAATATCGACCAGCAGCCCCACACCGGTCAATTCCATTCGCGGAGCCCGATAATGGATCGGCGCAGCGGTTGAAAGCTGCCGCCGTTGGTCATCATAACGCAGGGATTCCGTCTGCAAACGTTCGCCACCCTCACCAACAATCACGACATCACCCCAAATATCGAGCTGGCGGGTATCTTCCTGCAGCTCCCCATGGGTGGCGGTCAGGGTTAAATCACCAAATGCGCCGGCTTGATAAAAAGTCAGCTGCACCGGGTTCAGCCGCACCAGATTGCTGCTGCGCAGATACTCAGCGCGATCGGCAACCAGGGTCCAGCGCTTGCGATCGTCTTGAGTTTCCGTGTAGTTCAGGTTATCCAGGGCCAGATCAATATCCTGAGGCAGGGTTGTGAGAATTTCCTGCAGGGGCATTTGCCGGACATGCCGCCAGACCACCAGACTGAGCAGGACAACTGCCAGCAGGATGACCAGTGCCAGAATTCGCCGCAGATTCAGCATGGCTGCGTCAGCGCCTGATTATGACACACAGAATCACTCACGGGGAAAAATAACGCGCTGTCTGCTCATGCCAGTGACCACCGCCCTGCAACAGCAGATCGCAGATTTCTCTGACCGCACCGCGACCACCGTCCCGGCGCGTGACGTAATCGACCCGTTCTGCCAGTTGCGGCACGGCATCGGCAACGGTGGCGCTGAAACCGACACGCTGGAGAAGGGGCAGGTCAATCAGATCATCCCCGACATAGGCAACCTGATGATCAGCCAGGCCGGTGTGCTTAAGGATTTTCAGGTAGGGCTCGAGTTTGGTCTTCGCCCCCTGATACACAATAGCGATCCCCAACTCCTCAGCGCGCCGGTCAACGATAGCCGATGAGCGGCCAGTGATAATCCCGACCTGAAAGCCGGCGCGTTGCAGCATCTTCAGGCCATGACCATCTTTGACATCAAAAGCTTTTAGCTCATTACCCTGTTGATCGTAAATGATGCGGCCATCGGTCATGACGCCATCAACATCAAGCAGCAACAATTTGATGGCGGCAAGTTTATCGTTCAGTTGCACACTCATCAAACCACTCCGGCCCGCAACAGATCGTGGAGGTGGATAATACCGATGGGCACCTGGCTCTGTTCATCCTCAAAAACAAAAAGAGACGTGATGGCATGCTGCTCCATGATCTGCAGGGCCTTGGCCGCCAGATTACGTCGTAAAATCCGCTTGGGCGAAGTCGACATGGCATCGGCGATAGGTAGTTGCAGGGTTTCCAGCCCATGCTCCATCATCCGCCGTAGATCGCCATCGGTAAACACCCCCAGCAATAAACCGGCGGAGTCGACTACCCCGGTCACCCCCAGTTTTTTGCTGGTAATTTCAAACAGGGCATCGCGCAGTAAGGTGTCCGGTGACACCAGCGGGATGTCGGCCCCTTTGTGCATCAGATCCTCAACCCGCAACAGCAGTTTTTTACCCAAAGCGCCGCCGGGATGGAACATGGCAAAATCTTCGGCCCGGAATCCACGTTCATTCAACAGAGCCACCGCCAGGGCATCTCCCATCGCCAGGGTGGCGGTAGTGCTCGCCGTTGGTGCCAGCCCCAACGGGCAAGCTTCTTCGGCAACACTGACATCCAGATGGACATCACCAGCAATTCCCAGGGTGCTGGCCGGACGCCCCGACATGGCAATCAGGGGCAACCCCATGCGCTTGATCACCGGCAGAATGCGACAGATCTCTTCAGTTTCGCCGGAATAAGAGACAGCTATCACCACATCGCCGCGTGACAGCATCCCCAGGTCACCATGGATACCTTCGGCCGGGTGAAGAAAAAAGGTCGGTGTCCCGGTCGAGGCCATGGTCGCGGCTATCTTGTGACAGATCAGGCCGGATTTGCCCATGCCGGTGACAACCACCTTCCCCTGGCAAGCCATAATTATCTTAATTGCCTTGATAAAGTCTTCGTTCAATCGTTCTTTCAAGGCATAAACAGCATCTGCCTCAATCTGCAATACCCGTCGGGCTATTTCAAGCATATATTATTCACCTTGAGCCAAAGTTTCTTTCACCAGCGTATCGATTGCCAGGATCTGCGTTAACATCGCCTCCACCTGCGCCAGCGGCAGGGAATTAGCCCCATCACACAGGGCTCGATCAGGGTCTTCGTGCACTTCCCAGAACAGGCCATCAATGCCGGTAGCTACCGCTGCCCGCGATAGCGCAGCGACGAACTGGCGCTGGCCGCCGGATGAACCACCGGCGCCCCCGGGCAACTGCACCGAGTGGGTCGCATCGAAAATCACCGGGTAGCCCAACTGGCGCATAATCACCAGGGCGCGCATGTCGGTCACCAGATTATTATAGCCAAAGGTCGCACCCCGTTCGGTCAGCAGAATCTGGCGGTTACCGGTTGAAACAACCTTGTTGACACCGTGCTCCATGTCCCAGGGCGCAAGAAACTGCCCCTTTTTGATATTGATCGGCTTACCCGTCCGCCCGGCCGCCACCAGCAGGTCAGTCTGCCGGCACAAAAAAGCGGGAATCTGCAACACATCCAGGACTTCGGCAGCAGCAGCAATCTGGCTCACATCATGGACATCAGAGAGAATCGGCAGCTCAAATTCCTTCTTGACCCGCTCCAGAATCCGTAATCCGGATTCCATCCCCAAACCTCGAAAAGAGCTGACTGAAGTCCGATTGGCCTTGTCGTAGGAGGCCTTGAACACCAGCTCGCAACCAAGCCGGGAGGTAATCTCCTTGAGCCCTTCGGCAATGCGTAAGGTCAGATTTTCGTCTTCAATAGCACAGGGCCCGGCAATCAATACCAGGGGCTTGTTACCGCCAAAGTGCGTTTTGCCAACGGTGACTTGTTCCACGTTGTTACTCCTGCCGCGCCTTTAAACAGGCACCGATAAAAGATTCAAACAAGGGGTGTGGCGCCATCGGCCGCGATTTGAACTCAGGGTGAAACTGGCAGCCCAGGAACCAGGGATGATCCTTCAGTTCGACAATCTCAACCAGATGAGAATCGGGATTGATGCCTGAACAGACCAGCCCGCAGTCTTTGAGTTTTTCCAGATAGGTATTATTGAATTCAAAACGGTGACGATGTCGCTCGGAGATCTGTTCAACGCCATAGATGCGCCGCGCCAGGGTATCCTTTTCGAGCACACAAGGATAGGCGCCAAGGCGCATGGTGCCGCCTTTGCCCTTGATCTTTTTCTGCTCTTCCATAATATGGATGACCGGGTTTGCCGCCTGTTCATGAAACTCAGAGGAGTGGGCATCATCGATATTGCAGACATGTCGTGAAAACTCCACCACCGCCATCTGCATCCCCAAACAGATACCGAAAAATGGCACCTTATTGATGCGCGCGTGGTGAATTGCCGAGATTTTCCCCTCGCTGCCACGCTCACCAAAGCCGCCGGGCACGAGAATACCATCGACATCGTTAAATGTGCCGTTGATGCCGTGGCGTTCGAGGGCTTCGGAATCAACGTACTTCAGGTTGACGCGGCAGTCGTTGGCAATTCCGCCATGGATCAGGGCTTCAGCCAGCGACTTGTAGCTTTCCGTCAGGTCAACATACTTGCCGACGATAGCAATGGTGATACTATCGGAGGGATGCTTGACCCGCTCCACAATCCGCTCCCAATCGGACAGGTCCGGCGCCTTGGTCCAGATATTCAGATAACTGATAATTCGCTCGTCAAGCCCTTGATCATGAAATACCGTGGGCACTTCATAGATGGTTTCCACATCACGTGCAGTGATAACCGCATCTTCCGGGACATTACAAAACAGAGCGATCTTCGCCTTCATGTCACGGGGAATTTCGCGGTCGCAGCGACACAGCAGAATGTCAGGCTGGATACCGATTTCACGCAGGTCTTTAACACTGTGCTGGGTTGGTTTGGTTTTCAATTCGCCGGCGGTGGCAATGTAGGGCACCAGGGTCAGGTGGATATAGAGAACATTCTCACGGCCACGATCAACCCGAAACTGGCGAATCGCCTCAAGAAACGGCAGGGATTCAATGTCACCAACCGTGCCACCAACCTCGACAATGGCCAGGTCGACGCCTTTGGCGTTGTCAAGAATCTTCTGCTTGATCTCATTGGTGATGTGCGGAATAACCTGCACCGTGCCACCCAGATAATCGCCACGACGCTCTTTGCGAATCACCGAATCGTAGACCTGGCCGGTGGTAAAATTGGATTTGCGCGACAAGGTGGCGCTGGTATAGCGCTCATAGTGCCCCAGATCGAGATCGGTCTCAGCGCCATCATCGGTAACAAACACCTCACCGTGCTGAAACGGGCTCATGGTGCCGGGATCAACATTGATGTACGGGTCCATTTTCTGCATCGAGACTTTCAGGCCCCGCGCTTCCATCAACGCACCGATCGAAGCGGCAGATAACCCTTTACCAAGAGAAGAAACAACGCCGCCGGTCACAAATATAAATTTCGTCTTCATCTGGAAATTCTTATCCCCGTTAACTGGTTCAATGGATCTAAAGCTGCTGCACATCAAAAGCGTGATTCTACACACAATCAAAGCCGAAAGAAACCCTGAACTGAAAAAATGAATCGACCTCAGGGTGAAAAGTAAGCAATTGTTTTAACTGTTTTTTTCCTGATTCATCAGCATTTCAACGCGCTTCAGGTCAGCCGGGGTATCAACGCCGTGGCTATCCCACTCGGTTTCGGCAACGTAAAGGCGCACACCCCGTTCCAACGCGCGCAACTGCTCAAGACGCTCCAGTTTTTCCAGAGGCGTTTCCGGCCAATTCGGATAGTCCAGCAGCAGCGCACGCCGATAGACATAGAGACCAACATGGCGCCACACTGCCAGCTGCGGCAAACGCTCCTCCAACTCCAACTCACCGAGATCGCGTGGCCAGGGGATCGGAGCACGAGAGAAATACAAGGCAAAACCGGCCAGATCCCTGACCACTTTGACCACATGAGGGCTGTGGAAGTCTTCCACTCTGGTCAATCGTGCTGCCAGGGTTCCCATCTCGATAGCTGCATCGTCAAGCAGCGGTCGTATCGCCTGATTGATCATCTGCGGCTGAATCAGCGGCTCATCCCCCTGTACATTGACGATCAGCTCACTGTCGAGTACCCCCGCTACCTCTGCCAGTCGATCAGTCCCGGTCGGGTGATCAGCGGACGTCATCATCGCCTCGCCGCCAAACCCGAGGACGGCGTCCAGGATACGCTGGTCATCGGTAGCCACAATAACACGATCAACCAGGTCAGCGGCGGCCACCCGCCGGCAGACATGCTGAATCATCGGCAGCCCCTGTAACAAGGCCAGGGGCTTGCCGGGAAAGCGCGTTGAAGCGTAGCGAGCCGGAATAATCGCAGTCACTTTTTTCATCAGGTAGCAATCCTCAGGATGGAGAAGTTATTCATTATGAGCATGGTAAAGTCGCGCAATGCGCTTGGTCAACGAATAAATCTGCTTGAGCTTATCGGTTATCTCGAACTCAAGCTGCAACAATTTCAGACGTTCCGTATCACTCGCTGCCATACTCGCCACTTGCCGACGAAAAGCCCCTTCAACCGTTTCATTGACATCACGGCGTAAAGCCAGAACCTCTTGAGCCGGACCGCTATCATTTTCGCTGACCGCGCGAACCGCCAGTTCGACAGCACTACAGATAAAGGCATGCAAGCGCCCCAACAGCTCCTTAATCTGCTTACCGGGGTGCAGGTGCAATTGCGCCATTCGGAAGCCGGCCTCAACCAGCTCCGACTCAATAATGTCACCAATCCGCTCCAGTGTATCTGCCGCTTGACTCAACAGGTAATAGTCGTGAGCTTGACTCTCGGTCAACTCTTTCTTGCCGAGCAAGGAAAGGTACCTGATGATTGCGGCGTGGAGCAGATCAATGGCATCATCGCGTTTTTTAACGTCCCGAAACAGATTATTGTCGAGTTTTTCCAGCGCCGGCCAGATTGCCTGGGTCATCTGTCCCACCTCCTGCCCCAGGTGACCGATCTCCATCCGCACCAGATTCAGTGCCGCCGCCGGGGTATCCAGCAGGCGTTCATCAAGATACTGCGGAGCAACGACCGGGAGCTTGTCCGGCTCCTTGCGATCCGGCACCAGCATCATCACCAGTCTGGCAAAAATGGGCGCGAAGCCGATAAACACCAGGGTATTGACAACATTAAACAGGGTGTTGGCATTGGCAATCTGGCGCGGCGTTTCCGCTGCCAACCGACCCATCCCCTCGAGGTCGAGATACTGTGGTGACAGGGTCACCGTCAAGGCGACCAACTGGTCGATAAAACCGAGCCACAACAGCACCCCGGCAATATTAAACAACACATGAACAGTGGCAGCACGCAATGCAGCGCGAGGTTTACCGAGGGTCGCCAGCATAGCGGTCACGCAGGTACCTATGTTGGCCCCCAACGCCAGGGCAATACCGGCCGGCAAGGAAACAAAACCCTGGCTGGCCATGATAATAACCAGGCCCGTTGTCGCAGCGGAAGACTGGATCAGGGCGGTAAAAAGGGCGCCGATCAGCAGACCAATCAACGGGTTCGCCATCTCCACCATCCACTCTAGAAAAGGCGGATAGGAACGCAGCGGCACCATAGCATCGGTCATGATTCCCATACCAAAAAAAATCAGCCCCAACCCCAGCAACGCCCCGCCGTAGTGGCGAAACTGTTCGCGCCGGGCAAAGGTCAGTATCGCAAATCCGCCGGCCACCAACGACAATGCGTATCCTGAAACATTAAAGGCAATAATCTGGGCGGTAAAGGTCGAACCGATATTGGCGCCCATGATAACGCCGACCGAATGACTTAAGCTCATCACCCCGGCACTGACAAAACCCACAACCAGGACAGTGGTCACCGATGAAGACTGCAGCATGGCGGTCGTCAGCGCGCCAATCAGGGCACCACTGAAACGGTTGCTGGTAAAACGCTCAAGGCAGGACTGCAGACGCGATCCGGCTGCTGCTTTAAGGGATTCGGTCAAACGATCCAGCCCCAGCAGAAACAACGCCAGACCACCAAAAAGCCCCATCAGCATGCCCCCCCATGATACATTTTGAGCTTCGGGCGCACCAAGGCCTGCCGCTGCCGGGGCAACGCTCAGCACAATCATCAACGGGCACATAACGGACAGGATTCGGGTCATTATTAGCGCCTGGGGGTTTTAAAGTGCAGGGCAAAAGAATCAACAACTGATTTTTATCGTCAGGCCCGCGGATGCGGGAAGCCATTACGCCTGCAGAACCATAGCGAAAGGATTATCGACAAAGGTACGCAAGGATGACAAGCGCTTTATCCATTGGCGCAATCTCACCGGCAGAATGATAACAGAGAAACGGGGTTAAACGACAAATGATTGTGAATCATTCAGGCGGCTTTCTTACGCAGGCGGGGAACAACCCCCTGGGCGATGGCCAGCAGGGTGGTCAGCAGCAGACAGGCAACGGCAAACAGATCACCAAAGCGCGTATAAAAGGTCGGCACAGCGCCAAGGCCGACCCGGCCGGTCATCTGCAAGGGTTCAAAGATCGGCCCGGACAGAACGACCTCACCGCTGGGGGCAATCAGGGCGGAGATGCCGGTGTTGGCCGAACGCGCCAGCCAGATACGGTGTTCAATTGCCCGGAAGCGCGCCATGGCCAGGTGCTGATAGGGAGCTGATGAATGCCCGAACCAAGCATCGTTGGTAATATTCACCAGCAGATCGGCCCCCTGCCGAACATGCCGGCGCGCCAGATAGGGGAAAATCACCTCATAACAGACCAGAACTCCCAGAGAGTGCTCTCCCAGCGGCAAAGGGGCAATGGCTCCCGGGACAAAGTCACCAACACCCACCACCAGTTTGTCGATAAAGGAAAGCAACCGACCCAGCGGCACATATTCACCAAAGGGGACCAGATGAACCTTGTCGGAACGCCCGTGCCGGACACCATCGGTGCCGATCATAAAGGCACTGTTTAAGTATTGATATTCGCCGGCGGCCGTCACCTGATAAGCCGGGGTACCCACCAGCAGCGGTACGCCGCTGCGCGGCGGAAAAGCATGAACCTGGGCGGCCAGCGCGGAAGGATCCTGGAGAAAAAAGGGGGTTGCCGCTTCCGGCCAAATCAGCAGATCAGGACTCTGTGCCAGGGCCTGCTGCGACAGCGACAGATAGCGCTCGATGGTCTCCTGCTGCAAGGCCGGGTCCCATTTTTGCGACTGCTCAAAATTGCCCTGAATCAGCGCCACCTGTAACTGCTGCGGACGATCATCGGCCAACTGTCCCGAGCGCCAGACCCCATAACCAAAGTGACTGATCAGCAGCAGCGCCACGCCGCCAACCGCCCAGCGACTAAAGGAATGCCGGGGATACTGAATCACTTGGGCGATCAGGGCATTGACCGCAATCAGCATCAGGCTAACGCCATAAACGCCGGTGACATCAGCACTTTGGATAGCCAGGCTGAAATTCTGCTGGGAATAACCAATCAACGCCCAGGGAAAGCCGGTCAGTAGCCAGCCGCGCAAAAATTCAAGGGCGACCCAGATAATCGGCAGACTGAGCAGAACCGGGATACCAAGACGCAGCTTACCGCGCCGGGCAAGCCAGGTGGCAACGCCGAAAAACAGCGCCAGATAGGTGACCAGCAGCAGATAGGCTACCAGGGAGGAGAAGGGATCAAGGCCGCCAAAGGTGGTCATGACAATATTGAGCCAGTAGAGAACAGCGGCAAAAAAGACCGCCCCGGCCCAAAAACCGCTGGCGAAGGGGCGTTTTTCCATCACCAGCAGCAGCGGTACCAATGCCACCCAGGCGAGCCAATAAAAATCGGGACGCGGGAACGACAAGGCCAACAACCCACCGGAAAAAGCTGCTATCAGGAGGTTTTTATCAATCCGCGTCATCATTGCCCGTATCTGCCCGCAGCGGAAAAATACGGATCTGCTGAATGGAACGCTGATCCCCTTTTTCAATCAACATATCGAACTGCCCAACACGAACTTTCTCACCAACTGCCGGCACCCGGCCGAACAATTCAATAACGTAACCACCGATGGTATCGAATTTTTCACGTTCAACCTCAACATCGAAGTATTCTTCGAACTCTTCAATATTGAGCCGTCCATTGACTACCACAGTGCCATCTGAATCTGCGATCAGCCACTCCTCTTCAAGATCGTATTCATCCTGAATGTCACCGACGATCTCCTCGATCAGATCCTCAATGGTAACCAGGCCGGCGGTACCACCATATTCATCGATGACAATGGCAATATGCACCCGCGTTTCTCGAAACTCCCGCAGCAACACGCTGACCTGCTTCGACTCAGGCACCAGAAACGGTTGGCGCAGGACCCTGTCCAGGGGAATCTTCTCAAGTGACTGCCCCCAGTAATGGAGCAGATCCTTGGCATACACCAGACCGATGATGTTATCGATATTCCCCTTGTAGATCGGGATACGCGTGTGACCTGACTGGAGGATGGCCTCCAGCACCTGAGTCAAGGGAGCAGCAGCATCGACACAAACCATATCGGTGCGTGGCACCATAATTTCGCGCAAGTAGGTTTCATCGAGCTCCAGTATCGACTGAAGCATGTCCCCTTCCGATTCATCAATAATGCCACGTTGTTCCGATTCATCAATAAGCTGCTGCAACTCTTCTTCGCTGCCGGCCGAAGCTCGCCTGCGCAAACGATTCAGGAGGCGTTGCATTATCCCCTGTCGTCCCTTTTCACCGCCCGTGTCCACCGTGGTTCAATTCTCCCTATTGGCATGCTGTCGCAGATGCTAATGCTGGATGGCGTCGCAAAAACTCGCTTTGTGCTGATCCATCCAGATTGAAACTTTTTGCCAACGCATCAATGTTTGATGCTTTCGCAAAAAGTATCCGGTTAGCTGGCTAAGCAAAAAGCGCCAAATGCAAGGCGCGTGTTTGTTGAGCAATGAGGCGTACTTACGTACGTCGAAGCAGCGAAATAAACGCAGCAACGCGGCAGTTGGTGAGTTTTTGCGACGCCATCATAAATAACCAACTTTAAAAAATGGGGTTAATTATTTTATCGACATTTGCTACAATGCCTGCTCTAAATTGAAGGAAAATGAAAAGATGAAATATAATCAGATACTTATAGCAGCCGTCCTGTTTTTTGTCAATATTACCTCATTCGCTTTCGCGCGGGAAGTCACCCTCTACTGGGAACCTAGCCCCAGCCCCGATGTAGCCGGATACAGGGTCTACTATCAACCGCTGTCGCCGCAGCTGCCCCTCGCAGGCACAGGAGCAGATCAAGGGCCCTCACCTCTCGACGTTGAGAATTCCCTGATGGCGACGATCAGTGGACTGCAAGAAAAAGTTGTCTACTACTTTACCGTCACCGCCTACGACAGCGATAAAAATGAAAGCGGTTTCTCCAACATCGTCGCCACCGCCTGGATGCCGCCATTACACTGGCCGCAAAAAGAAAGTATCGTTATCCCCTGGAATGTTACTTTTGAGTGGGAAGCCGGCCCTCTCCAGGATCTGAACTATATCCTTTATTATGGGACCGACAAGGAACAGGTCAACAAAGCGGCAGGCACCCCTTACGCCTTCGACCCTTTCCCCAGGAAGCTTTTACCGGAACCCACGCCGACCTTTTTCATCATCATCGCTCTATTGCTATTATTGACAACATGGCTGACTAGCCGTAGAGAAGGTTCACGTCCTGCCTATATAGGCCGATCGGCCGTAGCGGGACTGGCACTCTTTGCCCTGGTGGCGTGTGGAGAAGGTGGCGGTTCCGGCACAGGGGATTCGTTATCCTCAACCGCCTCGACGGGAGGAGGGGTCCCTTCCCCGTCAGCGACCCTGACGCGCATTGACACCGGCCCCAGCACCAGTTACCAGACCAGCTCTCTGGGGTCGGGAACAACCTATTACTGGAAAGTCGATGCGTATAGCACGAGCGCTCCCGAAACTGTCTATCATAGCGAAATGTACAGCTTTACCACCCAGTAACCGGGCATTATGATATCTTCACAAAAAGGGTATTCTAACCTTGTCCAGATATATACAACCCATGTTTTTTCAGCAGGTCATAAAGGGTTGGGCGGGTCACCGCTAACTGGTCGGCGGCCTTTTGAATATTGCCGGCAGAGTCTTCCAGCGCTTGTACCAACAGGGTTTTTTCAATCTGCAGTCGCGCTTCTTTCAGGGTTATGCTGCGCACCGGCAGGAGGTACTCTTGGGACACAGCCTTTTCTTCCAGCTCAGGGCCGCCGGATAAAGCATCATCTGCTTCAGTGGTGGCAAACCCCAGGTCAGCGGCAGCAATCATCGGTTGTTCGGTCATAATAATTGCACGCTTGATCTTATTTTCCAGTTCACGGACATTCCCCGGCCAATCGTAGGCAAGCAGTCCATTGCGGGCAGCCAAACTGAAACCACGAACTTTTTTGCCATATTCCTGACCAAAGCGACGCAGGAAATAGTTGGCCAGCAACTCAATATCTTCTCCCCGTTCACGTAACGGCGGCAGATTGATTGTGATAACGCCAATGCGATAATAAAGATCTTCGCGAAAATCACCCAAGCTGATGGCCTGGACAATGTCGGTGTTGGTTGCCGCGATAATTCGCGTATCGAGGGGAATATCTTCACGTCCACCGACCCGTTGAATCACTTTTTCCTGTAAAAACCGCAGTATTTTCACCTGCAGCAAAGGCGGCATCTCACCGATTTCATCCAGAAACAGGGTGCCGTCCTGCGCATATTCAACCTTGCCTTGGACCCGATTGCCGGCGCCGGTGAAAGATCCCTTTTCATGACCAAACAATTCAGACTCTAGCAGGGTTTCCGGTATGGCACCGCAATTGATGGCGATAAACGGCTTGCCCTGGCGGATGCCGCGCTGATGAATCGCCTGGGCAATAACCTCTTTGCCGGTACCGCTTTCACCTAAAATCAGCACCGGCACATTGATTGAGGCCACTTTTTTAATCGTTGCAAATACCTCGAGCATCGCCGGACACTGGCCAATGATACCGCTGTAATCGTTTCCCGATTGCTGAGCGGATAAATGCAGGCGGCGATTTTCCTCTTCGAGTGTTGCCAGGTGAAAAGCGCGCTCAAGAATAATCCGGATCTCATTCAGGTCAATGGGTTTGTGATAAAAATCATAGGCTCCCATATCAACAGCAGCCAGTGCATTCTTGTGGTCTTCATTGCCCGACAGCACAATAACCTTGGTATCCGGTTTTTTCTTCAGTATTTCCTCAAGGCAACGTAGTCCTTCGGTTGCACCATCCACATCAGGTGGCAGCCCCAAATCAAGGGACACCACCCGCGGCTGGTGTTGGTCAAAGAGAGACAGGGCCTCTGTGACACTTTCAGCCAGATGGATCCGGTAGTCTTTGGCCAATCCCCACTTGAGCTGCTTGCGGATTTCAGGGCTGTCATCTACGATAAGCAAATCGTTCATTACTATCCCCGCTTCGCTGGTTAAACCGTCAAGACGGCCTCATATCAAAGGCCAGAGGTAACCTGACAGTAAACACCGTCCCTTCTCCCTCACGACTGGCAACCAGAATTTCTCCATTATGAGCCGTAACGATCTGCTGACATTGATACAGACCGATGCCAAAGCCATGCTTTTTTGTGGTTTCAAACGGCTTAAAAAGATGGGTCCGGATAAATTCCGCACTCATGCCACAGCCTGCGTCCTTAATCTTGATCCATGCCTGTAGCTGATCGGCACCGTAACTGATATCAACAGAACTTCCATCTAACGTTGCTTCTCTGGCATTGACCAGGATATTAACTATAACCTTGTAAATTTCTTCTTCATCAACGGCAACTAAAATGTCCCGATCACCGTCGACATGGATTGTTCCCCCGATCGTGCCTGCCGCATCAGCAATAATTTTGCTCAATGGTACCGATGAAACAGCCAGTTGTGGTTTTTCCTTTAATCCTTTTAAGCGAGTTATCAGGGATTTCATGTTGCTTACGGTATTGCCGATGGTTTCCAGCATATCCTGTTGAAATTCGGGATTTTCAATATGCACGGCGGCATTTTCCATCAGCAACGACAGGCCGGAAACCTGATTTTTCAGATCGTGCAGAACAAAGGTCGATACTTTGCCGATAGCTGCCAGCTCACGCGCCACCACCAGCTGATCGGCAAGACGCAACCCCTGAATGGTTGCAATCGACTGACGAGCCAGCATCCGCAACATATCATAATCTTCAAAGCTTAATAACTCGTCAGGATTGATCTGCTCCCCAAGCAAGACAAAGCCTTCCAGCTCTTCATCAAAAAACAGCGGCAATATCAAAAAGATGTCGGATTCATGGAGCGTCTCAAGCAACGACCCCTGCAGATCAGGGGGGTCATCATGCAGATTGAGAATCCAGTCTTTTTCAGCCAACCGGCACACCATCGGATCATCAACAAGAAACGGCCGCCAGTCGCGGGGAAGATTAAATACAGCAGCCGGCACATAATGTTTTTTCTCATGATCAAATAAGTAGAGCGCTGCACCCTTGCACGCCAGAATCGAACATAAATGATCAAGAATGCCATTCTGGATATGGGCTAAACTGCCACCATCGACCATATGCCGGGAGAAACGCTCCCACTGCTCGCGATAATCGTATTTACTCTGATAGAAGTTTTTCTGTAGCAGAACTTTCAGCTTGCGCCGCAAGCGCTCCGACAGGAACACCGACGCCAGGGCAAGACTCCCTACCAGCAGCAGAATATTGATAAAAACCCTGGCATCGCCGATATTAAGGTAACGTAAGCCGCCGCCGATGGTGCCCAGCAGAATCAGATAGCCCCCCACCAGCAACAACACAAATGAACGATGAGCAATCCCCCGCGACAATGCCAGGCGCTCGCCATCGCCGCGAACCAGCCGCGAATAGCAGAAAAGTACCACAGCTGCTAACACTGCCGCTGAACGAATGGAAAGATAATCAGCATTGATCGAACGAAACAACAAACTATGACTGAAATAGAGGGCGAATGCCGCCATCAACAAACCGCTGGCGAGCACTTCGAGTTTGACCTTCCAGCGCTGCAGCTCGTGCAGCCCGGCCAGGGTACGTTCAAGTTGCACCAGTCCAAACACCAGTACCAGCATCAGTATCAGATAAACAAGAAATCCTGATGCCGTCAAAAACAGGATCCGTTCATCAGCAAAATCGGGAGAAAAGATCAAATCCAGGGATGGCGTCACCAGTGCATAGACAAAAAGGGCGACAAATAACAGGATGGCAAGCCAGAAGCCAAAGCCACGATAAATCGTCGAGTTGTCACGAAAGGAGGTTTTTGTATAAAAGTAGCAGGCGAAAACGACAACGACCTCTAACGGCATGCCAACATTGCGCAAGCCATAGATACGTTGCGGCGAACGTAGCGAGGAGAGATCAATAAAACCCAACCAGGCTAAAGCGATCAGGGCCACCATAAACAACAGGGTCGCCACGCTAAAAGAGCGGCGGACAAGGAGTATCACCACCGCTAGCGGGCAGAAGAGAACATTTAACCAGAGGAGAATTTCCGTCAGCATCAGTTTCTGTCAGTAGATTGAAGAATTTATGTTCGGCTCAGGGGCCTGATCAGCATAACCTCAATTTATCTTAGTTTGGGGCAACCAATTAAACCATAAATCCAGCTCAGAAAGGAGCAAAATAAAAACAGCAGTCAGGTGCTAAATTGTGGATTCTAAATTCTTCTGCCCAATGACAATAGTCATCGACTTCGACAACTTCTGTAGCTCGGTCTTCAACGCTACCTTGGCATCGCCATCACCATGGACAAGGTAAACAGTATCGGGCAGATGGCGCATGCGCTTGATGAAATTAACCAGATTACGCTGATCAGCGTGAGCAGAATAGCCGCTCATTGTATGGACGTGTGCCTTGATGTCATAGCGCTCCCCATCCAGAAACACATAGCCGCCACGCGGACCATAGGTCTGGATAGCACGCCCTGGTGTACCATCGGCCTGGTAACCAACAAAAAGTACATCGGTGCGAGGATCGCCCAACAAGGCCTTGAGATAGGCGACAATCCGACCGCCATTACACATGCCGCTGCCGGCAATCACAATGGCCGGGCGCGCGGTGCGCTGCAGATAGTCAACGGTATGGAGATGATCCTGATGGGAGTCGATGGTGATCAACTGTTCAAACGACAAAGGGTGGCGCCCCGCTGCAACCTTGCGACCGGCTTCAGCATCCCATAAATCCTTGAGCTGCCGATAGGCAGCGGTAAAGCGACTGGCCAGCGGCGAATCAACGATGATTTCCAGATCATCCCAGGCCATGCCGGCGGCAACCTCTTCAGCACGGCAGTGAAAGATCAGATCTTCCAGTTCATACAGCAGCTCCTGGGTCCTGCCGATACTGAATGCCGGTATCAGGATAGCTCCACGATCGGCAAATGCCCGTTTGATCACCTGACGCAATAATTCGCGCCGCTGCCGACGATTGGAATGCCGACGATCACCGTAGGTGCTTTCCAGAACGACCGTATCGGCGCGATAAGGTGCTCTCGGTGCCGGCAACAGTGGCGCGTAGGGAGCGCCCAGATCACCGGAAAACAGGAAGCGCCGCCCCGCCACATCACACTCAATATACGCCGACCCGAGGATGTGTCCGGCGCGCTTGAACTTCGCCCTGATATCGGTGTCGGCGATATGTGCCCATTGACCAAAAGGCACGGCAACAATACGTTCTTCGATCAACCGGAGAAAACGCTCCACCAGGCGCCGATCCCTGGTAAAGCCGATCTTGACCGCATCCTCCAGCACCAGCGGCAATAAATACGCCGAGGCCTCGGAACAATAGATGGGGCCGGCAAACCCGGCGGCGAGCAGATAGGGAATCCGCCCGACATGGTCAATATGAACATGGGTCACCAGCAGCGCCTTGATGTGATCAACCGGAAAATCGATCTCCAACGGCCGCTCATCCGCCCCCTGAAACAACCCGCAGTCAATCAGGATTCCGGAATCCTGCGTAACCCGCAGTTCATAACAGGACCCCGTCACCCCGCCGGTGCCCCCGTGAAAATGCAGTTGTGGATATTCCATCATTGTTCCCCCCTACTCAATCTGCCGCTAGCGCGGTGTCATTTGTAAAAAACCGTGAACCGTGAGCGGTGAGCCGTGAACGGTGAAAATCTTTAGTGAACGGTAAACAGTGAGCGGATTACAGCTTACGGCTTACGGCTCACCGCTCACGGCTTACTGCTCACGGCTTACTGCTCACGGCTTACTGCTCACGGCTTACTGCTCACGGCTTACTGCTTACCGCTCACTGCTCACGGCTCACTGATT
>JAHYIY010000009.1 GCA_019429255.1 Desulfuromonadales bacterium | reverse complement strand
CACCAACTGCCGCGTTGCTGCGTTTATTTCGCTGCTTCGACGTACGTAAGTACGCCTCATTGCTCAACAAACGCGCGCCTTGCATTTGGCGCTTTTTGCTTAGCCAGCTAACCGGATACTTTTTGCGAAAGCATCATAGGATGGCTAAGCAAAAATTTCGTCCTACAAGGCCTGGTGGTTTTTCAGGGGCGCAGGCATACATAGAGTATGTCAAGGTCCTGAAAAAACGCCGTAACGCCGTAGGGCGGACTTTTTGCGACGCCATCATCTATTTGGCTCAAATAAAACCGGAGGCAGGGCTCTGGTTCCCTTCTGCGGCCCTACATATCGATAAAGCGGCGCAGAAAATCAGCTTCCAGCCGAGCGACCGCAGTTTGAACCTTGCGTTCATGTTCGCCAAGATCAGCGAAGCGGTGTTCCACGACATCGGAGAGCTCCTCCAATGGCGCATCAGCTACAGCATTGCGCACTGAAACCCGCACCTGGTCCCCCTGTTTGACCAGGATCCCTCGGTCTACGGCGACATATTCTTCCACCCCCTCTTCATCTGTTTCTGTACGCCGATAAGCGAGCAGACCCGGCACCAGCGCCGAGACGAAATCAATATGATGGGGCCGCAACCCGAAAGACCCATTCAAGCCGGTGGCGGTAATGCTTGTGACGTCCGTTTCGAGCAGAATGCGGGTCGGGATGTAGATGCTCAATTTCATGCAGCTTCACCCTCGTTGGAATCATTTGCGGGTGCCCTGGCATCATCATCTTCGACCTGATCACCTTTATCTTCCTGCTGTCTCTCCTCTTCTTGGGCGTTTTTCTCAACCTCGTCGATGGAACCAATCATATACAGAACTTTTTCTGAAAAATTGCTGAACTCGTCATCAAGGATACGTTCACATCCATTAAGGGCTTGCTCGAGGGTGACCGATCGACCCGGAGTTCCGGTGAACTGTTCTGTCGTAAAAAAGGGTTGGGTGAGAAATCTTTCGAGACGCCGAGCCCGGAACACGGTCTTGCGATCATCGCGCGACAACTCCTCCATGCCGAGCATGGCGATAATGTCTTTGAGATCTTCGTAGGAAGCCAGGGTTCGACGTATCTCCTGAGCGATGCGATAGTGACGTTCACCCACCACCTGGGGAGTCAACATCTTTGAATTCGATTCGAGGGGATCGATCGCCGGATAAAGCCCTTCGCTTGCCCTTTTGCGGGACAGAACAATCGAAGCCGAGAGGTGCGAGAAGGTATGCACCGCCGCCGGGTCGGTGAGATCATCGGCAGGCACATAGACCGCCTGGATTGAGGTGATCGCGGCGTGCTCGCTGTTGGTGATACGCTCCTGCAGTTCCGAAAGTTCTGAAGCCATCGTTGGTTGATATCCCAGTCGCGATGGCATCAGGCCGAGCAGGCCGGAAAGTTCCATGCCGGCCTGGATAAAGCGGAAGATGTTGTCGACCAGGAACAGCACGTCCTGGCGACGATCATCGCGAAAATATTCCGCCATGGTCAACGCGGTCAGTCCGACCCGAAAGCGACAGCCGGGCGGTTCGTTCATCTGCCCGAAAACCATCACCGTGTTGTCGAGCACCCCTGCATCCTTCATCTCGCGGTAGAGCTCTTCTCCCTCGCGACAGCGCTCGCCGATCCCGCAGAAAATTGAAACGCCCTTATGTTCTCCGACCATGTTGTGGATCAATTCGGTAATCAGTACCGTCTTGCCGACTCCGGCACCGCCGAAGAGTCCCGCTTTGCCGCCGCGTTCCAGGGGAGAAAGGACATCTATCGCCTTGATTCCGGTAGTGAAAATTTCCGATGCCGTAGCCCGGTCGCTTAACCCGGGGGAGTCCTGGTGAATTGAACGGCGTTCCTCGGCCTTTATCGGGTCTTTGCGGTCGATGGTATCGCCGAAGACGTTGAAAACCCGGCCGAGAATGTCGAGGCCGACCGGGGCCTGAAGTGTGCGACCTTGGTCGCGGATGGTGGAACCCAATGCCAGACCCTGGGTCGGTGTCAGGGCGTTGCCGCGTACCGTGTGGGCATCCAGGTGAAGAGCGACCTCCACTAGGATTGAATCATCCTTTCCCGCCACCAGAAGGTTGTTGATGGACGGCATCTGGTCAGGAAAACGCGCCTCCACAACCCCACCAACAACAGAGGTGACAACCCCATGTGTACTTTCATCAGAATTCATTGTGTCAATAGTTTCCGTCCCGAAAATTAAGCTAAGGATGAAAAGCGCTGTTGCTGAAACGCTTGCGTTGAATATAGTACAGACAACGTATCACTTGACCTCGACTTGTCAAGCTTACCACGTCCCTTGAGCTCTATCCGGGCTTCTTCTGGTGAGGATATTTTTTAAAAGGCGGTTCACGATCAGGGGCCGATGGAAAGGTCGCCTGGACGGGTGAATTTCATCATCCGAAGATGATCGGGCGAAGTCACTTTTCATCATCCGTGACCGGTGTTTGTCGCCATAAATGGCGACAAACACCCTTGACAAAGGACCCCGACCTTGCGCAAGGACATAGCTCAATAGTTACAAAAACTTCTAAAATATCACCGGCGATTGACGGTCTCTTTGGATGATATGTCTATTCCCTTGAAAAGCTGCTCACATCACTCCCGGAACAACCAGGGTGACTGCTGCCGAAGTCGCTCCTCAAAAGCCTCTATCGCCGAAACCTTTTCCAGAGTCAGAGCAATATCGTCCAGCCCGCCCAGCAGACAATGTTTACGGAATGGATCGATAGCAAAAGGATAAATTGTTCCAGCCGGTGTAATGATGGCCTGCTGTTCGAGGTCAATCGTCAGTTGATAGTTGGGGGTTGTTTCTACCGCGTGGAACAGCAGATCCACTGTTTCGCCCGGTAAAATGAGCGGGAGGATGCCGTTTTTGAAGCAATTGTTATAAAAGATATCGGCAAAGCTGGGGGCGATGATGACCTTGAAGCCGTAGTCGAGCAGGGCCCAGGGAGCGTGCTCACGCGATGAACCGCAGCCGAAGTTGGCGCGGGTCAAGAGGATCCGGGCCCCGGCATAGCGCGGCTGATTGAGAACAAAATCCGGATTGATCGGGCGCTTGCTGCAATCCATATCGGGTTCGCCATGATCGAGATAGCGCCACTCATCGAACAGGAAGGGGCCGAAGCCGGTGCGCTTGATCGATTTGAGAAACTGCTTGGGAATGATCGCGTCGGTATCGATGTTGGAGCGATCAAGGGGGGCAACCAGGCCGGTAAGGGTTTGAAAAGGTTTCATGCCAGCACCTCCAGTTGACGAACATCGATAAAGTGACCGGTCACCGCAGCAGCGGCCGCCATGGCAGGGCTGACCAGGTGGGTGCGGCCTCCTTGCCCCTGGCGTCCTTCAAAGTTGCGATTGGAGGTCGACGCGCAACGTTCGCCCGGTTTGAGGCGGTCGTTATTCATCGCCAGACACATGGAACAGCCGGGTTCGCGCCATTCAAAACCGGCGTCAATCAGGATCTTGTCGAGACCTTCGGCTTCCGCCTGTTGCTTGACCAGGCCGGAACCGGGAACGATCAGCGCCTGCTTGATCGATTTTGCTACCTTACGCCCCTTGACGACAGTAGCTACGGCGCGCAGATCCTCAATACGACCGTTGGTACAGGAACCGATGAAGACGATATCGGGACGGATACTGGCCATCGGCGTACCGGGAGTCAATCCCATGTAGGTCAAGGCGTTGATCATCCCTTCGCGTTTGACCGGATCGGGCTCATGTTGTGGATCGGGAACGCAGGCGTCGATGGTCACCACCATTTCCGGCGAGGTGCCCCAGCTGATCTGGGGCTGCAGATCGCGGGCATCGATGCGAACGACGCGATCAAATTCAGCATCAGGGTCACTGCGAAGCTCCTGCCAGGCCCTTGCCGCCTGTTCCCACAAAGCGCCGGTCGGGGCAAAAGGACGCCCTTGAATATAGTTGATGGTGGTCTGGTCAACGGCGATCAGGCCGGCCCGTGCTCCCGCCTCAATACTCATGTTGCAGATCGTCATGCGCCCTTCCATCGACAGACTGCGGATGGTGGATCCGCCATATTCGATGGTGTAGCCGGTGCCGCCGGCGGTGCCGATGCGCCCGATAATCGCCAGCACAATATCCTTGGCGGTCAGGCCCGGTGGCAGCTCACCATTGACCTCGATCAACATCGATTTTGATTTTTTCTGGATCAGGCACTGGGTTGCCAGCACATGTTCAACTTCCGAGGTGCCGATCCCAAAGGCCAGCGCCCCGAAGGCCCCGTGGGTGGCGGTGTGGGAGTCGCCGCAGACGATGGTCATGCCGGGCAGGGTCGCTCCCTGTTCCGGGCCGATAACGTGGACAATCCCCTGGCGCGGATCATCCATGGCAAACAAGGTGATGCCGAAATCTTTGCAGTTTTTTTCGAGGGTTTCGATCTGCAGGCGCGAGATGGGGTCACTGATGCCGGCAGCGCGATCTTTGGTCGGCACATTGTGATCGGGCACCGCAAGGTTGGCATCGGTGCGCCAGGGTTTGCGTTCGGCCAGGCGCAGCCCCTCGAAGGCTTGAGGTGAGGTGACTTCGTGGAGCAACTGGCGGTCGATATACAGCAGGCTGGTGCCATTTTCATCCTGATTGACGAGGTGGGCGTCCCAGAGTTTATCGTACAGGGTTTTCGCCATGGAGAATCTCCTTGAGAAAGTGTTGGGAATTTGCGTGGTTACTAGTTTAGCCGAATCTCTATCTGGAAAGGTAGGGGCATGGTAAAAAAACAACTGAAATGTCGATCGCATCATAACTTGCCTTATGATGGTTCTTTTGTTAAAAGTAGCGTTTGTAAATATCGGATAATTTACCCCTTGGGAGATTTGAATATGGGATTGATGGCTGGAAAGCGTGGAGTGATTTTTGGTGTTGCCAATGATAAAAGTATTGCCTGGGGAATTGCCCAGCAGCTTCGCGCTGCGGGTGCCGAGCTGGCCTTTACTTATCTGAATGAGGCGTTGGAAAAGCGGGTACGGCCGTTGGCGGAAAGTGTTGATTCTACCATTATCCTGCCCTGTGATGTGCAGAATGAAGACGAAATGGTTGCGGTCTTTGATCAGCTGAAACAAGCCTGGGGCACCGTCGATTTTGTCGTTCACGCGGTCGCCTATGCCAACCGCGAAGATTTGAAAAACCCCTTCAGCCAGACCAGCCGCGATGGCTTCCGCCTGGCTCTCGATGTCAGTGCCTATTCGCTGATTTCCATGACCCGTTGCGCACTGCCGGTAATGACGGCGGGTGGCAGCATTGTAACCATGACCTATCTTGGTTCCGTGCGCTCTGTTCCCGAGTACAACGTCATGGGCGTTGCCAAAGCGGCCCTCGAGTCGTCAGTACGTTATCTGGCGGCCGAACTGGGGGAAAGGGGGATTCGCGTCAACGCCGTTTCTGCCGGTCCGATCAAAACCCTGGCGGCTTCCGGTATTGCCAATTTCAAGGAAAAACTACGGGTAGCAGAAGAGCGTTCACCGCTGAAAAGACTGGTGACCCAGGAGGATGTCGGCAAGGCCTCCCTCTACCTGCTCTCTGATCTTGCTTCGGGGGTGACCGGAGAAATCCACTACGTTGATGCCGGATTCAACTTCAATGCCGGCTAGTCCCGGCTGTTACCCTGATCCTGCTGAAAAGGCCCCGATCGGGGCCTTTATTCGTTGTGATCGTTTTGGCGGCTGGCGATGATTGAGGGTAAAACCAGCGGGCTGAAGGCCGGGCAGATCAAGGCGCTGGAACGCATCTATCGGCGCAAAGTTCCCGCTAATGAGTTGATCAGTGCCGACCTGGCGCGCTATCTCACCGAACTTTCCCGCGACATCGAACGCCAGATCGGGTTGATTATCGATCGTGCTGGATCTATCCATCACGTTATTGTCGGCGATGATCGCGAAATTGTTATCCCCGACCTGTCACGTTTTGGTCTCGGGCGTAGCGGCCTGCGTGGCCTGCGCTGTGTCCATACCCACCTCAAACAGGAACCCCTCAATCAGGACGATATCGCTGACCTTGAGCTGTTACGCCTTGACCTGATGGCTGCTATCGGCGTGCGTGACGACGGCCTCCCCGGACCGCTGATTTATGCACACCTCCTCCCGACCGCCGATAAAGCCCAGATTGAAACCATTCATCTCAGTGATTTTCACCGGCTTAAACTTGACTTTTCTGCCTTTATCCAGGCTCTTGATCAGGAGATGGAAGGGCTCGTTGCCGAAACCATCGATCTAAGCGATGGCCGCGAACGAGCACTGTTGATCTCCGTTGCCCAGACCGGACGTGAAGCGGTGGAAGCTTCCATGGCGGAGCTTGAAGAATTGGCCCGCACTGCCAACCTGGTGGTGATCGATCGGGTGATCCAGCGTCCGCGCCAGCTCAATCCACGTTACCTGGTGGGGTCGGGAAAATTGCGTGAAATCGTTATCCGGGCTCTGCAGCAACGCGCCACCCTGCTGGTTTTTGATCAGGATTTGAATCCCAATCAGATTCGTTCCATCTCGCAGATCACCGAGATGAAGGTTATCGATCGCACCCAGTTGATCCTCGATATTTTTGCCCGCCGCGCCCAGTCGCGTGACGGCAAGGTGCAGGTCGAGCTGGCCCAGCTTAAGTATATTTTGCCGCGCCTGACCGGCAAAGGCACGGCCATGTCACGTTTGATGGGGGGGATCGGTGGCCGTGGACCGGGTGAAACCAAGCTGGAGATTGATCGACGCCGTATTCGCGATAAAATCAGGCGCCTGGAAAAGCAACTTGATGAACTCGGGCGTGGGCGCACGCAGCGTCGCCGGAAAAGGGTGCGCGCCGGTCTGCCGATTGTTTCGATTGTCGGCTATACCAACGCGGGTAAATCGACATTATTAAATGCGTTGACACAAAGCACAGTTTTTACCGAAAACTTACTGTTTGCCACGTTGGATACGGCAACCAGACGGTTGCGCTTCCCTCTGGATCGGGAAGTGATTATTACCGATACGGTCGGTTTTATTCGTGATCTGCCCGAAAGCCTGATCGGTGCCTTCAAGGCGACCCTTGAGGAGCTGGAAGATGCCGATCTGCTGTTGCATCTGGTCGATCTGTCCAATCCCAGCTTTCAAGAGCAAATTCGTGCCGTTGAAAAGATTCTTGATGCTCTCAACCTGGGCCATAGCAAGCGCCTGCTGGTGTTCAACAAAACCGATCAGCTGCCAAAAGAGGAGCTTCCTCATATCTGTCGCCGTTTTAACGCCATTCCGGTGTGCGCCATTGATCGTGGTAGTTTTGGGCCGTTGCTGGACGAAATGCAGCGTCGTTTCTGGCCGGAAGAAATGCTGACCGACTCCTTTGTCGAAACCGGCGCGCAGGACAGCGCCGATCCAACGAGGACTCAGCCACCCCATTCAATGACGGCCGAATAAGGGAAATAATGTGTTAAAATACCGATACCTTCTTGTGTTGTTATGGTTTGTCCCAGTATTGAGCAGCTGCCAACTTGGTTCGGTGGCCCCCTTTCCTGACCCTGACCCTGGCGTGGCTGTCGAAGCGCTTATGCGCGAAGCTGATGTCGCTATAATCCCTGACCAACCCTTTGCCGCTGATTCGCTACTGGTTAACTCGATCCTGGCAAACCAGGAACTCTCCAGTGGCCTACCCGAGTCCCTGGGTAATTTTCTTCAGCCACAGCCGTTACTCCCCTATGCCGGCGATTTTCCGACGTGCGATCATCCGCGGGTGATGGCGTTTCTCGATCGCTATCAGGGGCGGCAGAAACAGACCTTAACCGCCTGGCTGCAACGTTCAGGGCGTTACATCCCCAGGATGCAGCTGGTTTTTGCCAGCGAGGGGGTGCCCCTTGATCTGGCCTATCTGGCGATGATTGAATCCGGTTTTAATGTGCGCGCCTACAGTTGGGCTCATGCTGCCGGGCCCTGGCAATTCATGGAGAGCACCGGGGAGATGTACGGACTGAAAAACGACTGGTGGCAGGATGATCGCCTCGACCTTGAGCGTTCAACCCGCGCTGCTGCCCGTTTTTTAAAAGATCTGCATAAGCGTTTTGATGGCGACTGGTATCTTGCTGTTGCGGCCTATAATGCCGGTCCGGGGCGCGTTTCTCAAGCCATTCGTGCCAGTGGTAGTCGTGATTTCTGGGATCTGGCCGATGGCCGGGTATTGCGCCCCGAAACGATCGAATACGTCCCCAAGTTACTGGCAGCCCTGCATCTGATCAGTAACCCGGAAGCTTACGGTTTTGCCGACCTTGAGCTGGCCGATCCCATCGATTACGAAGTGGTAGCTGTTGCAACCCAGACCGATCTGGAAATCATCGCTGAATTAAGCGGGGCCGGTTATCAGCAGATCAAGGAACTCAATCCGGCGTTGAAGCGCTGGTCGACGCCGCCGGGAGTTGAAAATTATCAGGTGCGGGTGCCGGTAGGAACGGCAGAGAGGTTTCAGCAGTTGTATGCTGAGCTGCCTGCTGATCAACGTGTTCGCTATCATCGTCATCAGATCAAGTCCGGAGATACCCTGCTGGCACTTGCCCAGCGTTACCAGATTCAGGTTGATGACATTATGGCGCTGAACAATATCAGTAATCCACGGGCTCTGCAGGTTGGCCGAGATCTGATTTTACCGTTGCGTGAAGGGTTCACCCAGCGCCCGGTGGAGTCGCTGGCCGATAGCTATGTGCGTAGTCGGCGCCGCAGCTACACCGTGCAGGCGGGTGACAGCCTCTGGTCGATTGCCAGGCGTTTCGAGGTAACCGAAAAACAACTGCGCGTCTGGAACACTCTGGGGTGGAGCAATATGCTGCGTCCAGGCCAGGTGTTGCTGGTTTCTCAGCCTTCAAGCCGTGTTGCAACCCAGATCGGTACTACAATGCAACCGACAGCCGAGGTGATTTACCAGGTTGAACCCGGCGACACCCTGTGGGGGATTGGCCGCCGCTTTGCGGTTAATACCGACCAGATCCGCCAGTGGAATGATCTGACCCGTGAGCATGTTTTGCGCCCCGGCCAGAAGCTTACTCTGCTGGTTCCCGCTGGTCGCCGGGGTTGATGACCTAGCCTCTTCCGCTTAGCGCAATGCATCCTTTTTATCAGTTCAGCACCGGGCCGGAAATCCTGTGCCAAGGGACGTTTTTCGCCGTCCATGGCAGCTTGACTGTCGCCGTCCCGGGCGACAGACACCCTTGTCACCGGATCCCCGACCCTGTGACAACGATGGGGCTGAATAATTACCCTTTTTTTTGACTTTTAGCAACCGGATTGCTATAAGGATTTCGCGGTTTTTACCGCTGTTTTGTTGCCGTATTTTTCCCCCGAATTTTTTACCAGAAGGATCCTTAAGGCTATGCTTAATTTGCTGATTTCGATTACCGCATCAATTTTTACTACCGCCTTGATGCTGCGCTTTGTGACGGATAATACCTGGATTGCCATGGCCGTTTCGACACTGGTTTTTCTGGCGATTTTTATTCTGATTACCCGTATTGTGATGAAAAAAGTGGGCGTGCTGATGCAGTCGGCACAAAAGGATGTTCTGGCCAACCGTGGGGATCGCGCGATCAAATCACTGCAGGGGGGGATGAAGTACGGTGCCTGGCAGTTTTATGTCAAACCGCAGATCAATTCCCAGATCGGCAGCATCCACTACCTCAAGCGCGAGTTCAATGAGGCTCTTCCCTATCTGGAAAAGGGGTTTGTGCGTAACTGGGTCAGCATGGCGATGCTGGGTATCAGTTACATGAAAAAAAACAAGCGCAATAAAATGCACGCCACCTTTGATAAAGCCATGACCGGCAACCGAAAAGAGCCGATGATCTATGCCCTTTATGCCTACTGTCTGGATCAGATCGGAGAACGCAACAAGGCGATCGAGGTGCTACAGAAGGGTATCAAGAAAACCGGCGGTGATGAACGTCTCAGTGAAAATGTGGCTTTACTGGAGGCGGGTAAAAAAATGAAAATGAAGGGTTTTGGTGACGCCTGGTATCAGTTCCATCTTGAAAAACAGGGAGCGATCATCAAAAAACAGACCAAAGCCCTCACCGGACGCCGCAAGCAGGTGCTCAGGTAGCAAGAAATGGCCAAGAATAAGAAAACAAAACCCGTTGGCAGCAAACATCTTAACAACCCCTTTGGCTCGCTGAAGGGGTTTGCTGTTTCCGCAGGGCAACCTCCGGCTTCGGTACCGGTTACGGGCCCTGCTGACGAATCCTTGTCAGCTGCGGACGAAGCAGTTGACTTTGATGCGCAGATGGCACGTTTTGGGGTGCAGCGCCTGAATTCTGAAGAGCTGAGAGGAGATCATGATCGCGCCGAGCCATTAGTGGATAGTGAGTCAGGCCCGCAGGCTTGCGATCAGGATCTTTTTTTGTCGGCGATGAAGGGTCTGAATGTGCTCTTTGCTGACACCTTTAACGACGACGAGCCGCTGTCGCCCGGCGCGCCACGGCGAATGAAGCAACTGCGCCGTGGCACCCTGGTTCCCGAGGCAACTCTCGATTTGCATGGTGCTGTGCGTCAGGATGTTGAAGCAAAACTGACCTCATTTATTGCCAACGCGCGCTATCATGGCTGGCAGGTACTGCTGGTGATTACCGGCAAAGGGCTGCATTCGCCCGAAGGAGAAGGGGTTCTACGATCGGCGGTCGAAGAATTTTTACAGCGTGGCAAAAGTGATCTGGTAGCCGAGTGGGGTCGCGCTCCGCGCCGGTACGGCGGTGATGGCGCTATCGTATTGTTTCTGCGCCGTCAGCAGGAAGGATAGGTTACTGCTACAGCATTCACCTTTCGATCGCCGCCCTTGTGTGATAAATTCATTAAGAAAGGAATCATCGTGACGATCACATCGATTGGTTGGTTTCTCAAGTTGATGTGGGTTTTTCCTGCGGACATTAAACCCTTTGTTGTAAAGAGTCCCTGTTGATGCCATCCGATGCGAATATGACTCTCGACGCGATCATTGATCGCGCCCTTGCCGCTCTTGCTCCCATTGACCCACAGCAGCAGGCTGGAGATGCTCCTCTACGGGCGTTACGGGCGCGGCAAGAGGAAGGAACCTTTCGGTTGGCGGTGCTGGGGCAATTCAAACGCGGTAAAAGCACCTTTTTAAATGCTCTGCTGGGCGTAGATCTGCTGCCTACGGATATCCTGCCTGTCACCGCTATACCGACCTTTATTCGCACTGGCGATTCGGTAACGGCCAAGGTGTTTTTTTTCAACCAGACCGATCCGGTGAGCTTTGATGCAAAACAGGGGGGGAGCTTTGGTGATTTTCTGCAGGTCTACGTAACCGAAGCAGGAAATCCCGATAACCATCTTCAGGTGGAGCGGGTTGAGATCGGTCATCCGGCGGAGATTCTTAAACAGGGAGTGGTGCTGGTTGATACTCCGGGGATTGGATCAACCTTTAAGCACAATACCGAAGTTGCTTATCAGATTCTGCCGCACTGCGATGCTGCGCTGTTTCTGGTGTCCCCGGATCCGCCGATTACCGAAGCCGAAATTACCTACCTGCGCGAAGTGCGTGAACTGCTGCCGCGAACCTTTTTTCTTTTGAACAAGGTCGACTTTCTCAATGAAAAGGAAAAAGTCGTTTCCTTGACCTTCCTTGCTGATCAGCTTCAGCCCCTTTTTGACGGCGCGCCGCAGGTGTTGCCCATCTCCGCCAAAAGCGGTCTGGCCGCCAGGTTGACGCAGGATAAGGATCTGTGGAAAAGCAGCGGCATGTATCGGGTAGAACAGAATCTGATTGATTTTTTCGCGCGCGAAAAGCAGCTGACCCTCGAGTTATCGTTGCGGCGCCGACTCAAGGATCAGCTCAATACCCAGATCATGCATTTGCAGTTGTCCCTTGAGGCGCTGCGTTTGCCGGAGCTCGATCTGAAAAAGCGGATTGCCATGTTTCACGAAATCCTGCCCGCCATTGAGCGGGAGAAACAGGCTTCAGCTGATGTTCTTGCCGGTGATCTGAAGCGGATTGTCACGGCCTTGACCCAGCAGATTGAGGCGCTGCGAACAGCGGCCAAACAGCGGGTTATGCCGAAGGTGGAAGGGGTGATTCAGGGGGTAGCGGATACCGAAGAGTTGGAGCGGCAGGTACGTGCCATTGTTGCAACCCAGTTGCCGATATTTTTTGCCCCGGCACTGCGCCAGGTTGATGATGCCATCAGGCGACAGGCGACAGAGATCCTTTCTATGCATCAGAAACGCTGTGAGCAGCTGATCGAACAGGTTTGTCAGGCAGCAGCGGAGCTTTTTAATGTTCCCTATCATGCGCCACTGGTAGAGAGGGTATACGCCCATTTTGATCCGCCGGGCTGGAGTCAGGACCTGTTTATTTCAGATATGGATCCCATCGGCCAAAAAATTTCCCGTAAGCTGATGACCAAGCGTTTCCGTCATCGGCGCACAGTACAGCGCCTGCGCGAGCAAACGCAAAAACTCCTCAACGAGAATACCGAGCAGATGAACTGGGCTTTAAGGCGCGGGCTGGATGAGAGTTTTCGGCGTTATGGTTTTGAGCTCGATGAGCAGCTTGCCAAGGTGATTGCCGCAACCCGAGCAGCGATGGACATTGCCCTGCAGAAAAAAGCCAACCAACATCAGCAGATTGAAGATCAGATCACTCTGCTGGAGCGTACCATTGCCGAGTTGCAGAACCTGGCGCAGGAATGTCTGGTGCCGGAAGAGTCAAACTGAATAATTCCCCTTTTCAGGACTCCGGGGGTATCGCGTCGGTTGTTTCTGCCGGCGCTGCTGCCGCTTTGGTCGGCTTGGTTCGGCGCCGGCGCTGAGGGGTCCTGGTTGCGGTTGTCCCGGTCGGCGGGGTCTGCTCCTGGTTGGCCCCGTTGCTTGTTGTGGCTATTTTGTTCTCCGCCGTTTCTGTGACAACTTCCTTTGTGTCTGGCTTTTGTGTAACGCTTTCTTTGTCCCCTGCCGCTGTCATCGCGGTGGTTTTGCGGCTACGGCGTGGGCGTTTTGGCGCTGGTTTGTCAGCTGGAGCGTCCTGGGTCTTTTGCTCCGTTTTTTCCGCATTTTCTGGAGCTACTGGAGTAGATCTTTTGGAAGTAGAGCCTTTGGCCGCAGATTGCCGG
Organism: Desulfuromonadales bacterium; assembly: GCA_019429255.1. Classification (GTDB taxonomy): domain Bacteria; phylum Desulfobacterota; class Desulfuromonadia; order Desulfuromonadales; family Geopsychrobacteraceae; genus Pelovirga. The sequence goes on along the minus strand of JAHYIY010000009.1, from coordinate 102,466 downwards.
GGCTTACGTGCTGGTTTCTTCCCCTTGTCAACCGCATCCTGCCCAGATGGTGTTGAATCTGCTGTTATCTCTATTGCCGGCTGTGGGGCATTATCCACATCTGCTGTTGCAACGACGGCTTCCTTTTCTTGAGCAGTTGTCTCGTCTGCCTGGATGCTTTTCGCCGTCGTTTTGCGTGGCCGGCGTGGTCGGCGTTTGGGCTTTTCCTCAGCTGTTGGAGGCGTTTCTGCGGTTTCCGCGATAGCGGTCATTGAGGTGGCAGGTTGGCTGTGTTGGCTGTCAGTTGTCTCTTGCCCAGAGGGTTCAGTCGGCTGCTGTTCGACCCTGGTGGAGGTTTCCTCTGGGGCAGAAGGGTCGGCTGCTGCAGCTTCTTCACCCGAGGTCGGGGTGGGTTGCGCTGCCGGTTTCTTCCGCCGTCTACGACGACGTTTTTTTGCCGGAGCCGGGGTTTCGGCGTTTTCCGGAGATATTACAGCATCGGCCTCGGCAGCTGCTTCCGGGGTATTTACTTGTTCATCCGGGGTTGCTGCTGGATCTATAGCGACCGAGGAATCTGCCTGTTCTTCCTCTAGTTTTGCTTCCGCCAGAGCCATTTCGATCTGGTTGGCATGGGACACCGGTACGTTCTGGATGTCTTCACTGATGTTTTTCTCCCGTTTAAAACTTTCCAGATGGAGTTCGCCGGGAAGCAGATCAGACTGACCAAGGATGGTGACGTTGAGGCCGAGGAGGATTTCAAGCTGGGTAATGGTGTGCCGTTTCTGATTCAACAGGTAGTTGGCGACCTCGTAGGGAACACGTGCTTCTATGTGGCCGATCTGCCCTTTGGCTGCAGCTGTGTGTGCCTGGCGCAGAAAGGCTACTGCCTGGGCTTCGATGCTCTTGATGCGGCCCAGACCGTGACAGTGTGGACACTCCTGATAGGCTCCGACACTTAACACCGGCTTGATGCGCTGGCGACTCATTTCGAGCAGACCAAATTGGCTGATTCTGCCGACAGATACGCGCGCTTTATCGTTTTTCAGGGCTTTGCGCATTTCCTGCTCGATCTCACGAATATGTTTGCGATCGCGCATATCGATAAAGTCGATAACGATCAGTCCCCCCAGATCACGCAGACGCAGTTGACGACCGATTTCCGTCGCGGCTTCCAGATTGGTTTTGGCTGCGGTTGCTTCGATACCGCTTTCGCTCGACATTTTGCCGGAATTGACGTCAATAGCAACCAGCGCTTCCGTCGGGTCGATGACAATGGAGCCGCCGGAGGGCAAGGAGACCTGGTTGCGTGACAGGGCGTCGATCTGTTCCTCAATCTGGTAGCGTGAAAAGATTGGGCGGCGTTCGCGATGGCGTTTGACCAGATGGCCATGCTCGGGCATCACCAGGGCGAAAAAGTCTTTGGTGTCATGGAACACCTTCTCATCATCAACCAGCACTTCGTCCATTTCCGTGCTGAAATAATCTCGGATGGAGCGTATCGCCAGGTTGGACTCCTGATAGAGCTGTGCCGGCGCCTTGACCTGCTCTTTGCGCTGAATAATTCCTTCATAGAGGCGCACCAGATAGTCAAAATCACGCTTGAGTTCTTCTTTTTCCTTACCAATGCCGGCAGTACGAACAATGTAACCCATCTGGTCGGGGAGATTGAGTTCTGCCATGGTATTTTTAAGAACTTTGCGCTGCGCCTCTTCGGTGATTTTTCGTGATACCCCCTTGGTTGTGCTGTCCGGCATTAACACCATGTAGCGGCCGGGCAGGGATAAAAAGGTGGTTAAGGCTGCACCTTTGTTGCCGCGTTCTTCCTTGACGACCTGGACGAGAATTTCCTGACCGCGATGAAGAATGTCGGCAATCCGTGGCCGCCCGGTGGTCTGGTGTCTGGCGGGGTAGAGTTCGGGGTGGATTTCACTGATTTGCAGAAAGCCGAGTTTGTCAGCGCCATAATCAACAAAAGCGGCCTGTAGTCCGGTTTCTACCCGAACCACAACCGCTTTGTAGATGTTTCCTCTGCTCTGTTCCTGGCCGGCCAGTTCGATGTCTAACTCGCTCAGCACACCATCGACGACGATCGCCACCCGATTTTCCTCCGGGTGGGAGGCGTTAATCAACATCTTCTTGCTCATTGGTAAACCTTTCTGTCCGCATTGATGCGGCATCTGGTGGTGAATCACCGCTCCGGACCTCACCGCAATGCGGGGTCGGCAGAACAGTGCCTCAGCACTAAAGAGTAGGGGGTCGCCGGGTAACCAGGGAAGTTGGCGCCCAGCAGGGTGAAATCTATCAGCAGCCTCGACACGACACGGGCCGTGGAAGCACGTTTCATCGTGAGAACATTACTTTTGACGGTCATATACTAGCAGAGAACAGGACCCATTGAATACGGGAATTATCATTGCGCAAGATTTTCTGAAAATTAACCGGCGTTATTCCAGCGGACTGCCAGCGGGTGTATTTTAACTGTTTATTTCAGTGGTTTTTTTGTTAGCCAGGGAATATGCGAAGTGCGCCGGCTGATGGATTTCACCAGAGATCCAGGGAAGTTTTTTGATTTTTTCCCAAATGGATGAATAATCAGTTATAATTATGGCAACTTATAACTGTTGATCGGAATGAGTAAAACGGCCGATAAGGAGAATCTTATGATCAAAAGCAATGTCTGGACCCCACAGATGGAAGCTATGCTGCAGGCGTGGTATAAGCAACAGCAGCTGGCCGATCAAGGCAAGCCGGCGACCTGTGTCACCCTGACCCGTGAATTTGGTTGTCAAGCCCATGCGCTGGCCGGGGCCTTGCAAAAACGCCTCAATGCCCGCACCAAGGGGGAACCATGGGTTATCGTTGGCCGTCAGGTTATCGATGAGGTGGCCAAGATGTCGGGCTTTACTGTAGATCAGATCGAAAAATCAGAAAATACCCCGTCCTCGCTGAAAGCTATTCTCTCTATGTTTCTTGACCGCACCAATGCTGAAGAAACTGAAATATTCGCCCATATGCGTCGCGTAATTCGTGGTTTTGCCGAGCGCGGAAACTGCATTATCATTGGTCGTGGGGCTCCTCATATTACCCAGGATCTGGCGAACTGTATTCACCTGCGGCTGGTGGCACCGCCGGCATATAAAATTGATACCATCTCCAGCAAATACGGCATGAATCAGGCTGAAGCCCGCGATCATATTGACAGGCTGCAGGGGCAGCGCGAGGCTTTTGTCCAGCGTTTTGTCAACGAGCGTACTGACAACCCCACCCTCTACCATCTGATTATGAATAATGCGCGGATGGATACTGAAGGGCTTGCACTGCTGATAGATGGTTATATACAACGGTTACAACAGTCTTAACCGGACAGCGAACAGCCGTTAGCAGGGCACTCAACAGCGATGTTGTTTATTGAACATCATAAAAAATGGAGGTTTCCGCAGGGGACCCTCCGTTTTTTATGATATCTGGTTGCCACCTTGTTGTATAAGTGGGTTCCCGTCATTCTTTACTAACCAATAATGTCGACAGATTTTTATGCTGCAGCTTAAAAACATTGATAAATATTTTGCTGATCGCCGCTTGTTTGCCGCTATCGATTGGCATATTCGCCCAACTGATCGGATCGGTCTGTGCGGTGCCAATGGTGCCGGCAAATCGACCCTGCTCAAACTTCTTGCCGGTCTGGTAGAGCCTGATGGTGGCACCATACAGGTTGCCAAAGGGACGACTTTTGGTTATTTGCCTCAAGAAGGGTTGGTGCACCAGGGCCGATCCCTGGTTGTTGAGGCGCGCAGCGCATTGGCCCAGTTGCAGCAGATGGAAAAAGACATCCGTCGGCTGGAGAGTTCTTTCAGTGCCCAGACAGCCTCTGCCGAGTTGGAACATTACGCACACTTGCAGCAGGAGTTTGAACGGCGCGGCGGCTACCTGATGGAAACGGAGGTTGGCAAGGTTCTTCATGGTCTGGGATTTTCTGCAGAGGATTTCGACAAGCACTGCGAACATTTTTCCGGCGGCTGGCAGATGCGCATTGCTCTGGCCAAGTTGTTGCTTCAGCGCCCCAATCTGTTATTGCTCGATGAGCCGACCAACCATCTTGATCTGCCGGCCCGGGACTGGCTGGAGGGGTATCTGCAGAACTATCCTTACGCCGTGGTTCTGGTGTCCCATGATCGCTTTTTCCTCGATCAGGTCGTTACCCGGATTGTCGAAGTCTGGAACGGCGCCCTGACTGAATATCCCGGGAATTACAGTCGCTATGTTAGTGCCCGTGATGAACGCATCGCCGCCCTTAAAGCCGCCAAACAGCAACAGGATGAAGAAATTGCGCGGACTGAGGCATTCATCAACCGCTTTCGTTACCAGGCCAACAAGGCGGCCCAGGTGCAGAGCCGGGTGAAGCAGCTGGATAAGATTGAGCGGATTTTTCTGCCACCGGAGCGCAAAAAAATCTCTTTCAGTTTTCCTGCGCCGCCCAAAGGTGGGCGGATCGCCCTGAGTCTGAAAGGGGCGTCGCAGCACTATGGCGCACTAAAGGTGTTGGAGCAGATTGACCTTGACATTCTGCAAGGGGAGCGCGTTGCCCTGGTCGGTCCGAATGGTGCCGGCAAATCGACCCTGATGCGCCTGTTGGCCGGCGTCGAAAAGCCGGTTAACGGCAAGCGTGTGGCGGGGCACAATCTGCTGCAGGCGTATTTTGCCCAGGATCAGGCAGTAACTCTTGATTCAGCCCGCAGCGTTTATGCCGAGCTGATGGCTGATGCGCCAGTGGCGATGGTGCCGCGCTTGCGCAACATTCTCGGGTCATTCCTGTTTTCCGGTGATGATATCGAAAAACCGGTTAAAGTTCTTTCCGGCGGTGAACGCAATCGCCTGGCTCTGGCCAAGCTGTTGTTGCATCCAGCCAATTTACTGTTGCTTGATGAACCCACCAATCACCTTGATTTGCAGTCAAAAGAAGTGCTCCTTGAGGCGTTGAAAAAATATCAGGGAACCATTGTTTTTGTTTCTCATGATCGCTATTTTGTCGATGCCCTGGCCTCCCGGGTAGTTGCTGTAGGTGGCGCTGCCATTGACTCTTATCCGGGTAATTATGGAGATTTTCTGGCGGCTCGTCAGCAACTGGGTGATCTAACCCATAGCGCCAAGCGGGTTGAACAACATGCCGATAAAGATTCAACAGCAGAGTCGCGAGAAGATAAGGACGACCGCCTCAAAGCCCATGCACAACGCAAAGAGGAGCAGCGTCGGCAGCAACGGCGCGAGCGTGAACTGAGGATTTTGGAAGAGCATATCGAGCAGGCAGAAGGGGCATTGGCCAAACTCGAAAAAACCATGGCACAGCCGGAACTCTATCAGGATCAGGAACAATGGCGGCACATTAGTCAGAACCACGAGCAGTTGCGCCGGCAGCTGGATGATATGTATCTGTCCTGGGAGCAACTGCAGGAGAGCTGAATCGCGCCAACAGTTCTTCAATAGTGCAGATTATCAGTTTTTTTTGTTACGATGCGTCGATTGTTTGGTTGCTGCAAGGAAGCAGAGTGTCAGTCTGGGAGAAACAGATGGTGAATTTACCCAAAGGAAAAGCTGTACGTCCGCAGGTCAATCCGGCCCGTATCAATCTGCCGGAAGCCATGGCCAAGTTGCGCGCCGGTAAATTTACCGGCTATCTGCGTTTCGATGCCCCGCAGGGTGCCGGCGTTGTGCTTTTTCAGGGGGGTAAATTAATCAGTTCGATTTTTGTCGCCAGCGAAAAGGGCTCCCGGCAGATTGCCTATGATGCTATTGCCAGAATTTTTGAAATGTCGATTATGGGTAACGCCCGCCTCAATATCTATCAATTGTCGGCTGATCTGGTCATTTCAGTACACGCGCTGTTGCAGGGGCGTTACTTGCATCGGGGGGAAGATTTAAGCCATTTCGATGTGGCTGCCATGCTTGAACAGGTCAGCGCAGAAGGGCTTAGCGTTTGTGTGCGGGTCCATGCCTTTGATCGCACGACCCTGATCTTTTACGACAGTGGTTATCCGCTGGGCTTTTTTCTCGAAGGGACGACAGATCTGCTACAGGAGGTTGATGTGACGAAATCAGTAGCGGCATTGCCTGGCGCGCGCCTTGATCTGGTGGAAATCCAGAATCCTGACCAGATTGTTCTGGCCGACCTGATGGGTTCAGCAGATCTGGCCCCAATCTGGCGAAAGGCCCGTAAGGAATGGCTTGAGGAGCGTCGTCAGTATGAGGAAAGTCAGATCCCGTCGCAGTAAACAGGGATTGCGCTAGCGCCGCGGCGGCTTGACCGCCTGATCAAATTTTAGCAAAAATCCTGCCGATAGTTGACCGGTTAGGTCGGTTAGTTTATACATTGAAGTTCATCAGTTTTCTTAATGTCGTGACAAATCAGGAGGTTGACCATGAAAAGAATGGTAGTGTTGTGTGTGTCGTTTGTGCTGTGCCTTGCCGTCACCGGTGTTTCTGCCGAGACCATCAAGCTGGGTGTCGCCGGTCCTCATTCCGGTGATCTTGCTCCCTATGGTATTCCTACCATGCGTGCCGCTCAATTGGTGGTCAAGCAGATCAATGAGCAGGGCGGCGTTCTTGGCAAGCAGGTTGAATTATTGATTCAGGACGACCAGTGTAATCCGAACATTGCTACCAACGTGGCAACCCGCCTGGTCAGTGATGGTGCCCACGTCGTGCTGGGGCACATCTGTTCCGGTGCCACCCGTGCTGCCCTTGGCACCTACCGCGAAGCCAAGATTCCGGTTATGTCGCCGTCAGCGACTAATCCGCCGCTGACCCAGAGTGGCGAATATCCCAACTTTTTCCGCACCATTGCTTCGGATGATATGCAGGCAAAACTGGCAGTTGATTATGCTTTGAACTCCCTTGGCGTCAAGAAAGTTGCTGTGTTGCATGATCGTGGCGATTATGGTCGTGGCTTTGCTGAGTTCGCCAAACAGGCTCTTGATGAAAAAGAAATTGAGGTTGTTCTGTTTGAAGGAATCACTCCCGGCGCCATGGACTATTCTTCAATCATCCAGCGGGTCCGCCGCGAAGGGGCTGATTCGTTGATTTTCGGGGGTTATCACCCCGAAGCCTCCAAACTGGTGACCCAGTTGGAGCGTCGGCGGGTTGATGCCGTCTTCATCTCTGACGACGGGGTGAAGGATGAAAGCTTTCTCAATGTTGCCGGATCCGCTGCCGAGGGCGCCTATATGACCGGCCCCAAGGATCTTTCCGCACTTCCACTAAATAAAGCGGCTGTAGATGCCTTCCAGGCTGCTTATGGTGCCGAACCAGGTGCTTTCTTTCAGGAAGGATATGCTGCGGCTCTGGCGTTGCTCAATGCTGTTCAAAAGGCCGGTAGCACCGATTATGACGCAGTCGTCAACGCGCTGCGCACCGAATATGTTGAGACTCCGGTAGGCCTGATCAAATTCGATGAAAAAGGCGATGCCGAAGGTGTTGGTTTTTCCATGTTCAAAGTGGAAAATGGAACATTTGTCGAAATGCAATAGTTTATGAAGGCAAGCAGGCGGCGATAAAATAGCTGATTCCTGTCAATGGACAGCTGGCGGGGGACTGTTCTTTCAGACAGTCCCCCAATCTGTGTTGTGCCGAGATTGTTGTGCTTTGATCCTTAGTTTTTTTCGACTGGATTTCCTTTGCCCCGCACTTTTTCTGATCCGGGTGGTTGTCATTTATGGAATATTTTTTAGAGCTTTTCTTCAGTGGACTGACCCGAGGAAGTATTTATGCCCTGATTGCCCTGGGTTACACCATGGTCTACGGCATCATCCAGTTGATCAATTTTGCCCATGGTGAAATTTACATGATTGGTGCTTTTGTGGCTCTGATCGTGGCCGGAGTCTGTACCATCTACGGGCTCAGCGGGTTTGCAATCTTGATTCTGGCTGCCGCTATTGCCGCTGTTTACGCCGCTGCCTATGGCTATACTCTGGAAAAGATTGCCTACCGGCCGCTACGGGGTTCGCCACGCTTGTCACCATTGATCAGTGCCATCGGTATGTCGATTTTTCTGCAGAATTATGTATTGCTGGCTCAGACCCCTGATTTTCTTCCCTTCCCGCGACTGATTCCCGATTTTGCCTTTATGGATGATGTCGCCCACATTATCGGTTCGCCGGAACTGGTAATTCTGGTCACCACCCTGATAACCATGGTTCTGTTGACCTTGCTGATAAAGAAAACGCGGGTTGGCAAGGCAATGCGCGCAACCCAGCAGGATCTGAACATGGCGCGCCTGGTCGGTATCAATGTTGACCGGGTTATTTCCCTGACCTTTGTCATCGGCTCGGTCCTTGCGGCTATCGGTGGTGTTCTGGTGGCATCCTATATCGGGCAGGTCAGCTTCTATATCGGCTTTTTGGCCGGGATCAAGGCGTTTACTGCGGCAGTTCTGGGGGGGATCGGCTCGATCCCCGGTGCCGTTTTAGGGGGGTTAATCATCGGCTGGTCTGAAAGTTTTGCTGCCGGCTATATCTCGAGTGACTACGAGGATGTTTTGACCTTTGTTCTGCTGGTCGTCATTCTGATCGTCAGGCCGGCCGGAATTCTCGGAAAAGTCCGCAAGCAGAAGGTGTAGGTGAGAGTTATGTTGCAGGATTTCAAACAATCCCTGGTCGTCTCCCTGTGGTTCGTTTTTCTCACTTTCCCTCTGCTGGTCGTCCGGGTCAACACCATCGAAAATGTGGTGGTCTGGCGCTGGTCCAACATCCTCTGGGTTGCCATCGGCAGTTTTGTCCTGTCCTATTTCTGGCGTTTTTTGCTGCTCCGGCGTAATCGCCGGCAAAAGCAGGCTGAGGAAGGGATTGCTTCGTACGGACCGCTGCAGGCGGCTCTTGACAACATCCTGTTGCGTAATCGCGCAATGGCTGTACTGCTGGTTCTGGCGCTGATATTCCCATTGATTTTTGATACCTACCAGACCAATATCATGGTGACAGCGTTGATTTTCGTTGTCCTGGGGCTTGGCTTGAATATCGGGGTCGGTCTGGCGGGTTTGCTTGATCTGGGTTACGTTGCCTTTTTTGGCGTTGGTGCTTATTCCTACGCCATTCTCAATTACTATTTTGACCTCGGTTTCTGGATAGTGCTGCCGATCGGCGGCATTTTAGGTTGTCTGTTCGGCATTGTCCTGGGTTTTCCTATTCTGCGTCTGCGTGGTGACTACCTGGCGATTGTGACCCTGGGTTTCGGGATGATCTTCAAGGTGATGATGGAAAACTGGGAAACCCTATCCCTGGGACCCAGCGGGATTGCCAATATTGATCGCCCCGGTTTTTTTGGGGTGCAGATGAGCCTGGCGCAATCAACGACCTACATCTATTACATCATGATAGCGCTGGTGGTGTTGACGATCATTGTCACCAATCGACTGAAAAACAGTCGGGTCGGCAGGGCCTGGATTGCTCTGCGCGAAGATGAGATTGCCTGTGTCGCCATGGGGATCGATATGGCCCGCACCAAATTGTCTGCCTATGCCCTCGGTGCCTTCTGGGCCGGCATAGTTGGCGTCATTTTTGCTGCGAAAACGACCTTCATCAACCCGGCCAGTTTCACCTTTATGGAATCAGCGATTATCCTGTCGATTGTTGTTCTGGGGGGGATGGGGTCGATCCTCGGGGTCATTCTCGGCGCTTTTATTCTGGTGTTGTTGCCGGAATATCTGCGGGCATTTTCCGAATACCGGATGCTGGTGTTTGGTGCCGCTATGGTGCTGATGATGATTTTCCGTCCGCAGGGACTGATCAGCAATCTGCGCCAGATTTATCAATATAAGGGGACGAAGGATAAAACTGCTCATGACTGAAAATAAACACAAATTACTGGAAGTCAAAGGGCTGACCATGGATTTCGGTGGTCTACGAGCGGTAGACAGCGTTTCTTTGGCTGTTCACGAAGGGGAAATTGCCGCTCTGATTGGCCCTAACGGCGCCGGCAAAACGACATTTTTTAACTGTGTGACCGGGATTTATACACCAACGAGCGGTGATATCCTGTTGCATCCCAAGGGACTGGAGACCCGCCGCCTTAACGGACTCAAGCCGAACAAGGTCACTGAAATGGGGTTGGCCAGAACCTTTCAGAATATTCGTCTTTTTTCCAGTATGACGGTTCTCGAAAACGTCATGATTGGGCGTCACTGCCGTACCCGTTCCGGTATTTTCCGTTCCATTATCCGTAATCGCGGCGTCCGTGAAGAAGAACAGGAGATTGTGGAAACCAGTTATCGGTTACTGGAAAAGGTCGGTCTGGAAAAATTCGTCAATGAGTTCGCCCGGAATCTACCTTACGGAGCCCAGCGCCGTCTTGAAATTGCCCGCGCCCTGGCGACCGATCCCTTTTTGTTGCTGCTCGATGAGCCGGCGGCGGGGATGAACCCTTATGAAACGTCAGAACTTGACCAACTGATTTGCCGGATTAGCGAAGAAGAGCAGATTGCGATTTTGTTGATTGAACACGATATGAAGCTGGTCATGAAAATCTCTAATCCGATCTATGTCATGGAATACGGCAAGAAAATCGCGCAGGGATCACCCCTTGATATCAGAGACAACCCCAAAGTGATCGAAGCTTACCTGGGAGAAGAAGTCGATGCTTAAGGTGCAGAATATTCAGACCTATTACGGGAATATTCAGGCGTTGAACGATGTGACCATTGAGGTGGGAGAGGGGGAAATTGTTGCGCTTATTGGTGCCAATGGGGCGGGCAAAACAACAACGCTGATGTCGATCTGTGGCATTACTCCCCCTCGCGCCGGCGCAATCTTCCTTGATGGCGATCCGATTCATGGGTTAAGCCCGGAAAATATTGTCAAAAAGGGGATCGTCCAGGTGCCCGAAGGGCGGCGGATTTTTCCTGACATGACGGTGCTGGAAAATCTGGAAATGGGTGCCTTTCTGCGTGGCAATAAACGCCAGATTGAGCAGGATCTGAACTATGTCATGACCCTTTTTCCTATTCTGGAGAAGCGTCAATCCCAGTTAGGCGGCACGCTGTCCGGCGGTGAGCAGCAAATGCTGGCAATTTCCCGTGCCTTGATGGCGCGTCCCCGGGTCCTGTTGCTGGATGAGCCGTCATTGGGGCTGGCGCCGTTGATTATCAAGCAGATTTTTGAGATAATCCGCCAGATTAACAAAGAAAGTAACACCACTATTTTTCTGGTAGAGCAGAACGCCAATCAGGCCCTTAAGCTGGCTGATCGCGGCTATGTTATGGAAAATGGCAGGATTACCCTGGTTGATTCAGCACCGAACCTGTTGTCCAACGTTGACGTGCGCAAGGCCTATCTTGGCATTTGACCCGACCGTTGCCGATTCATTCGTCAGGGCGTGAATACGACATGCGTAAGCTGTTTTCAACAGTGACCAAAAAAGTCGTGATCGGTTATCTGGTCATTGTCTTTTTTACTCTCGGTGCCGTTGGTTACGCCCTCTATCAGCTCCACCAGCAAACCCGTCACACCGAACATCTGGTACAAATCGAGTTTTCAACCTTTGAATTGTTGCGCGATCTGCAGCAGAACCTGCTGGCCCTGGAAAATATCGAAAAGCAGTTGCTGATATTGCGTGATGTCGAATTGATCGACCTGCGCCGCAATCGTAACGATGAACTGGTACGTCACGTCTTGACCCTGCAGGGATTGCCCAGCAATGAACAGAGTCAGACCCTGCTGCAAATTCTCGATGCTTACCGTCAGGCTGATAAGCACCTGGCAGCGGCACTGCAGCACGAAGACTGGGTGGTGGCAACGGCCCTTTCCGGTTCGACGATGGTGCCGCTGCGCACCCAGATTGTTGAATTGCTGGTGGCATACCGGGAACGCCAGCAACAACAGATCAATACCGATCTGACTCGCCTGTCGCAAAAAACCAGCGCAGCTTTTCGCGCTACTGTGCTTCTTACCCTGTTCGGGATCTGTCTTTCGGCACCGGTAACAATCACCGTTATCATCAGTATTCATCGCTCGGTCAAGGCGCTTAAAAGAGCGACACAATCGATTTCAGCCGGCCGTTTTGATCATCGCCTGGAACTTCCTGGTGATGATGAGTTCTCCGAGCTGGCACATGATTTTTATCAGATGGGGGAGAAACTGCGTGAACTTGAACAGTTGCATCTTGATGCCAACCCTTTGACCCTGTTGCCGGGCAATCGAGCTATTGACCGCGCTATAGACACCCGCATCAACCAGAAAATTGATTTTTGCCATCTCTATATCGATCTCGACAACTTTAAAAGTTATGGCGACCGTTACGGCTACAAAGCCGGTAGCGATGTCATCAGTCAGGTTGGAAATCTGATTCAAGCCGTTGTCAATGAATGCGGTCATCCTGATGATCTGGTTGGCCATATTGGCGGTGATGATTATGTTGTTGTGACCTCGCCGGATAAGGGTGAAGTGCTGGCACAGACGATTATTTCCCGGTTTGATGAGATGGTGCCAACCCTCTATTCGCCGGAGGATCGCCAGGCACAATCTTTTGTCGGCAAAGATCGCTATGGGGTGGAGCGCACATTCCCCCTGTTGTCGATTTCTATTGCCGTTATTCACTCTACCCGTTACAAGTATCCATCGCGTCTGGCAATCAGCCAGGATTGTGCTCGCCTCAAAGAATACCTGAAGCTGCAGGATGGTAGTACCTATATGGTGGAGGAACACAGGGAATGAGCCGGTGGCCTTTTGTGTTGTCAATAGCTACGTTGTTGTCTGGATGTGCTTTGTTGCTTCCCGAAGAAAAAGAGTTGCCGCCGGTACTGCCGGAATCGGTGCAGGTACAGCAGCAGGAATTTAACCGCTATCTTGATGATTTCCTTGCCGTTGGTGATTCTGCCGCCCTGGGTCAATACCTTGCCGGCGCCCCTGACAATAAACAGCATGAAGCGATGAGGCGCCTTGCCCGCCAATTGCAGCAGTGCCGCGCTGAACATGCTGAATTGTCGGCGGAACTGGAATCCGGAAATCAGCTGGTTACTGATCTGGAGGGGGAAAATCGCCAGTTGCGGGAAACCATTGAACAGCTTAAAAGCTTGCTGATTCAGCTGGAACAGCGCGCCCACTAGATGCCTCACAATGGCTCTTTTCAGCCGTAGCGTCGGTCAATCTGTTGACTTACCTGTGTGCCGTCCTATTTATCAACTCTCACCTGGCGTAGCCTGACGGTTCTTTGTCCCTATGTCCGCACCCTCACCCACAGCTGTTCCGCCGCGCGGTATTGTCCTTCTTTATGTCGGGTTAACCCTGCTGAGCCTTAACGGTCTGTTCGCCAAATTGATTCCCCTTGATGCTTTTTCCATAACACAATTACGCAGCCTCATTGCAATCGGCGGGTTCTATCTGTTCTGTCGGCTTTTTCGTATGCCTTTGCGGGTGCAAAGTTTTAAACAGTTGCTGGCGATTTATGGGCTTGGTGTGGTCATGGGGGTGCACTGGGGTACCTTTTTTCATGCCATGCAGATTTCAACTGTTGCCGTCGGCATTCTTGCCCTGTTCAGCTATCCGATGATCACGATTCTGCTTGAACCCCTCTTTGCCCGCTGTCGTTTGTCGGCACGTGATGTTTTTTCCGGAATCCTCGTGCTGGTCGGACTGCTGATCATGGTCTGGCAGGATCTGGGTGGTGGATTGTTCGGCAATATGCTGCAGGGTGCCATCTGGGGCGTGTTTTCCGCACTGTTGTTTTCCCTGCGCAATTTATGTCAGAAATATTACTTCGCGGCGATTCCCAGCAGTACCCTGATGTTTCATCAATTGGTGGCGATTGCCCTGTTGTTTGTCCCTTTTGTCGATCTGACAACTGCGCGTTTGCTCAATAACCATGACTGGCTGCTACTGGTACTGTTGGGTTTCCTGGGAACCGCCGCTGCTCACACCCTGTACACCGCCAGTCTGAAACTGTTGGCAGCCAAAACCGTTTCCCTGGTTGGCTGTATGCAGCCGGTGGTTTCTATTTTGCTGGCTTGGGTTCTTCTGCGGGAAGTGCCATCTGCGGCAGTTATTGTCGGCGGGTCCATTATCCTTGTCGTTGCCATTGCCGAATCCCTGGCCAGATCCCGCTAGCTTTTTCTTTTGTAATCAACTGGTTGTAGTACAAGCATGGGGCCCTCAATGCCCGCGGCAGAAACTTGCAATCTGCCGATTATGCGCTATTCTTTTAGCGGGTTGTGCATTGAATAGCGTGTTTTTTCGATTTATTTTTGTCCGCTTTTTCTCGGGCTGAGGTCGGCTGTAGCGGGCAGCCTGCCTTATTAAACCATCCCGCGTTTACCCAAGGAGGAAGCGATGAAACTGACAAAATGGGATCCGTTCAGAGAGATGGAAGGCTTGATGGGACGCCAGGATTGGCCGTTTCGTGGTGGCACAATGACTGCTGGCGAAGGCGCAGATTGGGCTCCGCGGGTGGATATCAGCGAGACAGACACAGGGTTCACCATCAAGGCTGATATACCCGGGGTCAAGCGTGAAGATGTAAAAATCAGTATTGAAGACCGGGTATTGAGTATCCGCGGCGAAAGTCGGCAGGAAAAAGAAGACAAAAGTGAAAAAATGCATCGGGTCGAGCGTTTTTATGGCAGCTTCAGCCGCAGCTTTACTCTACCGGAGAACATCGACATCGAAAAAATTGACGCCAGCTTTAAGGATGGCCTGTTAAACTTGGTTATTCCCAAAATCGAGGTGGTCAAACCCAAGAGCGTTGAGGTAGAAATCAAGTGATCGGCCGTGATGGCGGCTGTCGTTGTGGTGCCGGGAAGAAACCACTCCCGGATGATAAGGCAGGCAGGTTGACCTGCCTTTTTCTTTTTTGACGGCTGTTGGCCGACGACTAAGGTTCCTCTTCCGGAGTAACCAGATCGAAAGCTTCACTGACGGCAATGTCAATTTTCTTCGGTTTTCCCGCTACGTTATCGACATAAACCCAGTCGGTTTCTGCCCGCGCCGGCGGCATTCGATCCGCACAGCGAAAAAAACGATAACGGCGCATCGAGCGGGTTCTTTTCATGTTACAAACCCATGTTAGTATCTCGATTTCTTCACCGGCAAATGCCGGCTGCAGATATTCAATCTGGTGCGAGCGCACTACCCAGCTAGTGCCAAGTTGTTGATACTTGTCTATCGTCCAGCCTTGCGCATCCGAATGCCTGATTGCCACATCCTGCATCCATTGTACGTAGGCGATATTGTTAACATGGCCATTGGCATCGTTGGCATCATCAGGCACATAAAAGCGATAGGAAAATATTTTTGGCATCCTTGGCCTCAAAAAAACAGGGTGTTATCGTCACTACTTACTCAGGAACCCTTCTGGATGGGTGTTGACGATAATCTTGACAGGGTTTGATCCGATTTTCGCATTTTCTCGCAGGTTGAGCAAATCATTGTTATGATGATGCTGTGAATCAACGGTTCAGCTTTTATCAGGAGGTTGAAATGAAATCGTATGGCAAGATTTATATCGGTGGTCACTGGTGCCTCCCGGCATCCACTGACTTAATCGAGGTCATTAATCCGGCAACGGAGGCCGTTATCGCAACTGTTCCGGCTGGTTCCTCAGTCGATGTCGAGGCTGCCGTAACAGCAGCGCGCAAGGCGTTGCCCGGCTGGTCGACGACCAAACCCGCCATCAGGGCCGGTTATCTGACTCAGATTTACGAGGCCTTGGTAACGCGCGGGCCGGAGTTGGCCGAATTGATGACCACTGAATTGGGAATGCCGATCAAGCTCAGTCAACGCATTCAGGCGGGATTACCGACGGTTGTGCTGGAAAGTTACATCAAACTGTTAGGTGAGTTTGCTTTTTCCGAACGAATCGGCAATTCCCTGGTGTTAAAGGAACCTGTTGGTGTCGTTGCTGCCATCACCCCCTGGAACTATCCCCTGCATCAGTTGATGATTAAGGTGGCAGCGGCTCTGGCTGCCGGTTGCACCATTGTTGCCAAGCCGAGCGAACTGACCCCTCTCAACGCCCTGGTGCTGGCAGAGATCATTGATTCCAGCGGACTGCCGCCGGGGGTGTTCAATCTGGTGTCAGGTTATGGTGCCGAGGTTGGTGAAGCGTTAGTTTCTCATCCGGATGTCGATATGGTTTCATTCACGGGTTCCACTGCCATTGGCAAGCGCATCATGGCCCTTGGCGCACAAACAGTGAAGCACGTGGCGTTGGAACTGGGGGGGAAGTCCGCAACCATCCTTCTGGATGATGCCGATATTGAAACCGCTGTCAAAGCCACGCTGAGCAGTTGTTTTCTTAACTCCGGCCAAACCTGCAGCGCCCATACCCGTATGTTGATCCCCCAGGATAAATACGAGCTGGTGGTGGCGTTTGTCCGTCAGCATGTTGCTCTTTATGTTCCGGAAAATCCTCTCAATACACAGGCCCGAATCGGGCCGCTGGTTTCTGCCGTACAACGTGATCGGGTTCTTGATTATATTCGCAGCGGCATTGCTGATGGTGCCGAACTCCTGATTGGAGGTATCGAGCCACCGGATGGATTGCCTCTGGGCTATTACGTGCGTCCGACGGTGTTTGGCCGGGTGACAAAAGAGATGAAGATTGCCCGTGAAGAGATTTTCGGTCCGGTGTTGTCAATCATGACCTACCGTGACGAAGATGAGGCGATTGAAATTGCCAATGACACGGTGTATGGCCTGTCCGGCGCTGTCTGGTCGGCTGATCCGGAGCGTGCCGAGCGGGTGGCGAGGAAACTGCAGACTGGACAGGTCGATATCAACGGGGGACGCTTCAATCCCCTCGCACCTTTCGGGGGCTACAAGCAGTCCGGTAATGGACGGGAGTTAGGGCGTTACGGTTTGGAAGAGTTTCTGCAGACCAAATCGCTGCAGTTTTGACCGGCGCTATGTCATGACGCAGAGGTCCTTTGATTGACTTTTTGAGGGTTAGCCTTCCGGTAGCCCCGGTTTGTACTGCCTACAGGACTAAAAGCTGATTCACTCACTGAGTTCCGACGCAAAGGGCACCAGCAGAATTTCGATGCGCCGGTTCTCGGCACGTCCTTCTGCGGTTGCGTTACTGGCGATCGGGTAATATTCACCAAAACCGGCCGCGATCAGCCGATTACCAGGCAACCCTACCTCCTGCTGTAAAAAGTGGATAACGCTGGTGGCGCGGGCAGTAGAAAGCTCCCAGTTGGTTGGGAATTGCTCCAGCAAGCGTGGGCTGATCGGAACATTGTCGGTATGTCCGGCAACCTGCAAGGCGCGCTCAGGAAAGCGATTAAGCACATCACCAAGGTTTTTCAGGACACTTTTGCCTTCCGCGCGCAGATGGGTGGCTCCTGAGTCAAAAAGGATCTGATTGAGCAGGTTGACGGTCAGCTTGCCTTCAAGGTTGGAAATCGTGAGTTCACCGCGCTTGATCTCGTCCTCGAGGGCTTCAACCAGCTCCTCATAGGTGTGCCTAACCTGCGCCAATCGTGCTTCGCGGGCAATGCGTTCTTTGTCCAGAGCATGGTTTAATTCTTCAACAGTTGCTTGTAGTTCCTCGCTTCTGGCCTGCATTGCAGCAATGCGCTGCTGATGAAGGGAGAGGTTCCCCTCCTGGCGTTCCTGGGTGGCAGTAGCGACCAACAGATCGCGTTGCAGGCGGGAATTTTCCTGGAGAACCTCCACCAGGCGAGAGTTGAGGGTTGCCAGGTCCGCTTGCAGAATCTGCTTGTCCTGACGCAACTCTGCTACTGTGGCTGTGAGGGTGGTCACATCCTCGCTGAGGAGATCGGCTTCGTTAACCTTTTGCTGATAGCTGTTCTTGCTGACGCATCCGGCGGTCAGTAACAGCAATGCTGTCAGGAAAAAAAAATGGCGATAATTCATTTGCTACTCCTCGTCAGACGTGGTTTTGGGCGGCGTTTAAAATGATCCCTATTTTTATCACAAGTAACGGAAATGTAAAGGGGATTTGCTCCCTTGGCGACATTGTTTTCAGTTGCGAGAGAGGGAGTCGCTATGCTATAGATGAACCTCATTTATGGCATAAGTTCATTGGTTTTGGGGCTGTTGCTATCCTTCCGTGGAGAGACCAGGGATGAAGTTTGAAATTAAAAGAATTGTCCGCACGGCACTTGAGGAAGATATCGGTCTCGGCGATGTGACGTCCATGGCTACCGTCGCGCGTGATACAACGGCGCGGGCCGAGCTGGTAGCCAAGGAGGATTTTGTCGTTGCCGGTCTCGATGTGGCGGCTGCCGTTTTTCATCAGCTGGACAAAGATGTTCGATTTGAGAAGATTTTTGTTGATGGCCAGAAGGTGAAAAGGGGCGATGTTCTCGCCTGGCTGAAAGGATCTGCCCTGATGTTGCTGCAAGGGGAGCGGGTCGCCCTGAACCTGTTGCAACGCATGTCAGGGATCGCTACTCTGACCGCGCGTTTCGTGGCGGCAGTGGAGGGTACCGGTGCCTTTATCGTCGATACCCGCAAAACGGCTCCCGGTTTGCGGGCGCTGGATAAATATGCGGTGCGGGCCGGTGGCGGGCGCAATCACCGTATTGGTCTTTTTGATGGGGTGCTGATCAAGGAAAATCATATTGCCGCCGCCGGGGATATTGCCGCAGCGGTTGCCGGCGCTCGGGAAAAAGTCCCCCACACCCTCAGGGTAGAAGTCGAAACCCGTGACCTGAATGAGGTTCAACAAGCCCTTGATGCTGGTGCTGATGTGATTATGCTTGACAATATGACCAACGCCGAGATGGTTCAGGCCGTGGCCCTGATTGATGGCCGCGCTCTGACGGAGGCCTCTGGTGGGGTCACCCTTGAACGGGTTCGTGAGATCGCCGAAACCGGTGTCAATATCATTTCTGTCGGTGCTCTGACCCATTCGGTGGTTGCGGCTGACATCTCGATGCTGTTCAAGTGATTCCGCCTCCTTTGTCTTCCCGTGATCGTATTCTGGCATTGCTGCGTTGTCACGCTGATGGCTGGTTGTCGGGTGAAAAAATCAGCACAGAGTTGCAACTGTCTCGGGCGGCGATCTGGAAACAGATTAATTCCTTGCGGGCCTTGGGCTTGGCGATTGAAGCGCGGCACGCCAAAGGCTATCGGCTACTTGAAATCCCTGATCTGCTGTTTAACAGCGACGTTGCCGGCGAACTTGATTGCCGTATCGTCGCCCGCTCACTGGACATCCTTCAGGTTGTTGATTCAACTAACCTGCAGTTGAAAGCCCAGGCGGAAGCGGGTGCTGCGGAGGGTGCTGTGCTGGTCGCTGATCAACAGTTGGCCGGTAAAGGGCGTCTGGGGCGGCAGTGGGCCTCTCCGGCCGGAGTGAACCTTTATTGTTCCATATTATTAAGGCCACAGATTCCGGTTCAACAGGCTCCGCAATTGACTTTTCTTTCCGCGGTAGCGGTCGTTGATGTTCTTGAGACGGTCGGCAAGGTCAAGGCAGAAGTCAAATGGCCTAACGATATTCTCGTTGGCGGGGCAAAAATTGCCGGTCTGCTCAATGAAATGAGTGCAGAAACCGAACAGATTAACTATGTTGTCCTTGGTATTGGCATTAATCTCAACATGACTGCCGATCAGTTCCCGCCGGAGCTTAACTATCCGGCAACATCGGTTCTGCTTGAAACCGGCCAGTTGGTTGACCGCCGGGTTTTTCTTCGCGCGTTGCTCGAGCGCCTCGATTTCTATTATGTTGAGTTTCTTGAGCAAGGGTTTGCTTCGATCCGTCAGCGCTGGGAACAGCGGTGTCCTATCATCAATCGTCGGGTTTCCGTCGACGCCGGCCCGGTTGGTACGGTGGTGGGACTGGAGGTGGATGGCGCCTTGCGCCTGCAGTTCGATGCCGGCACGATTGAACGGATTGTTGCCGGCGATGTGCGCCTGGTCAACTGATTGACGTTAAAAAGGATATTGACGCCATGCTGCTGGTGATCGACGTAGGTAACAGCAATACCGTATTGGGTGTTTATCAGGATCAGCAGTTGATCTATGACTGGCGGGTTGCTACCGATAAGTACCGCACCGTGGATGAATATGCCATGCTCATGCGGCAACTGTTTCAACTTGGTGGTATCAGCTTCTCCGACCTGCGCGACGTGATTGTCTCAACCGTCGTCCCGTCGATGCAGAATACCGTCGAAGGCTTGTGTAAGAAATATTTTCAGTTGACCCCCTATATGGTTGGTCCGGGAATGAAAACCGGCATGCCGATTCTTTACGATAACCCCAGGGAAGTCGGCGCTGATCGTATTGTCAACGCGGTTGCCGCTTATGAACAGTCCCGTTGCGCCCTGATTGTGGTAGATTTTGGTACGGCGACAACTTTTGATGTGGTATCAGCCGACGGTTGTTATCAGGGGGGAGCCATTGCCCCGGGAATCGGGATTTCAGCCGATGCGCTGTTTGAGCGGGCGAGCAAGTTGCCCCGCGTTGATTTTTTGAAACCCGCTCAGGTTATTGCCAAAAATACAGTCAACAGCATACAGGCGGGGATATTTTTTGGTTATCTCGGCCTGGTGGAGGGGATTGTCGGTCGCATGAAAAAAGAGTTGCCGCAATCGCCCCTGGTCGTCGCCACTGGCGGACTGGCTGCGCCGATTGCCGCGGCAACAACAATAATTGATCTAGTAGAGCCTTTTCTCACTTTGAAAGGGCTGCGGTTGTTGTACGAGCGCAACAAAAAATAGCAGGCCACTAATCTTTCTGTGCTTCGCAATGCTGCGTAACCTGTGTCGGTTCCAGCAATTTGCGGGGAAGTGACTTTTCATGCAAAGGAGCGTTTCATGAGCAAGCACGACACGACAAAGGTAAGAAATCTTGGCATTGTGGCGCACAATGGTGCCGGCAAAACCTCTCTGGTTGAGGCGATCATCTTCAATACCGGGATGACCGAGAAGCTGGGGAAGGTTGACCTTGGTACCTCGTTAATGGATTTTGAAGAGGAAGAAATCAAACGCAAGTCGACCTTGAGCGCGAGTCTCAATCACTGTCGCTGGGGTGACTACAGTCTCAATATCGTCGACACTCCCGGGGTCAGCAACTTTCTTCATGACACCCGGCGCTGCCTGCGTATCCTCGGCGGGGCGGTGGTTATTGTTTCCGCTATCTCCGGAACCAAGGCTCAGACCAAACGGATATGGGAATGGTGCGATAACTTCGAAGTGCCGCGCATCGCATTTGTCAACAAAATGGATAAGGAGCATGCGGATTTTCTCAAAGCCGTCGATGATATGGAAAAATCCCTTGGTGCCAGAGCGGTGGTGGTAACCCAGCCCATTGGCGCCGCAGAAAACTTCAAGGGAATTATCGATCTGGTGCGGATGAAAGCGCGCGTCTATACCTTTGATGAAACCGGAAAGTACGCTGAAACCGATGTTCCCGAAGAGTATCTGAAGGAGGCCACGCGTCTGCGTGAGCAATTGCTTGAAGCGGTCGCTGAGGCTGACGATGAATTGATGGAAAAATACCTTGAAGGGGAGACATTTTCCCAGGAGGACATCCTGCGAGGGTTGCGTGAGGGCACCCTGACAGGAGTTTTTACCCCGGTTTTCTGCGGCAGTGCGACGGCCAATATCGGTGTGCGGCAACTTCTCGACTATGTTGTTGCCTGTTTGCCATCGCCCATTGATAAGGGGATCCAGGTCGGCTTCAAGCCCGACACTGATGTGCCGACGGAGCGCAAACCCAGCCCTGATGACCCCTTTTCCGCCATGGTGTTCAAAACCATTAACGACCCCTATGCCGGCAAATTGACCCTGATGCGGCTGTACTCGGGGACGCTGTCGGCTGATACGGTTGTGTTGAATCCGAACAAAGATGAGAAAGAGCGGATCAGCAACCTTTATAAAATGGAAGGGAAAAAGCAGACCCCCATCGAGGTTGCCGCCGCCGGTGACATTATCGCTGTACCAAAACTCAAGGTGACGGCCACCGGAGACACCCTCTGTGATTTAAAAGAACCAATCATGTACGAACCACTGGTGCCCCTCAAACCGGTGATATCCTTTGCGTTGGAAGGTCGTAACAAGGGGGATGAAGACAAGATTTATACCGGGCTGCAGCGTCTCATGGAGGAAGATCCGACCCTGACCGTAACCCGTGACGATGAAACCAAAGAAATGGTTCTGTCAGGGATGGGGCAAATCCATCTGGAGGTCGCTGTTGAACGTCTCAAGCGTAAATATGGCGCAGATGTTATTCTGAAAGAGCCCAAGGTGCCGTATCGGGAGACGATTCGTGCCTCGACCCAGGTTCAGGGTAAGTATAAGAAACAGTCAGGCGGTCGTGGTCAGTACGGCGATGTCTGGATCGAAGTCAAGCCGCTTCCACGCGGTAGCGGCTACGAGTTCGTCGACAAGGTCGTAGGTGGTGTTGTCCCGCGCAACTACATTCCCGCTGTCGACAAAGGGATTATCGAAGCGATGAAAACCGGTCCTCTGACCAAGAACCAGGTGGTTGATGTTCAGGTCAGTCTTTATGATGGGTCTCATCACTCCGTCGACTCGTCAGAAATGGCCTTCAAAGTGGCCGGCTCCATGGCCTTCAAAAAAGCCATGGAACAGTGCAAGCCTGTTCTACTTGAACCGATTATGGCGATGGAAATCACCGTGCCTGATGACTGTATGGGGGATGTTATTGGCGATTTGAACTCACGCCGCGGCAAGGTTGTCGGGGTAGAGCCGCAAGCTAACAGTCAGACTATCCGTGCTGAAGTGCCGATGGCCGAAGTGTTGCGCTATGCTCCGGAGTTGCGTTCCATGACCTCCGACCGTGGCATGTTCACCATGGAATTCAGCAAATATGAAGAAGTCCCTTCCCATCAAACCGCCAAGATTCTTGAAGAACAAGCCAAAGAGGCTTAACCTGTATGGCGGGGTGTCCGTCCTGGGTGCCCCGCCGAAAATTTTTCCGGGAATCAGATCATGACAGAAGACAACAGCCGGGATCATTCAACGTCGACAATTACCAACACCGCTGTAAATCCCCCGGCATCGGCGCCCCAAAAAAGGATTGAAGATCTGCTGTTAGACGATGAATCCCCCATAAAAACTTTCAGGGAGCTTGCCGGTCAGGAAGCGAAAAGCGGCAAGAGCCCCGACCGTTCGTTGCGCTGGCCCCTTGTGGTGTCCGCGCTACTGATTTTCGCTGTTGTCGGCTGGTTTCAGTTCGGCGAATTATTCACTGGTCAGTCAGGGTCGCAAGATCAGATTCGCGTTGAAAAACGGATGGTTGTTCCCGAACGCCCGCAACCACAGGCAGCCGCCCAGCAAAAGAACGCGGATACAGCGCGGGACGTCGTGACCGGGGATGGGAGCGTTGATACTGAAATAGCTGAACAAGTAGTAACTGACGAGGCTGCTGAAGTGGCTGCTGAAGTGACAGAGGCTCCGCTGACTGAGGCTGTTGCTCCCCCCGAAGTTGTCCCTGGTGCTACCCGTGAGGATAGCGACGAAACCGTTTTGATCGCGACACAGGGCATAGTCAACCAAGAGCAGCAGATCGCAACAGAAGCGCCGGCTCCTGTGGTAGCTGAGCCGACTCATCGGGTTCTGGTCGGCCCCCTTGTCAATCAGAGGGATCTGGAGCAGGCAGCAGCACTGTTGCGTGAGCGCGGCTTTGAGCCGTACCAGCAGCATGGCTCGGGGACTGTTGATATGATCAGATTGCTCGAAGGGATCTACCCTCAGGCCCAAGCCCAACAGCGCCTGGAAGAGCTGCATAAAGAGTTCTCTTCTGCTTTTCTGCTCCCGGATGGTGAGCGCTGGGCACTCTACATCGGTTCTTTTTCTGATCGTGAACATGCACGTCGCCAGCAGCGCGAGTTGGCAGAACGGCAGATCCAGGTGGTGCCGGTTGATTCTCAACTGACCATGGAGGGACCGTTGCTGATTGTTGCCCGCAGTAGTTTGCAAGCTGCCGAAGAGGTTGCTGCAGAAGTCAATGCGGTTGGTTTGCGTGCGCGTATTGAGATCGAACGCTGATAAGGTGATCTGTGAACGGCGAGCATAAAAGCGAAAAGGTTCAGATCAAGCTCCCTGCTGAAGTGGCCAAAATCATGGGCAAGTGGGGTGGCCACGGTGTCCGGTTAGCTGCGGCCCGTGGTGCCTTGCCCATGTCCGGCCTCAATCTGGTCATGGTCCTTTTTGTTTTTTATCATGGTGACAATCAGGAACTGAAAGAAGAGGCGTTAAGTACCCTGCAGACCTTGCCGGCACAGATTCTTCTGGCCGCCCTGACCGAACCCCAACTTCATCCAGCGATTATCGACCTGATTGTTCATCTGCGCTATGAGGATGCAGTAGTGATGCAGGCGGTTCTTGCCCATCCCATGACCGGGATCAGAAGTCTGTTGTTTGTTGCCGAGAAGAGTTCTGGCGATGTCCTCGATATGCTGGCTGATCATGATGAAATTCTGCTAAAGTCCGACGTTATTCGTAAGATCATCATCAATAACCCCAATGCTGACAAGGTAACGCGATTGCGCCTGGGGTGGGTTGAGCCGCAGGAGGATCCAGCTCACACCGACCAGCGTGGGCCGGGAAATAAGAGCGCTGCAGCTACCACCCAGATAGAAGAGACGGCAGAGGCTGACGCTGTTGATGTGGATGAATGTGATGAAGAGTCACTCTCCAAATATCAGCAGTTGCAGGAGATGACGGTCAACGAAAAAATCAAGATGGCCCTGACCGGCGATAAGGAGTGGCGGACATTGCTGATCCGGGAGGCAAACAAACAGATCAATACCGGTGTGTTGCGTAATCCGCGCATCACCGAGGGGGAAGTGCTGGCGGTGGCGCAGAATCGCAGCAGCAGTGAAGAACTGATCCGGGTCATTCTGCTTAATCGTGAATGGGTGAAACTTTATGATATGAAGAAGGCCCTGGTGCATCATCCGCGGACGCCAGTGCAGCAGGCGATGCGCATGATGAACTTTCTGTCGGAGCGCGATATCAAGGAACTGGCAATCAGTCGCAATGTTACCCAGCCGATTATCAACAATGCCCGCCGCATGTTAACAACCAAGAAAAAATAAAGGTCACTGTACAGCACGAGATCGGGGCTGCTACGCCAAGGGATACTTTGCGCCGTCCATGGCGAACGACGCCCTTGTCATGGCAGCCCCGATCTCGTACAAAGTGGGTACTGAGTCGTAACAAATAAATTAACTCTTTCTTGTTTTCTAGTAAAGGAGCTGCGCTGATGTCTTCTGAGCGATACCGTATTGGTATTCTTACCCTGTCAGACAAGGGCGCCCGTGGTGAGCGGATTGATGAGAGCGGGCCGCTTTTGTCATCGATGGTTGCTGGATTGGGCGATGTTGCACGTTATCAAATTATCCCCGACGAGGCACAAACCTTGACCCTGATGTTAACCCGGTGGGTTGATGACTTGAAGCTCGACCTGATTCTTACCACCGGCGGCACCGGGCTCAGCCCGCGTGATTTAGCCCCCCAGGCAACGGAAGTGATCCTCGATTACCAGATTCCTGGTATGGCGGAAGCGATGCGTGCTGCCAGTCTTATTAAGACACCACATGCCATGTTGTCTCGGGCGCTGGTCGGGGTGCGCAAACAGAGTCTGATCATCAATTTGCCCGGAAGCCCCAAGGGGGCCGGAGAAAACTTTTCAGTGTTGCTGCCGGTACTTCCCCACGCCCTGGCCAAACTCAAAGGCGATCCTGCCGACTGCGCTGTGGCGCCATAACAGCTTACCGTAAATGGGGATAGCACTGTCAGTAGCTGCTCAAATTGTCGTAGTACCCGATTAGCATAGCGGTCTTTTCCTCTTTGAACAATATTTGCGCATTCTTCCGACGGTTGTCGTAAGCATTTCTGGCCATGAAAGCCGCTGGAAGATAAAAGAAATCATAGCTGCTGCCGAATGTTGACGGGCCGCAGTCCCCTTCCTGATTTTTCCCTTCAAGGAGACAGCATGCGTATTACCCCACTGACAGAACTGATCGATCGCTCACACAAGCTACAGGAAAAGCTACGTGAACAGGACATCGATGCAACCATTCTGGTACAGAATAGTGATCTGTTTTATTTTACCGGCTCCATTCAACGTGGCCTTTATTATCTGCCGGCAGAAGGGGAGCCGCTCTATTTTGTCTTTCGTGACCAGGGGCGCGCGCGCATGGAGTCCGGGCTGTTTCATGTCGTGCCCCTTGATCGGCTTGGCAGTTTGCCCGGTGAACTTGTTCGTCGCGGGTTGCCGCTGCCGCAACGTGCAGGGATGGAATTCGATGTGCTACCGGTGGTCGAATTGCAACGCTATAAAAAGTTGCTTCCCGCTACCGAGTTGGTAGATGTGAGCTCACTTGTGCGCACCGTGCGCGCAGTGAAGAGTAGCTACGAAATCGAAATTATGAAGGATGGTGCCTTGCTCGCCGATCGGGTTTATGAGCAGGCAAAAAATCTGCTTGTTGTCGGCAAGACCGACCATGAGGTGATGGCTGAACTGTTCAGCTTTGCCCTCAAAGAAGGGCACCAGGGGCTGATCCGTATGCGCCGCTTTAATGCCGAAATGTTCTTCGGCCATATTTTTTCCGGTGCTGATGGCGCGGTCCCGGCGCACCTGGATGCTCCTTTAGGTGGCCTGGGAACAACCCCCGCTGTTGGTCAGGGGGCCGGGCACAAAAAAATTGCTGCCCATGAGCCTATTATCGTTGATTTTATCATCGCCTATGACGGCTACCTGGTCGACCAGACCCGTACCCTGTCGATTGGCCCCCTGCCGGATAAATTGTTGCGGGCCTATGCTGATATGCTGGAGATTCAGAAATTGATGTTTGAACTGGCGCGGCCGGGATTGAGCTGGTCCGAGCTGTATCAACGCTGCCATGAGCGCGCCTGTGAGATGGGACACGAACAACATTTTATGGGCTCAAGCCCATCACAGGTGCGATTTATCGGTCATGGCATTGGTATCGAGGTCGATGAATACCCCTTCATTGCCGCAGGCTTTGATGATCAGGTGCTGCTACCGGGGATGACTTTTGCCTTTGAACCCAAGGTTGTTTTCCCGGGAGTAGGTGCAGTAGGGATAGAGAATACCTGGTGGGTTACGCAAGAAGGTGTAAAAAGGTTGACCTATTCCCATGAAGATTTATGGCAGTTGCCTTTGCCGGCGTCTACTTGATAGGTGCTTTTTTTCTGATTAGCGCCACACCTTGTTTTTCCAATGAAAGAGAAATTGTCCGCGACTGTTGGTTTTATCAGGTGATTAGATTTGCACATCAATACAGATCATGTGTCGAGGGCCTTCTGCAGTTCCGTGAGGGTTTCGATGGCGCCACCAGCAAAGGAAAAATGGTCACCACGAATCTGCGGTTCGCGCGGGTTGATACGAAAAACGCTGGTATCGGGACGCTGACCCAGGCGCTCACTGAGGTTGCGAATGGTTGGTATCGTTGTGCCGGCACCGATTTCAATGACGACCAATGGTTTTTCCTGATACTGCCTTAGAAACTGATCGAAACCTTCTTCCTGGGTGGCCGAGCGTTGGTGCAGCCAGGCGTAGTCACCGAACATCAGGATATTGGGTCTGGCTACGCGCCGACATTTGGGGCACAAAGGGACAGAGGTGGAGCGCATGGTCGCTTCATCGATGTCGAAGGTTTCCTGGTTAAGCCAGATATCGCGACTGCAGGGGGTTGTACATTGAAGATGATGGATGGAGCCATGGACTTCTAGAATCTGATCCTCAGTAAAGCCGGCTTTCTGGAACTGGCCGTCGACGTTTGATGTGGCAATGAAGGTTGGCAGGTTGAATTGTTCGCCCCAGGCCTTGATGAGGTGAAATCCGGCATGGGGGACGGTGTTGCGATAAAGATTGGTGCGGTGGCCGTAAAAGCCCCAGCCAAAGTGCGGATCCTGCTCAAAATGTTCAGGATTTGCCGCTTGGATAAAGCTCAAGCCCAGACGTTCGTACATGGGGTAGGCGTTCCAGAATCCCTGGTTGCCGCGAAAATCGGGGAGCCCGGAATCAACCCCCATGCCGGCACCTGTGGTGATTACCAGGGCCTCAGCGTTGCGGATGCGCTGTGCTGCTTCAGAGAACCGTCCTGTTACTACCATTGTTGCTCTCCTTGTTTAAATTGCCACCGACACCTTGACCGGTTGCAGAGTGCGAATCAGTTCCGCCGGGGAAATTTCAACCAGCAGACCGCGCTTGCCGCCGTTAATCCAGATTTTCTCCAGTTGTTCGATCGATGCTTCCATGTAGACAGGCAGGGGCTGTCGGGTTCCAAAGGGAGAAATGCCGCCGGTCTGGTAGCCGCTAAGGCGATCAGCTTTATCCGGATTGCAAGGGCTAACCTGTTTGACTTTGAGCTGTCTGGCCAGATGTTTGAGTGATACCTCGCAGCTGCCGTGCATCAGAACGATAAATGCTTGCTGCTGATCATCTTCCATGATCAGGGTCTTGATAACCGAGAATTCAGCGACATTCAGTGCCTTGGCACTGGCTTTTGTCCCCCCTTTTTCTTCGTAAGGATAGAGATGCGGAACAAATTTGACCTTATGCTGTTTTAGAAAACGGATCGCTGTCGTTGCCGGAACCTTCAGCTTGCTCATCGTTGATCTCCGTCACTGGGGCCAAGCAGATCGTTTGTTGTCAGCGGGCAATCCATGACAAGGGAATACAAAAAATGCTGATCACCGTTGCTATGGCAAATATCAGCCCACCGATCTGAAAAAGTCGTTCGGTCTGACGTAAGCCGCGAATGCTGATCGGCATCCACCAACCGATGGCTGCGCCTGATAGCAAACCACCTAAGTGCGCGGCATTGTCGGCACCGACCATAATCCCGAAAATAAAGGCCATCACCGCCCACTGAAACATGAAATTGCGGCGTTGAATACCAATATGTCCACCAATACGGTGATAATAGCTGACGGAAAAGCCGATGAGCCCAAAAATAGCGCCGGAGGCCCCCACGGTAACGACCTGGGGGTGCCAGAACAGGCCGGCAATGGTAGCGACCAGGGCGGTAACAATATAGATTGACAGAAAACGGTTCCAGCCAATTTCCTGTTCCAGTAGCGGGCCAACCTGATAAAGAACCATCATGTTAAAACCCAGATGGATCAGACCGCCATGGGTAAAGGCGTAGGTAATAGCACGCCACCACTGCCCCCCTTCCAGCACCAGGGGCCAGTACTGCCCTCCCCAGTAAACCAGCAGATTAGTGGGAGGTCTGAGCATCACCTGCATGCCCAGGCCCAGGATGGTGCCGTGCAGAACCATCAGGGTAAACAGGACCAGATTGGTATAAATCAGAACCTGCACGAGCGAGCGCCCGCGCAGGGAGTTTTTGAGAAAAAACAGGTGACGTGACGGTTGGTTCATGTAGTACTCCAAAAAATCCCGGCTAAAATAGACTTTTTATCCAGCCAAGGGCAAAAAAGGTGCCGATGGACGACCCGAGGGACGAAAATAGAAAGACCAGCAGTACCCGCGCCAGGCGGTTGTGCCACCAGCCTTTTAGGCTCAGTACATCTTCACCAACCCGCTTCATATCAGATACCAGTGGCGGGGCAACAAAAGATTGTACCAGTGCGGTAACAAAGCCGGCACCAATAGTTGGATTAAGGGATGTTAGTGGTGCAGCGATAAAAGCGGTGATAATGGTGGCTGGATGCCCCCAGGCCAGCAGCGCACCGGCGGCAGAGAAAAGGCCATTGGCAAGAACCCAGGCCCAGGCGGCCTGGGCCATCTGCTCAGAGTCGGCGAAAAAAAAACCACCGACAAACAGTGTCAGCACGATGACGGGAATCGCCCAGGGGATCAATTTTGACGAAAGGGATTTGGGGGGGATTTTGTTGATCCGCTCGATGTCAGTGGCGCTGGCCTGCTCCCCCTCCAGTCGTGCTATGATTCCAGGCAGATGGGCCGCACCAACAACCGCAACAATCGTGTCTCCCGGTGCCTGGCGGATATGATAGGCCATGTAGATGTCGCGCTCATCGACGAGGATCTGCTTGACGGATGGCAACAGTTCTCCCATTTCCTCCAGCATGCCGGCGAGGTTGTCTGCTTGCCTCAGTCTGGCCAGTTCCTCTTCGTTGATCTGC
Source organism: Desulfuromonadales bacterium (assembly GCA_019429255.1). Lineage (GTDB taxonomy): Bacteria > Desulfobacterota > Desulfuromonadia > Desulfuromonadales > Geopsychrobacteraceae > Pelovirga. The sequence continues at coordinate 72,432 of JAHYIY010000009.1, read as the reverse complement.
TGCTTTTCAAAAAGGCCGGCAAGCAAGCTTGCCAGAACCTTCATCTTGTTCCACAGTCCGGTAATGCGCCACACCCGTAACAGGGTGGTACGGATGTTGCGGTCAACCAGTTCCACTCTTATCCCGCGCTCTTCGGCAACCTGAGCTGCAGCAGCAAGTTCTGCGCCCGGTTGTACCCCGGTGGCTAAACCCATGCGCTTCTGGTAGGAAGAAAGGGCGAGGTTGACGAGAAGAAAGGGGAGCTGTTTTTTACGGATGACTTCTTTAAGGTTGAGGGATTCCCACCCCTTCTGATTAATCAGAGACTGGTAGCGCTGCTGGTCGAGTTCGACACAGACAGTGTCAGGATGCAGCTCATTGATCGCCCTGACAACGGTATCAACTGATTCCTGGGAGATGTGGGCCGTGCCAATCAGGGCAATGTTTTTGCTGTCAACCGTCAGATGGGTAACATCTGCAGATAATGGTGATTCGCTCACGGGTTCCTCCAGGACAATCCAAATCAATGAAACTACATGAAAAAACAGAGTTGCATACTAGCATAATGGCGGCGGTGGGGCCATGGTTTCGGGTTTTTTCAGCGGATAAAAAACAGGGATAGACGGTTCGAAACGGGGAGGAGCAAGAAAAAAACAGGGGACCCGGCTAGTTGCCGGAACCCCTTGATAAAGACGACTCTCCACCGCTACCGTGGGTCGTTGGACTCACATCGAGTGCCAATGAGGTGGGGCATGCTGTAAACCCTTCAGGCGTCCCACTCAAAGGGTGGGCTGGCTCACCGGATTTCTGTAGTGTGCCCCGATTTACTGCTATTCCGAGTGGACGTTCTGACCTCACCTGCAGGGCAGAGAGTCGATCATCGTCTATGTTTGCCAGTATAGATAAAATAGCGGTAAAGATCAAAAAGAATCGTAACAACTCCGTAACCACTTTGTACCGGATCGAGGCTGCCATGACTAGGGCGACTGTCGCCATGGACGGCGACAGTTGAACGGCGATGGACGGCGCAACGTGCCCCTTGGCGTGGCAGCCCCGATCCCGTGTTGAACAGTTACAAAGTATCATTTAAAAAGAACCGCAATCTCGGGGATGAAAAGAGATCAATTTAGTGCTATTATGCAGCGTTGAGCAAGGTCGGTTGATAGGCCTTTCATTGATCTGTGCCCTTTACGGCACCAAGCTAATGGAGGAAAACGATGCCCAAACGTCTCGAAGTGTACAAGTGCAGTATCTGTGGAAACATTGTCGAAGTGATGCACGCTGGCGCTGGTGCGCTGGTTTGCTGTGGTAAAAACATGGAACTGATGACAGAAAATACCGTTGATGCCGCAACCGAAAAGCACGTTCCGGTGATTGAGAAGGGTGATGGTACGATTACCGTCAATGTCGGCAGTGTTACCCATCCGATGGATGCGGCTCACTATATCGAGTGGATTGAATTGCTTGCTGACGATAAGGTTTACCGTAAATTTCTTAAACCCGGCGACGTTCCAGAGGCAACCTTTCATGTAACCGCAGAAAAGGTCACTGCCCGTGAATACTGCAATCTGCATGGTCACTGGACTGCCCAGGGCTAGTTAGTTTTCATCCGGAAATTGCATTAAAAAAGCAGATACATCCTTTTGGGCGTATCTGCTTTTTTTATGATCTGTGTAAGGTCGTCCTGAGACGGGCAGATTCTTGTGCCCGTCTCAGGGGACTATCTATTGATTAGAGGATAACTCCCAGATAGGCGTTGGTCTGTGCCTGTTTCTGGCGCACCACTTGCTGAGGATCGACTTCAACAAATTTTTCATCCGGGGTGACCTTAAACAGGGGTTGCCCCTTCTGGATGATGCTGCCGTCGCCACTGTCGATAAGAATCTTGTCGATAGTGCCGGAGAAAGGTGCGGGTACCTTATTGAACATCTTCATGACCTCCAGAATGAACAACGGCTGACCTTTCTCAAAGTGCATTCCTTCGGTGACGAAAGGTGGCAGGCCGGGCGCTTCCTGACCGTAATACATGCCGCCGCCGGGCGACACAATCTCGTCGGCCTTGGTCGAAGGCGGTGGTACCAGGATTTTTTTCATGGCCGCCTGGAGTTCCGGATCGTGGAGATATTCGGGAATCGTCACTTCCAGATCTTCTTCGACGCGCAGATCATAGAAGTTGGTATTTTCAGCGACCAGGAAGAGCATGCCGAGCAGTTCGTTGCCAATTTCGTAACCGGCATGGGCGGATTGGATGCGATCCCAGGTTTCCTTGTCGTAACCCCCTTGCGGTTTGTCCTTGGCGAGGAGGTCGTTAAGCTCAACGAAATCCTGTGCGGTAAGGGAGAGTTTCTCGCGCAGTTTGGCATAGAAGCTGAGGGCATCTGCGAGTAGATCGCGATCGTGGGTCCAGATGACTTCAGCCGCCGGTGCTTCGGCACGCCAGTTCATGTTGAGGTAACGATAGGTATCTTCAAGAACCAGCAACGGATTGCGCAACCAGAGAATTTTGCCATTTTCCATGCGGTAGTTGCACTTGTTGAGACTTAACCATCCTGAGAGCAGATGAGGATCATTCAGCAACATTTCCATTGGTCGGGTCAGCAGCGTTCCCTTGCGGTCAAGGGCTAAAGAGGCATCCCTGGCGCCTTCCGCATCATCAGCGAAAAGATTGCCGTAGTGTTTTTTGGTGGCTAGAAAGGCGTGAACGACATCGATCTTCTGCGCTTCTTCCTTGAGTTTGCCGACCAGAGTCAGATAAGGAACGATAAAACGGGTGGTCGGCTTGGCCATGACATTGTTGCCGATGAACCAGTTGACCAGGCCGTAATGGAACTTCAGGTTGGTGGCCAGATTGCGCCCCCGCAGCACAGTACTGCACAGCACCTTCGAAAGGTGATTGTAGCTGTTGAGACGATCCCCCCCCTTGGTCAAAAGCAGGGCAATGTTGGAGTCGTAAGCACCAGCAAGGTGATAGAACATGAATTGACCGGTGTCGGGGTTGGGGGTGCTGATCCCCTGGTCATCACGAATTTCCCCTTCAATCGGGGGGGACCAGTAAAGGATGTAACCGCCGGCACTCGGTGACAGGGAGGCATCGGTAGCGTTCAGGCGCGCTTCTGCGGCAGCGCCAAAGCGTGGAATGCGTTCCGGGCGGGGCAGACGATCCTTGTGAAGTGCCAGCAGAGCCATGGCTTCGACCAGGGATTCGACGATAAAGAACTCGTTTTTATCATCGGGATTGGTGAATTTGAGGCTGTAGACCAGCTCGGTGACACGGTGCTCAACCTGGATGCGGGTGTTGACCTCCATAAAGTAGTGGCGCGCACCATCAACGATACATTCGAAAGTCGATGCCGAATCGAGCCCAACCGCGAGCCCGAAACGCTCGGACTCTTCTTCCATGCGCTTAAGCACGGTCAAGTCAGACTCGAGGGCTTTGACTTGTTTGCTGTTCCTGGCCTTTTTCGCCTTGTCGATCTCTTGCGCCAGGCCTTCCTGAGTGACGGAAATCTCCAGCAGTTTCTGCTCGTGCATCTGTAAAGAGCAATCACGGCCACCCAGAGCGATACACCACTGACCATTACCCAGCAGCTGAATCTCGTTGTGACGGGTCTGCTCAATATTCAGTTCGATCAGCACGTTCTTGTTGTCACCAACACCGTTGGCCTTAACCTCACCGAGAATTTCCCGGACCAGCCCCGGCGCATCAGCTGCAGCTTGCTCAATCTGTTTGTCCGTCGGCTGCTTGGCTATTAGCAGCGAGGCACCGAGAATCCGCTGCCCCTTGCCGCCACCACCACCGATGGCTTTGAGGCGAATCCGCGCTCCCGGATATTTTCTGAACATCTCAGCACATTCGTATTGCACCTGCTGGCCTAGTTCCTCAATGGAAATAAGGTCAATGCCCTTACTGTAGGATGCAAAAAGGACAGCGTCGGCCAGATCCTCGAGGGGGATGTCCTTGTCGTTGATCAGTTTGTGATCAAGATTCAACTCTTCTGCTTTGACTAATTCGCGCAATTGTTCACGGGTCTTGTTTTTCTTGAGCAGGGTACGGGCGGTAACATTGTCGATGCCCGGAGTAACCGAAACGTTAACCTGCAGGGCGGTGCGCTTGGCTTCGTCTTTTTTCCCGGCTGCGCGCTGGGTACCGGAGCAGGGACCAATAAAGCGCAGGCCGGCATTTTCGAGGGCGGCGACAAACTCATCATCTTCCGCCATAAAGCCGTAGCCGGCAAAAATCGAATCGTAGCCGTTGTCTTTGGCTATACTGATAATCTGCTGAATCCGTTCGAGACGCTCTTCTTTAGAAGCGCCACTGTAGTCGGGGACCCGATGAACCCTGCTGGTATCGGTAAGCTGACGCAGTTCCGGGGACAGGGCATTGGGATAGACGATGGAGTCTTTTTCCGATAAGAGAATACCATAGTGGGAGATACCCATCTCTTCGTAAACGTCCATCGCTTCTTTACGAATCGGCCCACGACAGACAATCAATGGTTTTAATTCCTCGCAGGAAAAGGAACTGATCCACTTCGATGGTGATTTGCCGAGACGACGATCTTTATGGATCAGGGGATTATTAAAGTACAGGGCGATATCTTGTTGCATGAGTTTTATCTCCAATTTTCATGTGATGAAAAATAGCACTCAACGGGTTCGTTAGGCCGCCGGAATCAGTGAAATTCGCGCTGGACGCCCTGCCAGGCCGAAGGCTTGTAGTGGCGCAGGAAGAAGTTCAGATTTTCTCCTAAAACCTTGCGCAGATCGGTCGGCATGACCAGCGAGGAGATGGAGCCCAGGGCCAGTCCTTCTTTCGGATTCATCAGTTCTCTTTCGTAACGCTGATTCAGTGCGGCCTCTTCAAGTCTGAGCCATTCCGCCACTTCTTTTTCCGCATCTTTCTTGGCTTCGGCGCCGTCAAGGCCGGCCTTGATGCGCTCGCCGGTACCTTGTGTGATGCGCGCCTTGACCGAGCCACGCAGCTTGCGTAACTCATCTTTGTAGACAAATTCTTTGCCGGCCGGCCCCATAACCGCCAGCCGGGTGGTTGGTAAAGCCAGTACCAGGTCGGCGCCGGTCGGATAGTTGTTGTAGGAGGCGTAGGCGCCACCGAAAGCATTGCGCAGAATCAGCAGGATGCGGGGGGTGCGTACATCGACGATGGCGTCGAGCATGGAACGTCCGGCCTGAACAATGCCGCGCGCTTCCTGCTCACGTCCGGGGAGGAAGCCGGTGGTGTCTTCCATGAAAATCAACGGGATATTGTAAATGTTGCAGAACCGCACAAAACGGGCGATTTTCAGAGCTGAATCACAGTCGATCTGGCCGGAGGAGACGGCAGAGTTGTTGGCGACGAAACCGACGACATTACCACCAAGCCGTCCGAAGGCGGTAATGGCTTCACGCGCCCTGGTCGGCTGGATCTCAAAGTAATCACCATGGTCACAGATCTGCTGAATGACGATGGAAACATCGAACGGCGTATTGAAACCGGTTGGGGAATTAAAGGCTTTTTTCAACAGGGTGTTGATCTCCCAGGTTTTGCGATCAAGAGGATCGCTGGTCTCCTGGAAGTGAGCCATGCTGTGGTTATTGTCGGGGAGGTAGCTGAGCAGGCGAACCGCTGTCCGCAGGGCGGCCATCTCGTCGGAGACAGTCAGGTCGGTCACACCGGAAGCGGCATGAACCTTGGGCCCGCCCAGATCCTCAGGGCTGATGTCCTCACCGAGAACCGACTTGACAACCCCGGGGCCTGTCAGGCCGAAAAAGGTGTCTTCCGGCTGGATGACAAAGCTTCCCTGTCGCGGCAGGTAGGAGCCGCCACCAGCATTAAAACCGAACATGCACATGATGGTCGGAATCACGCCGCTGATTTTGCGCAGGGCGGTAAAGGCTTCAGCGTAACCGTCCAGACCACCGACGCCGGCGGGCACAAAGGCCCCGGCGGAGTCATTCATGCCGATCAGCGGAATTCCTTTTTCGCCGGCCATATACATCAGTCGTGCCAGTTTCTGGCCATTGGTGGCATCGATGGAGCCGGCACGGACGGTGAAATCATGTCCGTAAATAGCCACGTCACGGCCACCGATATTCAGGATGCCGGTCACCAGCGAGGCACCGTCAAGATTTTTTCCCCAGTTCTGAAAGAGAATGTTGGGCTCGTGGCTGGTCAGGAAGTTGATCCGTTCCCAGACCGTCATGCGCTTTTTGAAGTGCTGCTTTTCGATCTGGGCAACGCTGACCGACTTGATCGGACGCTGGATCAGCTCGTACCCTTCACGCATGACTTCTTCATAGGGGCCTGCCTTGCCGGCTATTTCCCCAGGAATAGTGAAATCAACCTGTTTTTTGGCGGCGAGGGGGTTTTGCAATGAGGGCTTGATTTTGTTGTTTGACATCGTTGGCATCCCTTTACAAAAGTTTTAAGTCGATAGTCTGAAGTCTGTTCAACTCAGCAGACATCAAAATGTTGAACACTGTTAAGGTGATAAAGTGGTTCAGGGTGAATAAGGTTTATGGTTCGTTCAGGGTCACGCCCGGATGGATCATCCTGATGATTGTTATAAGAACATAAAACGGCGTTTTTTACAGCGCTAACAAACAAAAAATGAGAGAAATTGTCAAGGATAATTTTACTTAGGGTAAAAAAATACAGAATTTGTTTATCCCGGGTTGAATACTTTTAGCATCTTGTTTGGCTGGGGTGAGACCTGATTCTATAAATTGTCGCGCATAAATGAGATAAAAGACCGGTTAACGGCGTTTTTTGCGAGGTTTAACAGCGGTTCTGTGCGAATTATGGGTGTCAAGCAGGACCGTCACCAGATCTTCACGCTTACACAGGTGCAAGGCTTCTTCAATGTCGCGACGGGATTCCGGGCGGTGGTAAAGGAGCAGTGCCTTCTGTAGTTTTTTCTCCTTTGCCGTACGCGGCACGTGCACCAGGGTGCCGCTGAAGGGGTCGCTACCGGTGTGAAAGATACAGGTCGACAGGGTGCCGGGGGTCGGGGTGAAATCCTGCACCTGCTCAACCTTAAGTTGGTGTCGTTGCAGATAGAGGGCCACATCGATCATGTCATTCAGGGTGCAACCGGGATGACCACTGATCAGGTATGGGACGATTCCAGGGAAATGACCTGTTTGCCGACAACGTTGACGGTAGTCATCAAGAAAGGCGGTAAATACCGCAGCACCCGGTTTGTGCATGACCCGGCTGACCGGATCACTAAAGGTTTCCGGCGCCACCTTGAGCAGGCCACCGATGTGATGTTCCAGTAATGCGTCGTAATAATCAGGCTGTAGCGGCAGCAGATCGTAGCGGATACCGGATGCAATGAAAACGTGCTTGACTTTGTGATGGGAACGAATCTGCGCCAGCAATTCGGCATTCTTCTGATTATCCGTTTGCAGATGCCGACAGCGTTCGGGAAACAGACAACTACTGCGGCGACAGCTGCGCTCATGGTCGGGGTTGCCGCAGGCCAGGCCGTACATGTTGGCTGTCGGCCCGCCGACATCGCTGATGGTGCCGTGAAAATCAGGCTGCGCGGCAATGGCATCGACCTCTTTGATGATGGCGGCGATTGAGCGTGACTGGATGCGTTTGCCCTGGTGAGAGGCGATGGCACAGAATGCACAGCCGCCGAAGCAACCGCGATGGCTGGTGATCGAATGGCGAATCTGCAGGTAGGCCGGGATCGGCTCCAGGTACGATGGATGGGGTTGACGACTGAAGGGGAGGGCATAGATGCGATCCATCTCCTCTTCGCTTATGGGCAGAGACGGTGGATTTACAACCAGTTGCCGCTCACCGTGAGGCTGGTTCAATGGCACGGCGGCAAAGGGGTTGGTCTGCTCGGCCGCCAGCCGAAAGGCCATATTATATATCTGTGGGTCGGCAACCACGTCTTCAAAACTCGGCAGAGGAAGTGAATGGGCTGGAAGCGGATGATCTTTGCCGGCCAGATAAGCCGTGCCTCTGATATCGCGAAGGGCTGAAATATCCTCCCCCTGAGCGAGACGATGGGTTAACTCGAGGATGGTGTTTTCCGCCATGCCGTAAATGAGCAGGTCGGCTTTGCTGTCGACCAGGATCGAGCGCCTGATCCGATCCGACCAGTAATCGTAGTGAGCCAGTCGCCGCAGACTGGCTTCAATGCCGCCGATCACCGTCGCAACACCTTTGAAGGCCCCCTTGACCGCTGCGGTATAGGCGATGGTGGCACGATCCGGGCGCAGTCCGGCTTTTCCGCCAGGTGAGTAGGCATCGTTAGAGCGGATTTTTTTAGCTGCGGTGTAATGGTTGACCATAGAATCCATGGCACCGGCGGAAATGGCAGCAAAGAGCCGTGGCCGCCCCATACGCTGAAGTTGCTCGGGCTGCTTGATGTCGGGCTGGGGTATCACGCCAACGCGAAAGTCGGCAGCTTCCAACACCCGTGCCAGCAGGGGAACCCCGAACGCCGGATGATCAACATAGGCATCGCCACTGATAAACAGCACATCAAGCTGCTCCCAGCCGCGCCTGGACATTTCCTCCCGGCAGGTTGGTAACGGCTGTGAATTGTAGCCTTGGGGGTGGATGATCATGGGGAAATTTTTACCTTTAAGCTGAGGTTGATGGTGTAACGAGTCGTTTTTGCCCGAGAATAAATTGACCCCTGGTCGATTTGCGTTAAGTTGTCCTGGATTCTACTCTGCATGCACTGTGGATATTACCACTTTTGTGATCATTGCTGTAGCCCCGCAAGCTGTCAGTATATTGTAGTTGCCAAGAGGCAGGGAGGTTGTAAGGATCTTAGATAACACAACAATGTGGGTGTTGGTGAGTAAAGATAATCTGCAGAAGGTCATTGTGAGAGAAACGATAGGTCAGCCAGCTAGTGTGAGCGACGTACGAATCGGTCTTGCTTGAGAACGCCGACCCTTGATTTCCAACGTTACCTGTTTGCCAATGGGCAATTTGCGTGCAAACCGATTCGTTGGACGGACAGTGCCGAGTATAGTGAGAAAAAGCTGCGAGCCCGCGCAACCGGAGAGCGCGCAGCCTTCAAGGTGTCATTCAATCAGCAGTTAGCAGTGCTGACAGTACCGATGGAAAATCCTTTACCGTATTGATTGTCGATATAGTTGACCTGGCGATCCCGGGTAAAGGGCAGGATCGATTCTTCAATCAGTAGATCAATGTCATTAACGGTGTGAAGCTGCAGGTCATTTTTCAGCTCATCCAGAGCCAACCCCAAGCGGGGGCCGCCTCAGCCAAAGCCTTCAAAAACAACCCGCAGGTATCTGTCGGGATGTTCCTGCATCAATTCCTTGATCTTGTCGCGAGCGAGATCGGTGATTTTCAGCATCATGCATCTCCTGGTGATGGTTATTGGTTCGTCGTCGATTCTGGATGCAAAGTGGGCACGCCACCTTGATGGTTACCCTCAGGTAAAACCGGTTCCGCTATTTGGACGACATGGACTGCCGGACCTGCTGAGTGCCGTACGTGATATCCTGCGTACGGCCGGGGTTGCACAGAGCGGGCAGGGGATATCGGCTAGCGGTTTTGATTGAATCTTTTCGGTAACTTTTTCACATTGGTGGCATTGGTATTCAAAGATCGGCATAACTCCTCCACATCTAAATATGCGGATAATAATATATACAGAACAGACAATTTGCAACATTTTTTTCTGTTACCGAAAGGTGATCATTCGATCATAGACTGGCGATCATTATAATATATACTAACGCTGTTTTACTTTATTCTTTACGAGGAGGTCATTATGACGGAAATACCTGTTTTGAGTCGTGTAGAGGATTATATCGGTTACATCACCCTCAATCGCCCCCAGGCCTTTAACACCTTTACCCCCGAATTTGCTGATCTGCTCGATCAGAGCTTGTGGGCGCTGGAGAAAAATGAAGAGGTTCGGGTCATTGTCGTTGAAGCGAAAGGGAAACACTTCAGCGTTGGTATTTCCCTTGAGGAGTTTCGTGGCAAGTCGCCCCTCGAAGCGCGGCGCTTTCTCCATCGGATCGATGCCTTTTATCACACCCTGAATCGCTTGAACAAACCAACCATTGCCGCCGTCCAGGGGTATGCAGCTGCCAATGGTGCCGGCCTCTCTTTTGCCTGTGATATGACGGTTGCGACCCAAAGTGCAGTATTCGGTACCACCGCCATCAATGTCGGACTGATCTGTCTTGGTCCGGCAGTGCCCCTGCTGCGCCTGGTCGGGCGTAAAAAAGCGCTGGAAATGATTCTCACTGGTGAGACCTTAAGTGCTACCGAAGCGCACCGCCTGGGGTTGGTCAATCGGGTTGTGGCTGACGATGCGCTGGCGGTCGAAACCCTGAAGCTGGCGCAGACCCTGACAGCTAAAAGTCCACTGGCTCTGCGTGCCGGTAAAGAAGGGTTGCGACGGTTGCAGGATGTGCCTTACCATCAGGCGTTGGAAAATATGGACGATCTTTTTGCCGCCCTGACCACTTGCAGTGATGCTGAAGAAGGGATTAGCGCCTTTCTGGAAAAGCGACCACCACAGTGGCAAGAATGTTGAATTTATAATGGTCATCTGGTCAGGTATGCTGGGAACGTCATCCATGACCGCTTGTTGTCGCCATCCATGGCGACAAACACCCCTGCCACAGGACCCAAAGGCCCTTCACAAGGATAGTGGTGAATAGTTACAAAAACAGTCGCCATCGTCTCACGGTTTCGACGTAGGTAAGTACGCCTTATTATTCAACCATGGCGCGCCTTGCATGTGGCGCTTTGAGCTTAGCCATCCAACCTGATGCTTTTGGCGCAAGTATCAAGGTTTGACAACAGGTAAATTTAGGCTACAGTTATATGACTTTTAATAAGCTTCCGATAACAGCAAACCCGGAGAGATCCGGGGACGCAAAGCCACGGGTCCCATGCGGACAGCCGGGTTGCCGAAGAGCCAGTGGTCGGGCCCACTTCGGGATGAAGCTGGGCTCTTTTTTTGCTGACCGTCGTAGCGGAAAAAGCGTGTATTGACGATGATCAGAGCTCGTGTCTAGATGTGATCTGATGATAAAAAGGTGAACGCAGGGTGCCCGGAAAAATAGTATTTAGTCGCTGTTCGGACGGGGTTGGATGATTGCAACCACTGGAGGTCGGCTTTGATGGACGCACCGCGAGAAAACATCTATCAGCAGCGTCGCGTATTGCGTCAAAAACGATCGCGATTTGCAAAATTCACTGCCGCCATTGGTCTGAGACCTCGTCTTTTATCCGCATTTTTTCTCGTCTCTTTGATCCCATTGATCCTTCTCTCTAGTGTTCAATACCATACTACCAAGCGCAATACCCTTGATTTGATTGAGGTAAGCATGGCCCAGCTGGTTGAAGGGCAGCAGCGGCACCTTAATCATGAATTGCAGCGTCTTTTGGAGCAATTGAAACTGGTGACCAGCCGGACCCAGCTGCGCACCAGCCTGAAGGCTTACAGTCAGACGCGGGATTCAGACCAGCTTGAGCTGTTGAACCGGATTTTGAACGATACTCTTTTATCAATGGAACATTTTGTCGGCATTTGGGTTCGTGATCCTGATGACGTTCTGGTGACGGGAGTTTTTGACAGGGATTCTGATGTTCTTCCTTCCTTGGTTCCGCCGGTGTTGAAAACAGCAGTGGAGCAATTACAGTTGCATTGGGGAGAAGGGGAACTTCCATACATCTGGGTAAGTGGCCCCCTTTATCGCGCCGATGAAAACATCGGCAGTCTTCATTTGCTGGTATCAATGGCAGACATATACGCTGTGCTTAAAGATTTCGGCTGCAAAGAGTTGGGCCGGAAAACCGCTCTGTTGCTGCCTGCTGCAAATCAGCAAGTAAAGGTTTTGGCCCCTGATTGTCCTGACCATTTTGAAGATCATCAGGGTTTTTACCATTTCCTGGAGTCGACAGATCTCTATAGCGCGGCCGTTAACCGGGGCGATCCGGTTACTGCCTACCACCGTGGACAGATAACGATGGTGCGCCAACTTAATCACGGCTTTGGTGATGTTTTTGTCCATGGTTCACCGACTTTTCTGGTGGATATCTTCTGGAGCCAGATACGCTATCTGGTGCTGATGACCCTGCTTTCGCTGGTTCTTGTCCTGTCAATGGCCTTTGCCTTGACCAAGATGATCGTGCGACCCGTCAGGGAACTGATCAAGGCAACAGCGATTATGCACTATGGTTCAACCGATGTGCGGATCAAGGAACGCTTCTGGGGTGAGTTTGCTGAGTTGACACGGTCTTTCAATCGTGCCATGCGGATGCTTTCACGCCGTACCCGGGAGTTGAACCGGGAAATTGAAGCACGGCGCCGATCACAGGAAAAACTGATTGACCTGGCCAATACCGATACCCTGACTGGTTTAATCAATCGCCGTTTTTTTATGGAAAAATTGCGCGAGACACTCAGCTCGCCGGGCCGAGAGCGTCAGCCCGCCGCTCTTTTATATCTGGATCTTGATGATTTCAAACCGATCAATGACCGGATGGGGCACGAAGCGGGAGATCTGGTGCTGCAGGTCGTAGCCGGACGGATCCGCCATCTGTTGCGTGAAGGAGACATAGCCGCTCGCCTGGGTGGTGATGAGTTTGCTCTGTTACTGATGAAGAGTACTAGCCACATCCTCGATCCAGACATGGTTGCGAAGCGGGTTGAAGAGCAGATAACCCTGCCGATGACCATCAAGGATCAGGTCATTAGCGTCGGTTGCAGTATTGGCGCGGTCAGGCTTTTTCCCGGTGATGTTCCCCAGGATGTGCTCAATCGGGCAGATCAGAAGATGTACCGGGTCAAGCATAAGAAGCGCGGCACAGTAGCTTCAATAATCTGAGCTTCCAATGGAAAGAACCGTTAAGCCGTTTGATGTCTGCGCAGCAAGGGTGGGATAATCGTAACAGAGACGAAGAATCAGTTGTCTACCGTCAACTCCAGGTGAATGGATCGCCAGTTTCATTGCCGCAGGCTGACGGCTGTCAAAGAAACAGCCTGTAGGCTGGATCATCTGTCTGCTCCAGATAGCGGTAGCCGATACGGTCAAGAAACTGCATCAGTTTGCTTTCATCCCCGTGCGGCAATTCCAGACCGATCAGCACGCGGCCAAATTCTCCCCCCTGGTTGCGGTAGTGAAACAGGGAAATATTCCAGTTGGTTCCCATATCGGCCAGAAAGCGGGTCAGGGCACCGGCGCGTTCCGGGAACCAGAAGCGGAACAGGCGCTCGCTGGTGGCGGTTGACGAGCGCCCGCCAACCATGTAACGCAAATGAGTTTTAGCCAATTCATTGGCGGTCAAATCGATAGTCGGGTAACCGCTTTGAGTGAGTTGGGTACAAAAGGCTTGACGCGCTTGCTCCCCCCCAACGGCAACGCCAAGGAACAAATGGGCTTGTTCGCGATCAGCAAGGCGATAGCTGAACTCGGTGATGCTGATCCCGACCAGCAGGTCACTACAGAAGTGGCGTAATGCTCCAGGTTCTTCCGGAATGGTGACGGCAAACAGAGATTCCAGTCCTTCACCGATCTGGGTGCGCTCCGAGACATAGCGCAGGCGCTCAAAGTTCATGTTGGCACCGGAGTTAATGGCAACCAGGGTTTGTCCGGTGATCCCCTGGTACTTGACATACTGTTTAAGACCGGCCATTGCCAGGGCGCCGGCAGGTTCAACGATGGAGCGACTGGCCTGGTAGACACTCTTGATAGCACTGCAGATCTCATCGGTTGAGACGCGAATAATATCATCGACATGTTTACGGCACAGGTCGAAGGTTTTTTTGCCGACCTGGCGCACCGCCACGCCATCGGCAAAAATGCCGACAGTCTCCAGGGTGACACGTCTGTCGGCGGCCAGAGACTGGAACATGGCGTCACTGTCGAGGGGTTCGACACCAATAATCCGGACCTGCGGTGCCAGCGCCTTGAAATAGGTAGCAATGCCGGCAATCAGGCCGCCACCGCCCACCGGCACAAAAATCGCGTCGAGCTTGCCGGCGCTCTGACGCAGGATTTCATCCGCTACGGTTCCCTGCCCGGCAATAATCAGTTCATCATCAAAAGGGTGGATAAAGGTCAGGTCACGCTGCTTCTGCAGCAGATCGCAATGGTCCGCGGCTTCGGAGTAGTTGTCGCCATGGAGAACAACCTCGGCACCGAGCCTTTTGACCGCGTCAATTTTTATTTTCGGGGTGGTTACCGGCATTACGATCAACGCCTTAATGCCGAGTTTTTTGGCGGAAAAGGCCACCCCTTGAGCATGATTGCCGGCCGAGGCACAGATAACGCCGCTGATCTGTTCGGTTTCGTAAAGGTGGGCAATCTTGTTGTAAGCACCACGAATTTTAAACGAAAAAACCGGCTGCAGATCTTCTCTTTTAATCAGTATCCGGTTATTCAGTTGCAGCGAGAGTTCTGTCGCATCTTCGAGAGGGGTTTCGATAGCCGCCTCGTAGACCCGCGAAGTAAGGATTTTGCGTATCATGTCCTGCATGGTGGTTGCTTCCTTTTAGCTATGGTGTTATTCGCTGCGCAGGTCGGCCGATTGGCCATCCCGTTCAATAAACATCTTCATGTATTGCAGCCGTTCATAATCTTTGGGGGTGTGGCTGGTATGGCGGCTCAGCTGTCCGCGAAATCCTGCTAGCGACCTATAGCCATTGTTTTCCATCCACTGCCGTAGCTCTTTTTCGATTACGCCCAGCTGACCTAACCCGTGCAGGTAAAGGGTCGAGCAGAGCTGCGTGACGCTGGCGCCGGCGAGCAGCGCTTTGATGACCCCGGCGCTATCGTGGATACCTGTCGTGGCACCAAAATCACAGTTGACGGTGCCGTAGAGCAGGGAAATCCAGCGCAATGTATCGGCCATATCATGGGGGGAACTGTAGGGCGAACCGTGGGTCAGTTGTTGCTTGTCAATATCGATATCAAAACGGTAAAAGCGATTGAAAAGAACCAGGGCATCGGCTCCTCTATGGATAACCTTGCCGGGTTGACGATCCTTCCCCATCCAGCCAACGCTGTAGGCCGGTGCTTCGGCCTGGTTGCTGGTCAGGCGTTTGGCAACATGGGCAAAAGAGGTGAAGTAAGGACCGATTTTCAGCGCCACTGGAATGTTTGCCTGGTGTTTGACTTCACGCAGAATGCCTAGATAATCAGCGACAATGTGATCACAGGGAGGTGACGAATCGGTTGGCAGAATGCTGATATTGAGTTCGATGGCATCGGCTCCGGCTTCCTGGAGCTGATGGGCGTAGCCGGCCCACGAATCAGCACTGACGCAATTGAGGCTGGCAATAATGGGGATGGTCACCGCCTTTTTGGCTTCCCTGACCAGCTTGAGGTACTGCGAGGGGCCGAATGCAGTCCCGTAACTCTGCAAATACTGGAAGGCTTCGCCGTAGCCTGAGTATTCTTCAGCGTGAAGGCTTAAGGACGAAATTTCTCCCTTGATCTGCTCCTCGAACAGGGAGCGCAAAACCACGGCACCGGCACCGGCCTCGGCACATTGACGCACCCCGTCGAGGGTGCCGGTAAGACAGCAACTGGCGACAACCAGTGGATTTTTCAGGGAGAGCCCCATATAGTTAGTGGACAGGTCGATCATCGTCGCCTCCGTTGATCAGTGCCATTGTTGTTGGCCTCAATTGTGTCAGGCCTGTTTCTTTATGCGTGCCGGTGTGGTTATACTTACGGCCTATGAAAAAACTTCATGTCTTCAACTTTTATGAAGGATACCAGGCCGAGCTGCTGCGGGATATTCTCGCTCGCGAGGGGATAAACTGCGTTTTGCGCAATGTTCAGTTGACCGCCGCCGTCGGTGAGATTCCTTTTGTTGAGTGTTGTCCGGAACTCTGGGTTATAGATAATGAAGCCTGGCCCCGGGCGAAAATGTTTGTTGACGCCTGGTTTAAAAAAGACGCCGTTGCACCGTCATGGACCTGTCCGCAATGTCGGGAGGCCCTCGAAGGGCACTTCGGCGCCTGCTGGCGCTGTGGCACTATTCGCGCTGAAGGATAGATATTCTCCATCCGGCAGCCCTGGAAATCAACCGGCAAGTTTCTGTCCGCTAGATAACATATCGCTGAGGCGGTGAACAGGGTTGTCTGGTCTAAAGATCGACACAGGCTGTTCTTTTAGCGTTTGTAACTGTTCAGCACCGGATCTTCGGATCCTATGTCAAGGGACGCGATTGTTTCCCGTTGGGTCATCCATGACCGCTTGTTGTCGCCGTCCATGGCGACAAACACCCCTGCCACCGGAGCCCCGATCCTGCACAAGGATAGTGCTGAATAGTTACTAGCGTTTTTCGCTAAAGAGGATCAAAAGAAAGGAATAGACAGATGATACTCTCCGGCCGGGAAATCGACGCTCGCATGGGTCAGGATATTGTTATCCAACCCTACGATAAATCGCGTCTTAACCCCAACAGTTATAATCTGGCATTGCATGACGAGTTGCTGATTTACACGGAGAAGCAGCTCGATATGAAAAAGAACAATCCCTGGACCACCCTCACCATTCCGCCGGAAGGTTTTGTGCTGGAGCCGAACCGGCTGTATCTTGGTCGGACAGTGGAATATACTGAGACCCTCAATCTGGTGCCGATGCTGGAGGGGCGCTCATCAGTGGGGCGCCTGGGGTTGTTCGTTCACGTGACGGCAGGGTTTGGGGATGTTGGCTTTCGCGGCTTCTGGACCCTGGAAATGTTCAGCGTGCAGCCAATCCGAATTTATGCCGGAGTAGAGATATGCCAGATATATTACCACGCCCTGCAGGGGGAAAGTGATCCCTACAGCAGCGGTAAATATCAGGATAACCGGGGAATTCAACCGAGTCTGCTGTATTGCGACTATATCGATTAACTTGATTGTTCCATCATCTTTACAACGTGCATTTTAACTTTGGAGTTTTATGTCAACGCAATCGCCGCTAACTAACTATCTGCAGGATTATCGTTCTCCAGCCTATCTGGTTGAGCAGGTTGACCTCGATTTTTATCTGAACCCGACAGCGACCCAGGTCACCTCGATCCTTAAACTGCAACTGAACCCTGATCGCAACGGGGTCATCGAACCGCTGGTGCTGGACGGCGAAAATCTGCACTTGCTGGGAGTCAAGGTGGATGGTATTCCCCTGTCCCCGGTCGACTATCGGTGTGATGACGTCAGTCTGACGATTGTTGCCCCGCCTGCACGGTTCGTTCTGGAAGTTGTCACCCGTATTGATCCGCTCAACAACACGGCGCTGGAGGGACTTTATCAATCCAACGATATTTTCTGTACCCAGTGTGAGGCCGAAGGTTTTCGCAAGATCACTTATTATCCCGATCGCCCCGATGTCCTGGCACCTTTCCGGGTACGGATCGAAGGGGAGCGGACCGACTGTCCGGTGTTGCTGAGTAACGGCAATCTGTTGGACCAGGGGGTGCTGGATAACGGTCGCCACTTTGCACGTTGGGAAGACCCGTTTCCCAAGCCGAGCTATCTGTTCGCCCTGGTGGCCGGTAATCTGGTTTGTCTCGAAGATTATTACACCACCCTGTCCGGGCGGCAGGTGCTGTTGCAGATTTATGTGGAGGAGCGTAACCGCAACGACTGTGACTTTGCTATGGAGTCGCTGAAAAAATCGATGAAGTGGGAAGAGGATGTCTATGGGCTCGAGTACGATCTCGATCGCTACATGATCGTTGCCGTCGATGATTTCAATATGGGCGCGATGGAGAACAAGGGGCTTAATGTATTTAACTCAAAATACGTGCTTGCCCGACCGGAAATAGCAACCGATAGCGATTATCTGGGAATTGAAGCGGTTATCGCCCATGAATATTTCCACAACTGGACCGGTAACCGGGTCACCTGCCGTGACTGGTTCCAGCTGAGCTTAAAGGAGGGGTTGACGGTGCTGCGTGATCAGCAGTTTTCTGCTGATATGCAGTCTGCCGCAGTCAAGCGAATCGATGATGTCGCCTTGCTGCGCCAGTTTCAGTTCCCCGAAGACGCCGGACCGATGGCCCATCCGGTGCGGCCGGAGTCTTACGTTGAGATCAACAACTTCTACACCACAACCATCTACAACAAGGGCGCTGAAGTCATCCGTATGATCGAGACTTTGCTCGGGCGCGAAAAGTTCATCGAAGGTGTACGCCTGTATCTGGCCCGCCATGACGGGCAGGCGGCGACCTGTGAAGATTTTGTCGCGGCCCTGGAGGAAGCCGGTCAGGTTGACCTGACCCAGTTCCGGCGCTGGTATACCCAGGCCGGCACCCCTGAAGTGCAGATTGCCGGCCGCTATGACCCTGACGCTCAAACCTTCACCCTCGACTGTCAGCAAAACTGTCCGCCGACCCCCGGGCAGCCCGAAAAGGAGCCGTTTCATCTGCCGCTGGTTGTCGGCTTGCTCGGCAGCACCGGCACGGATCTGCCGCTGCAGTTGGTCACGGATGAATCCCCCGCTGCCGGTAGTCGAGTTCTCGTGCTGAAACAGGCGCGCGAGCAATTCACTTTTGTTGGCGTTCAGGAACAACCGGTACTGTCGGTGCTGCGAGGCTTTTCCGCGCCGGTACGATTGAAAATGCAAGATCGGGCAGAAGATCTGGCTTTTCGCATGGCGTATGACCGCGATTCCTTCAATCGCTGGGAAGCCGGTCAGCAGCTGGCCGTTACCGAACTGCTGCAGCTCTACCGTCAGAAACAACAAACCGAGGTGTCTAGCGGGCTGAGCAAGGTGTTTGTTGATGCCTGGGGCGTTGCTTTGGCGGATAACACGGCTGATGAAAGCCTGCTGGCGCGCATGCTGCAATTGCCCAGTGAACAGTATCTGGCGGATCAGTTGACAGAGGTTGATCCGCAGTTGATCAGGGTGGTGCGTGAACAGGCCCTCCGCCAGTTACTGGCTGCCCATCGTGACCAACTGGCACGGCGTTATGCCAGCTATACCAGCACGGGAGACTATTCCCTTAGTCCGGTTGCGGTTGGTCGCCGCCGTCTTGCCCATGGCTGTCTGGCGCTGCTGATGCTGGAGCCACAGCAGGCGCAACTTGATCGTTGTTTGCGGCAATATCAGCAGGCCGATAACATGACCGATCGGCTGGCAGCCTTTACTGCCCTGGTAGATAACGATAATCCGCTGCGTGATCAGGTCAAGGAGGACTTCTATCGGCAGTGGAAACACTATCCATTGTTGCTCGATAAGTGGTTTTCTGTTCTGGCGTCGAGGCGTCACGAAAACACTTTTTTTGACATAGAGCGTTTGCTGCTGCACCCCGATTTTACCCTGAACAACCCTAATCGTGTGCGTGCACTGCTTGGTGCCTTTGCCCAGAATCTGGCGGTTTTTCACCGCAGCGACGGCACTGGTTACCGCTTGCTCACCGAGCAGATCAGGCGTCTGGACAAGCGTAATCCACAGGTGGCGGCGCGTATGGCAACCCCCCTGACGCGTTGGCAACGCCTGGAGCCGAAGCGGCGTGCGCTGCTGCGCGAAGAGTTGGTGGCTTTGCAGCAGGGAAACCTGTCACGTGATTTATACGAAATCGTCAATAAAAGTCTGGCCTGAGACGGGAGTAATGAAAGCTGATGGATTATACAATTATTGGGTGTGGTGATATCGGTAAACGGGTTGCCGGAGAGTTGCTTGGTCAGGGACACAGGGTGCAGGCGACGGCCCATAAGGCCGATGGGGTAGCTCAACTCGCAGAAACAGGAGTTGTGCCGGTCGTTGCCAATTTCGATTATCGGGAGGACCTGCCGGTCCTGGCAGTCCATTGCCACCGGGTCTTTTATTTTATGCCACCGCAAGGAGGCGGAACCAGCGATGCGCGCATGGCAAACTTCTGTCGCATGCTGAGTTCCGATAACTGCCCGCAGCGGATTGTCTATGTGAGTACCAGTGGCGTTTATGGTGACTGCGGCGCTGAGCTGGTCACCGAGGAAACGCCGGTCAACCCGCAGACCAGCCGCGCCAAACGCCGCGTCAGTGCCGAAAACCAGTTGCGTGACAAAGCCGGAGAGTTGGGTTTTGACCTGATCATTCTGCGCGTGACCGGCATCTATGGTCCTGGTCGCCTGCCATTGGCACAACTGCATAAAGGGCATCAGGTGTTGCGCCCGGAGGACTCACCGGTTACCAATCGCATTCACAGCCTCGATCTGGTGCGTATCTGCCTGGTCGCTATGGAGCGTGGCGAGGCGGGGGACATTTTTAATGTCTGCGATGGTCAGCACAGTAGTATGAGTGAATATTTTACTGCGGTCGCTGATCTGTATAATCTTCCGCGACCACAGCAGTTAAGCTGGGACGAAGCGCAACAGATCATGAATCCCCTGACGTTGTCGTTTCTGCAAGAATCGCGGCGTATGACCAATCGCAAGATGCTGGGAAAGCTTGGCATCGAGCTGCTGTATCCGACCCTCGAGGAGGGGTTGACGGTCTGCCGCCTACTCGATGAGGAACAGGCTGCGGCAATAACGGTCACGTCGGAGTGATGGCTGGCGTTTTTGTGTTATTAACGTCAGTCAACGGTTGCTGGAAATCTTGTAGTGGGCTAAAGTGACAGTTCGAGCCGAGATCTTAAAGCTGACTTTTCACGTCGATTGATACCATCAAGGATAAAGGGAGCATATCTCATGAGTGAACCGGGAAAAACCAAGTTTCAGATCGATCTGCGCCGCCATTTGCGCGAAACTGGTGTTGAGGAGAACCTGATCCATCTTATTTGTGAGATTGCCGAAGCATCCAAATACATTATCCATTCCATTCGAACCGGTGATCTTGGTGTTGCCGGTACTTCCAATCTCTATGGTGAGAAGCAGCTGGCTCTGGACGTTCTGGCGGATCGGATCCTGCGCAAACGTCTTGATCATTCCGGGGTAGTCGCTAACATGATGTCGGAGGAAATGGATCAGATCATCCCCGTTTCCCCGGACTGGGAGGGTAAATATTCGGTTGCCTTTGACCCGCTGGATGGTTCTTCGTTGGTTGACGTCAACCTGGCGGTAGGGACCATTGTTGCCATTTTTCCCGGCTACGATCTAATGCGCCCCGGTCGCGAACAGGTGGCAGCAATGTATATCCTCTATGGTCCGCGCACGACCCTGGTTTACAGCGTTGGTGATGGCGTCTATGAATTCGGAATGAACAGTCTGATGGAGTACACCCTGTTGCGCGAGAACATCACCTTAAAGCCTGAAGGCAAGCTCTATTCTCCCGGTGGTTTGCGTAATCAGTACACCCCAGGGGTCGAGGCTTATGTTTCCGCCCTGGAGAAGCGTGGTGTAAAGTTGCGCTACAGTGGCGGTTTTGTGCCGGATATCAATCAGGTTCTGCTCAAAGGGGAGGGCATTTTTCTCTACCCCCATCTTAAGGACCTGCCGCGCGGCAAGCTGCGCCTGCTGTTCGAACTCAGTCCGATGGCGTATCTGATTGAGCAGGCCGGCGGAGCGGCTTCCGACGGCCACCAACCGATCCTTGATCTGGTGCCGAGCCATATCCACGAGCGCGCACCGGTCTTCATCGGTTGCAAGGAAGATGTCGCTCTGGCAGAGAAAACGCTGCGTAGCCACGAAGGGGGAATAGACGCTCCTGCACAAAAGGGGCGTACAGCGAAGACATCAGCATAATTGCTTGGCCGGGGTTTCCTTCTGGAGGCCCGTCGGGTTTAGCGCAAAGCTAACGGGGGGGAGGGGGACTTGCCGTTATTATTTTGCTTGTTGGCGGCGGCCATTGCTGGTCTGGCCGCCGCCAGCTTTGTTTCGGTTGGGGCGACAACTGGCTGGATCGCTATCCTGCTCTGTCTCTGTCTGACTCTTTGTTGCCGCTGTTTTCCCCGCTACTCGCGATTCTCCCTGCTTTTTTTCTGCCTTGCTCTGTCCCTGTCTTTTAATCTTCGTTACCCCACCTTGTTACAGTTTGCTGACGATGTCACGCGGATTGATCAGTTGTCCCGCCGAACCACGGCCGTTGGTGTGATAACCGATGTACGGCAATTGGCAGAGGGTCGTAGCCGGGTTGATATGCTCGTTGATGAGGTATGGGATAAGGGGGTGATGCTGAATCTGGCGCGCCCCCTGTGGTTGCGTTTAAGTGTCGAAGCGGGAGCTAATGACCTGCTGCCGCAAGATCGCATCAGCTTCAACGGCAGGCTACGACAGCCACGCTTGTTCGGTACCCCGGGTGAATTTCACTGGCCGCGTTATGTCGCCAGCCAGAAAATTGAAATGACCAGCTGGGTGAAGGACATGGATCAGATCGAGTTGCTTGCTACAGGTAAGGGCGGTCTGCAACGGCAGATAGTTCAGTGGCGAAACCAGATTGCCGCCTTTATTGTGACCCATGTGCCGGAAAAAAGAGCGGTACTGGTGCGCGCGCTGGTGTTGGGTGAGGGGCGGCAATTATCACAGGAGACGCGCAATATCCTGGCCAGTGCCGGTATCAGTCATCTGTTTGCCATTTCCGGATTGCATCTTGGTTTGTTGGGGATGTTTGGCTATCGGTTACTGCTGTTGATCTATCGGCGCTCAACACGATTGCTCCTGTGGCAGCCGCCACAACGGGTGCTGCCGCTGGTGCTATTGCCATTGTTGTTTTTATATCTACTGTTAACCGGGGATGCCGTGTCAACCCGGCGCGCCTTTGTCCTGGCCGGCACTGGGGCAATGCTATTGCTGTTGCGTTATCCGGTTAATCCACTGCACCTGCTGGCCGCTGTTGCCTTGATCTTTTTACTCTGTAATCCGCTGCTGTTGTGGTCGGCCGGCTGGCAACTGTCGTTCAGTGGTGCGGCCGGCATTCTGCTGTGGCGACCACTGTGGCAGCATCGGCACATCTCGGCATTGCCCTACCGGGTATTGCGCTATCTGCTGCAGATTTTTCTGGTCAGTTGCGCGGCGACACTCGCTACCTTGCCTCTCGTACTGTTTAATTTTCATCTGCTCGCTCCGGCCGCCCTGCCGGCAAACCTGATTTGCGTGCCGTTTGTTACCCTGGTTGCCCTGCCGATCGGGTTTATCGGTCTGCTTTTGTTCCCCTGGTGGCCACCAGCGGCTGCTCTGATGTTTCGTTGCTGCGGGTTTTTTCTTGAGCAGCTCTATCTTTTCTCCTTATGGCTGACTGATATTCCAGTGCTGGCCGGCATGTACCTGTACTGGTCGCGTAGCCAGTATCTTGCGCTTGCCTTGCTGGTATTGCCGGTGCTGCTGTGGCCGCGGCTAGCGGGCCGGTCATGGTTTAAAATGACTGTCGGTTGTGCTCTGCTGGTGTTGCTCCTGTGGCAGTTGCCTGTCGTGTCGCGCGCGCCGGTAACCTTGACCATGTTCAGCGTCGGGCAGGGGGAGTCATTATTGTTACAGAACAACAACGGGCAGAATATCCTGATTGACGGTGGCGGGCTCTATGGTGATCGCTTTGATGTTGGCCAACGCTTGCTGGCACCGGCCTTTGGAGAACTGGGTGTCAGGCATTTTGACCGGATTGTTTTGACTCACAACCATGCCGATCACTGGAAGGGGTTGGTGTATGTCCTCAGCCACTACCCCGTCGCTGAATTGGTGCTGGGCGAACCTCTTGCCAACTATCATCCGGCCATTGTCGCTGTGACTCGCGGTCGTAATATTCCGGTGCGGGTGGTAGAGCAGGGGTGGAGTCTTTTTGGCGACTGGCGGTCCGGCGATTTGTCGCTATACAATGGCAGTGCTGCTGCCGCTAATGCGAATGACGCTTCTCTTGTCCTCGCTCTGCGCTACGGTGATCAAACCGCCGATGAACAGGGTTTATTGCTGGCAGGTGATCTGGAAGCGCGAGGAGTGCAACACTTGATCGGTGCCGGAATTCGGTCACCGATAACATTGCTCAAGCTGCCCCATCACGGTAGTGGCAAGTCGGAAACAGAGCAACTGGTACGTTTGCTGCGTCCCGAGGTGGGGTTGGTGTCGGTCGGTTATCAGAACATCTATCGCTTGCCGGCACGGGCCCTTCTGGATCATCTGGATGAACAGAATGTCGTGGTTTATCGAACCGATCGTGATGGAACGGTGCGTGCTCAGTTACGTGCTGACGGTTGGCACCTGCAAAAGTGGCAGAATGGGCTTTTCCGTTGACTTTGCGAGCTAAAGGCTGGTACTTAAATGGCAATATTGCTAAGGGGTTATGATGGTCCAACAAGCTAAAATACTGGTTGTTGATGATGAGCTTTTCTTTCGTCATCTCTACCGTGATCTACTCGAAGATGCCGGCTATTCTGTGGTGGTCTGTACCAATGGCGACGAAGCGGTCAGATTGCTGGAGTCAGAACCCTTTGATCTGGTCTTAAGCGATATAGTGATGCCCGGCCGCAGCGGTATCGACGTTCTGCGTTTTGCTAAAGGCATGCCGTCGCCGCCCGACGTGGTCATGGTGACCGGTTGTGCCAGCCTCGATTCGGCTATCGAATCTCTTAAGAACGGTGCCCGCGATTATCTCGTGAAACCCTTCAATCCGGAAGAACTCAAGCATTTGATTGCAACCTGCCTGGAACAGCGGCGACTGCTTGCTGAAAATGCCCACCTTAAACGTCAGATCACCCTGTTTCAAGCCGGTCAAACCCTTTCATCCCTCATCGATCTGGAATGCCTAGTTCCACAATCCCTCGAAGCCTTAATGCGCGAGTTGGGATCCGATTCGGGTTTTTCATTTACCCTGGCCGAAGACGAGGCAACCTACCTGACCGGGCTGAAAAAAATTCACGCCGACCATGCGGAACAGTTGATTGAGCTACTGCTGCCGGAATTTTACCAGGCCGGTGGCGTGGTTCAGCCGTCAACGCAGTGTGCGCAGAGGTTGCACAGTCTCAACAAAACCCGGGAGCAGATCTGGATGCTGCCGTTACGCGACGGTGATGTGCTAAAGGGTGGCCTTCTGATCAGTGATGCTGTTTGTCATGATACCGATTTTTCTCTGGCAGATTTGCGTTATCTGTGTGATCAGATTGCTCTGGGTTTTGCCAATGCCTCGCGTTATCGCAATGCCCAGCAGCTTATGTACTCAGACGATCTGACCGGTCTCTACAATCATCGTTATCTGCAGATTGCTCTCAATCAGGAGATGATGCGCTCGCAGCGTTATGGGCTGAAGTTTTCTCTGTTGTTTATGGATCTTGATCGCTTCAAAGAAATCAACGATCAGCACGGACACCTGGCCGGCAGCGCAGCTCTGCAGGAGGTTGGACGTCTGATGCGAGGGTGCGTGCGCGATGTTGATACCCTGTTCCGTTTCGGTGGCGATGAGTTTGCTGCTCTGCTGGTTGAAACGGATCTGCGCGCGGCGCGTGTTGTTGCCGAGCGTATTCGCGGGCTGATTGCCAAACATATTTTTCTGAAAAACGACAACACACCATCACAGGTAACGGTCTCTATCGGCATTTCGACCTTTCCCGATGATGCGACCACTCAGGAGCGCCTTCTCGATCTTGCTGACCAGGCGATGTACATCGGTAAGTCGTCGCGTAACAGTATTTGCAGCGCCGGCGAAATCAACGGTCCGCGCTAGTTTCTAACTTTGATGCTTGCGCAAAAAGCATCAGGTTGGACGGCTAAGCTCAAAGCGCCACCTGTAAGGCGCGCCATTGTTGAACAATGAGGAGTACTTACGTACGTCGAAGCAGTGGACGATGGCGGTACCCCAGCCGTTGGTGAGTTTTTGCGCCGCCATCAATTTTAATCGTTCCGCCAAGCTAAATCTTGCTGTTCCCCCACCTTTGCTTTATAACATCGGCGGACTCTCTTCATTTTCCATCAGCAGATAGTTTTTTCCCTTCTGGTTTCTGATGAGACAGAGGAGAGTCAGCACTCTTCATTGCGATCGCAAACGTGAGCTTGAAAGGATAGAATGGTGAGTATTTCAGGAATCAAGGGAATGAACGATGTCTTGCCGGACGTGGTCGGCGTCTGGCAGTTTCTCGAACAAAGCGCGCGCGAAATTTTTAGCACCTATGGATTTACTGAGATTAGAACGCCGGTCCTTGAAAAAACTGAGCTCTTCTGTCGTTCCATTGGTGAATCCACCGACATCG
This sequence comes from Desulfuromonadales bacterium, assembly GCA_019429255.1. Lineage (GTDB taxonomy): Bacteria > Desulfobacterota > Desulfuromonadia > Desulfuromonadales > Geopsychrobacteraceae > Pelovirga. The sequence continues at coordinate 46,400 of JAHYIY010000009.1, read as the reverse complement.
TCGAAAAAGAAATGTATACTTTCGCCGATAAGAGCGGGAACTCCATGACCTTGCGCCCGGAAGGGACAGCCCCAGTCATGCGCTCAATTATTCAGAATCGTTTGGTCGCTCAGGATACGGTTTCCAAGCTCTGCTATATCGGCCCCATGTTTCGTTATGAACGCCCGCAAAAAGGGCGTTACCGCCAATTTCATCAGATTGGTGCCGAGGCGATCGGGGTCGAAGATCCCAAGATTGACGCCCAGGTGCTGCTGATGCTCCATCATTTTTTCAACCGAATCGGTATTAATGCGGTCTCCCTCGAAATTAATTCCCTCGGCTGCCCGGTCTGCCGCCCCGATTATCGCCGGCAACTGATCCAATATCTTGAGCAGCGCCTGGAGCCGCTTTGCAGCGAATGCCAACGGCGTTATCAGACCAACCCCCTGCGAGTCCTTGATTGCAAGGTCGAAGCCTGCCGGACTGCTACGGTCGACGCCCCGGCGATGATCGATCATCTGTGCGGCGCTTGCGATCAGCACTTCACTCAGGTGCGGCGCTATCTTGACCTGCTCAAGGTGCCATATAGTGTGAACGCGCGCATGGTACGCGGTCTTGATTATTATGTGCGCACCACCTTTGAACTGGTGACCGATCAGTTAGGGTCACAAAACGCTGTGGCGGCAGGTGGCCGCTATGACGGCCTGATCGAAAGTCTCGGTGGGCCGCCCCTGCCAGGAATCGGTTTTGCCATTGGTCTGGAACGCCTGGTGCTCATGCTGGACCAAGATGCCGGCAGTTTGGCTGTGCCGGATTTGTTTATTGCCGCCCTTGGGGACGCCGCGGCCGAACAGGCATTTGTTCTGATGTCGCAGTTGCAGATGCAGGGAGTGCGAGCTGAAATGGATTTCCACGGCAAAAGCTTAAAAGCACAGATGCGCCGTGCCGACAAATCCGGTGCAATACATACCTTGATTATTGGTGATGAGGAATTGCGCAGTGGCCAGGCTCAGCTCAAAAAAATGGCAGACGGCACACAGTCAAGCGTGCGCCTTGATGCACTGGTGGAAATGCTGACGTAAAAATCTTTTTGCAGCTATTTGCTATTACTTGACCGACACTTGCTGCGATCCATATAATAAACCGTTTAACAATCACTATTTGGGCGTCTGCTGGCGCATTTGGAGGCACCGTGCAAAACGATAAGCTGGGAAACTGGAAACGGACACATCGATGTGGTGAACCGACGGCAGTACTGATCGGTCAGGAAATTTGTGTCATGGGGTGGGTACAGAGGCGCCGTGATCATGGCGGTCTGATTTTTATCGATCTGCGCGATCGAGAGGGGATCGTTCAGTTGGCTCTCGATCCGGACCGCGATGTCACCTCGCACCGGAAGGCAGAACAGGTGCGCACTGAATATGTGATCGCTGCCCGGGGAAGAGTTTCGGCACGCCCGCAAGGAACCGTCAACCCGCGCATGAAAACCGGTGAGGTTGAAATTGAGGTAACCGAGTTACGGATCCTTAACCGTTCTGAGACCCCCCCCTTCATGATTGATGAATACACCGAGGTAGCAGAAAATATCCGTTTGAAGTATCGCTATCTTGACCTGCGGCGTCCAGCGCTGCAGCGCAATCTGATGATGCGTCATCTGGTTGCCAGAACGGTTAGGACCTATCTTGACGGTCAAGGTTTTATTGAGGTTGAAACCCCGGTTCTGACCAAGAGCACACCGGAAGGAGCACGCGACTATCTGGTTCCGAGCCGCGTCAATGTCGGCAATTTTTATGCTCTGCCGCAGTCCCCCCAATTATTCAAGCAGCTGCTCATGGTGTCCGGTTTTGATCGCTATTTTCAGATCGTCAAATGTTTCCGCGACGAGGATCTGCGCGCCGATCGTCAACCGGAGTTCACCCAGATTGACTGTGAAATGAGCTTTGTCAATCGTGATGATGTTATTGCTACCATGGAGGGGTTGATCGCCGCCATTTTTAAAGAGGCTATCGGCCTCGAGGTTCAATTGCCCATGGAGCGCCTGACCTATGCAGAGGCCTTGCGGCGCTTTGGTGTTGACAACCCCGATCTGCGCTTTGCCCTTGAACTGGTAGACCTGACTGCATTGGTGGCTGATTCGCAGTTCAAGGTGTTTGCTGAGGTGGCGGCAGCCGGAGGGCTGGTTAAGGCTATCAACGTCAAGGGTGGTGCGGATTTCTCCCGCAAGGACCTGGATGGTTTTACCGATTTTGTCAAGATTTACGGTGCCAAAGGGCTAGCCTGGGTCAAGGTCACTGAAGAAGGGTGGCAGTCTCCCATTGCCAAATTTTTTACCGCTGCGGAGTTGATCCGTCTCAATCAGGAATTGTCTAGTGAGGTTGGTGACCTGTTGCTGTTTGTTGCCGATACGGCGGGGATTACCAATGAGGCGCTGGGGCGTCTGAGGGGGCATCTTGGTCAGCGTCTGGGGCTGGCAAGTAAGGATGACTATCGCTTTGTCTGGGTGACTGACTTTCCGCTGCTTGAGTGGGATGCCGAAGCCAAGCGCCATGTTGCCGTCCATCACCCCTTTACCTCGCCGCTGGAGGAAGATATCCCGCTTCTTGACAGTGATCCGGGCAAGGCGCGTGCCCAGGCCTACGATCTGGTTCTCAACGGGTCGGAGGTCGGCGGCGGCAGCGTCCGGATCCATGACCCGTCCGTGCAGTCGCGCCTGTTCGAGCTTCTGGGTATTGGCGAAGAGGAGGCACAATTGAAGTTCGGTTTCCTGCTTGATGCCTTAAGCTATGGAGCACCACCCCATGGTGGTATTGCTTTTGGTCTCGATCGGCTGATGATGATCCTTACCGCAGCCGATTCGATCCGCGACGTGATCGCCTTCCCGAAAACCCAGAAAGCAACCTGTATGCTGTCGGATGCGCCAAATGCCGTGGACGAAAAGCAGTTGCAGGAATTGGGTATCCGGTTGCGGAAAAAGCAGGAGTAATGACTCTAAAAAAAGATTTTAAATGAAGATCAGATTTTTATTTATCATAGGTGTTTGTGTCGCTGTCCTGGCGGGTTGTGCAAAACCGCCGGTTGCAGAGTTGGAAACCGCACGTAATCTGGTTCGCCATGCTGCTGAAGTCGGCGCCGCTGACTGGTCCCCGGGTGAATACCAGCTGGCACGGGCTGCCCTGGACGCAGCCGAAGAGCAGATGGAGAGGCAGAAATATCGTGCAGCAGCGCGGACCATCAGTCTGGCGCAGCGTTACGCTGAAGCTGCTCGTATCGAAGCGGAAATTGCTGTTGCGCGGTTGGCTGAGTTGGAACGTCAGCGCATAGAAAAGGCCCGCCGACAGGAAGAACTACGTCAGCGCGAACTGGCCGAACAGGAAGCAGCCCAACGTCAACAAGAGCTGGAACGGCGTCGCCAACTGGAAGCCCAACAGGCAGCGGCGCGCGCAGCAAGTGCCGCCAGTGTGGCAAAAACCCCACCACCGCCCCCGCCTCCACCGGTCACGACCGCCAAGGTAGAGCGTTATGAAGTCAGGGCTGGGCAGAACCTGGCCGAGATTGCCGGTTTGCCTGAAGTCTATGGCGATGGGTTGCTGTGGCCGTTGATTTACCGTGCCAACCGTGATCAGATCAAAACACCCAGGGAGATTGCGCCCGGCCAGCTGCTGGATATCCCCCGTGACAAAAATATTGAAGAGATTGAGGCCGCGCGCCAGGAGGCCCAGGAGTTGAATCTGTTCTGATTTTATTGGACGCAGCAAAGGAATTTTGTTGTCGCTTTGGTTGGTGTTTCTTCGCCGCTTCACGGCAGAAGGTCGCGACCCCCGGCAATGAAGATAAGCTGTCTTTTTATGGAGAGTTTTAATCGCCGGTTGACCGTGAAGCCTCTTGACATGCCCCTCTCACTTGTATACTGTATACAACGCTTTCCCATGCGGGATTCTCAGTTTGTAACCTTGTTATGGACTGCATTATTTTGACACTACATTAATCAAGGAGAGAGACGAATGGCAGCAAAGATTATCTGGTCTGAAATTGATGAAGCACCGGCTTTGGCCACCTATGCCTTTTTGCCCGTTGTTCGAGCCTTTACCAAAGGCTGCGACATTGAGGTAGAAACCCGTGATATTTCCCTGCCCGGTCGTGTGCTGACACTCTTCCCGGAGCGCCTGACCGAAGCACAACGGGTCGCTGACCATCTGGCAGAGTTGGGTCAGTTGGTCAAGTCCCCTGAAGCCAACGTGATCAAACTGCCGAATATCAGTGCCTCGGTTCCCCAGCTGCAGGCCTGCATCAAGGAACTTCAGCAACAGGGTTATGATATTCCCAGTTATCCGGAAGAAGCGAAAAACGACGAGGACCGCAAGCTGCAGGAGCGTTTTTCCAAGGTGCTCGGTTCCGCGGTAAATCCGGTGTTGCGCGAGGGCAACTCGGATCGTCGTGCTGCAGCGTCGGTTAAAAAGTTTGCCCAGAAAAATCCCCACAAGATGATGCAGCCCTGGCCGGCTCCCGGCGAATCAAAATGCCGTGTCGCTTTCATGGATAGCGGCGATTTCTATGCGTCAGAAAAATCCGTGACGATGGATGCCGCTGATACCGTCAAGATCCAGTTTGTGGATGAGGGTGGCCATAGCAAGGTCCTTAAAGAAGTCAAGTTGCTGGCCGGTGAGGTTTTTGACAGTTCTACTATGAATGTGCGTAAACTGCGTGAGTTCTATGCTGCCACCGCCGCCGAGGCAAAAGAAAAGGGTGTGCTGTTGTCACTGCACCTCAAGGCCACTATGATGAAGATCTCTGATCCGATTTTGTTCGGCCACTGTGTATCGGTGTATTTCAAGGATGCCCTTGATAAGCATGCTGCGACCCTCAAAGAGATCGGTGCCAGCCCCAATTATGGTATGGGCGATATCCTGGCCAAGCTGAACAAATTGCCGGCGGACAAAAAGGCCGAAATTGAAGCCGACATCAATAAGTGCTACGAAAGCGGCCCGGCGCTCGCCATAGTTGACTCCCGCAAGAATATCACCAACCTGCATGTGCCCAACGACGTGATTGTTGATGCTTCCATGCCTAACGTTGTCCGGGATGGCGGCAAAATGTGGAATCTGCAGGATCAGTTGCAGGACACTATCGCCATGGTTCCTGACCGTTGCTATGCCACCATGTACGCAGAGATCATTGATAATGCTCGTGACAATGGTCAGTTCGATCCTTCGACCATGGGCAGTGTTTCTAACGTTGGTCTGATGGCGCAGAAAGCTGAAGAATACGGCTCCCATGACAAAACCTTTGAAGCGCCGAGCAACGGAACCTTCCAGGTTGTCAACTCAGCCGGTCAGCTCTTGATGGAGCAGAAGGTAGAAAAGGGGGATGTCTATCGCTCCTGCCAGGCTAAAGATATCGCCATCAAAGACTGGGTTCGTCTTGCGGTTGAGCGGTGCCGTGAGTCGGGTGAGCCGGTGGTGTTCTGGCTGGATGAAAAGCGCGGTCACGATGCCCAGATCATTGCCAAGGTCAACAAATATCTTCCCGACTATGATACCGCCGGTCTCGAGATCAAGGTGATGGCTCCCCGTGAAGCGATGAAGTTCTCACTGGAGCGGATTCGTAAAGGGCTTAACACCATTTCAGCAACCGGTAACGTGCTGCGGGACTACCTGACCGACCTGTTCCCGATTCTGGAACTGGGTACCAGTGCACGGATGCTGTCTATCGTACCGTTGCTTGCCGGTGGTGGTCTGTTTGAAACAGGTGCCGGCGGTTCTGCTCCCAAGCATGTCCAGCAGTTCCTGAAAGAAGGGCACACCCGCTGGGATTCTTTAGGCGAATATTGTGCGCTGGTTCCATCGTTGGAACTGGTAGCTAAAAACTTCAATAACAACAAAGCCAAGGTGCTTGCTGAGACTCTTGATACGGCTATTGGTACGTACCTTGAGAATCAGAAACTGCCGTCTCGTAAAGTTAATGAACTGGATAATCGCGGCAGCACTTTCTACCTGACGCTGTACTGGGCTCAGGCATTGGCCGCTCAGAGTCAGGATCAGGATCTCAAGACTCGTTTCACCCCGATTGCCAAGGAAATGACTGACAACGCTGACAAAATCGATGCTGAATTGATTGCGGCGCAAGGTAGGCCGATTGATATCGGTGGTTACTTCCGTCCGGATCGAGTCAAAACCGAAAAGGAAATGCGTCCAAGTGCAACCCTGAATGCTATTATCGACAACATGTAGTGGTCTTTAGTAAATCAGCCGAACCGGGGCGAACGGTCGTCCCGGTTTAATTAAATATAAGATATTAAAACAAGGAGAGAGAAAATGGCGAGACCAAAAATTGCTTTGATTGGTGGCGGACAAATTGGTGGTGTTCTGGCTCAACTTTGTGCGTTGCGTGAACTGGGTGATGTGGTGATGTTCGACATCGTCGAGAATATGCCTCAGGGAAAAACCCTTGATATTGCTGAAGCATCACCTGTAGACGGCTTTGACGTCAGTGTGACCGGTACCAACGATTATAAAGATATCGCTGGTTCAGATGTTGTTATCGTTACTGCCGGCCTACCGCGTAAGCCTGGTATGAGCCGTGATGACCTGATCGGTGTTAACTCAAAGATCATGACCAGTGTGGCTGAAGGTATTCGTGATAATGCTCCGAATGCCTTTGTTATCGTTATTTCTAACCCCCTTGATGCGATGGTGACCTTGTGCCAGAAGGTTACCGGCTTCCCGTCTGAGCGTGTTTGTGGTCAGGCCGGTGTCCTTGACTCCGCCCGTTTTGCTGCTTTCATTGCCTGGGAACTTGGTGTTTCTGTCAAGGACGTTACTGCTATTACCCTTGGTGGTCACGGTGATACCATGGTTCCCCTGGTACGTTACGCTAATGTTGCGGGCATTCCGGTTATGGAACTGCTTGAGCAGAAGTACGGTAATGCCGCCAAGGCCCAGGAAGTGATGACTGCAATGGTTGAGCGCACCAAGAATGCCGGTGGCGAAGTCGTTAAGCTGCTTGGCAACGGTAGTGCTTTCTACAGCCCGGCCTCGTCAGCTGTAGCGATGGCCGAGTCATTCCTTAAGGACCAAAAACGGGTACTGCCGACCTGCGCCTTGCTGCAAGGCCAATACGGTGTTGATAACTTCTATGTTGGCGTTCATTGTGTGATCGGGGCCGGCGGTATCGAGAAGATCATTGAAATGAAACTTGATGCTGGTGAGCAGGCGCTGATGGATAACTCTGTTGCCGCAGTGAAAGAACTCGTCGGCAGCATGAATCTCTAGCAGGATTGTTGCTCTTGATTCAGAAGGGCAGTCGTTTGACTGCCCTTCTGTTTTTGGCTCCGCTCTGGTAATTCAATAACGATAATGCAGGGGTGCTGCAAACAGGGTAGTGGTTGTTCGGGTATGGGAGTAGATGCCTGTAAAAACCTGTTGCGGCCTTTTTTTTGTTGTGAAAATTTTTTATTCGATTCCCAGGGTTGAGCTTAACCCGCTGCTTTTATAAGGAAAGCACCATTGTTCCAGGTGCTTCAGGGATGGATGTTTTTGCTGGCGTAGAGTTGTCGCTTATGTTAGCATTTCGCCGCTTTGAAAAGCTGTTTGTCGACAGTCACTATATAGTAAAGGAGATAATCGTTCATGAGCGCGAAAGCGGAAATTGAAATCATCGAAGCCTATTGTAAGGGATGCAGCATTTGCGTAGAGTTCTGTCCTACAAAGGTCCTGGAGATGGATGCATTTGTTGTCAAGGTTGCAAACGCTGATGCCTGTATTGCATGTAATCAGTGTGAGTTGCGTTGCCCTGACTTCGCCATTAAAGTTCACAAGCTGTAATAGCTAGAGGAGGTCAGTTCGTGGCAAAGAAAATTGCTCTTTTACAGGGGAATGAGGCTTGCGCCCAGGGCGCACTTTATGCCGGATGTAACTTCTTCGGCGGCTACCCAATTACTCCCTCCACTGAAATTGCGGAAGTTATGGCAGGTGAACTTCCCAAAATAGGTGGTAAGTTTATTCAGATGGAAGACGAAATCGGTGCTATAGCATCTATAATCGGTGCTTCGTTAGCCGGTTCCAAAGTGCTGACCGCCTCGTCAGGCCCCGGTATTTCCCTGAAACAGGAATTGATCGGTTATGCCTGTATCGCTGAAGTTCCCTGCGTTATCATCAACGTCATGCGTGGTGGTCCTTCAACCGGTATGCCCACCGGCCCCGGACAGTCTGATGTGATGCAGGCGCGTTGGGGTACCCATGGTGACCATGCGGCTATTGCGCTGTGTCCGGCTTCCTGTCAGGAAATTTTTACCGAGACTGTTCGTGCCTTCAATCTGGCGGAAAAGTATCGCATGCCGGTACAGGTTCTGTATGATGAAATCGTCGGTCACATGCGTGAGCGTATTGTCTTTCCGGAACCAGGTGAACTCGAAGTGATCGATCGCCCGGCGCCATCGGTTCCGCCCGAGAAATATAAGCCTTTTGACACCTCTTTCGGTGATGTCCCGCCGCTGGCTGCTTACGGCTCAGACTACCGTTTCCATGTTACTGGGTTAAACAAGGCCGAGGATGGTTTTCCAACTACCAAGGCCGAATTGGTCGATGCTGAAGAGCGCCGTCAGATCCGCAAGGTTGAGTGCCCGGAAGCCCGTGCAGATATAGAGTCAAATGAGGAATATCTGATTGATGATGCCGAGGTCGTTGTCCTGGCTTACGGCTCTACTTCTCGCTCAGCCCGGTATGCTGTCAATGAACTGCGCGAGCAGGGCATTAAGGCAGGCATGTTCCGTCCCATTACCCTCTGGCCGTTCCCGGAAAAGCGTGTTGCTCAGATTGGCGAACAGGTCAAAGCGATAGTTGTCCCTGAAATGAACCTTGGCCAGATGATCTTTGAGGTGGAGCGGGTTGTGAAAAATTCCTGTAAGCTCGCAGGCGTCCACCGGGTTGACGGCGATCCGCTCACCCCAAGCCAAATCATCGACCAGGTTAAGGAGGTTCTCTAAATGGCTTACGATTACGAAAAATCAATCCGTCCGGGAAAGCTGCCTCACATCTGGTGTCCCGGTTGTGGCCATGGCATTGTCATGAAGGGTCTGATTCGGGCAATGGATGCTTGTGGTCTTGAAAAAAAGAATACAGCCATTGTCTCTGGTATCGGCTGTGCCAGCCGGATGCCCGGGTACCTGGATTTTAATACCCTGCATACCGCTCATGGTCGTGCAGCAGCTTTTGCTACCGGTATAAAAATGGCAAAGCCGGAAATGACGGTCATCTGCTGTGGCGGCGATGGGGATGGTGCCGCGATCGGGGGCAATCACTTTATTCATGCCTGCCGGCGTAATATTGATATGACCTACGTTTTGATGAATAACTACATCTACGGCATGACCGGTGGACAGTTCTCTTCATCTACTCCGACCGGACATTTGGCCTCGACAACTCCCTACGGCAATCCTGATCCATGTTTTGATCTGGCAAAACTGGCGATCGGTGCCGGTGCGACCTTTGTTGCCCGGACGACGGCTTTCCATGCGAACCAGATTGACAAATTGATCGCTGAGGGAATCAAGCACAAAGGCATGGCTATTATCGAAGTTCTGGACGACTGCCCCACTACTTACGGGCGGCGTAACAAGTTCCGCAGTGTCGTGGATATGATGAAGCGTCTCAAGGAAATCGCGGTTCCGGTGACTGCAGCGGCAAAAATGACACCCGAGCAGCTCGAAGGGAAGACCTTGACCGGTGTTCTCCACAAGGAAGACCGTCCGGAATACTGCGAAAACTACGCAAAAATCATTGCGCGTGTACAAGGCGCCTGATCACATCCATAAGGAGACGAGAATCATGGCAGAAAGATATGAACTTCGCTTTTCCGGTGCGGGTGGTCAGGGTCTGATCACTGCCGGAATTATCCTGGCAGAAGCCGCTTCGATCATCGAAGGGCGTCATGCCGTACAGTCACAAAGTTATGGGCCGGAAGCCCGTGGTGGAGCTTCCAAGTCGGAAGTTATCATTGGCGATGAGCCGATCGATTACCCTAAGGCAACCGTTGTTGATGCCTGTCTGGCAATGACCCAGGAAGCTGCTGATAAATATGCAGTTGGTATTAAGGACGGTGGTGTTCTACTGGTCGACAGTGATTTTGTTAAAAACCCGCCACAGGGTAATTACAAGGTTTACAGTCTGCCGATCATGCGCACCGCAAAGGTCGATGTTGGTCGTGAAATTGTTGCCAACGTTATTGCTCTGGGTGCAATGATCGCCCTGACCGGCGTTGTTAAGCGCGAGTCCGGTGAGCAGGCGGTTCTGGCTAAGGTGCCGGAAGCCTTCAAGGACCTGAACAAAAAGGCCTATAGTCTTGGTTTTGATAAAATGAAAGAAGTTCTGGCTGGTTAATCAGTTGGACTATTATAGATAAAGCAAGGCCCGGCGTAGCAACTCCGGGCCTTGCTTTTTTTGTTGGTGACATCAGGGAGACATGGTGTGTCCAGGTCTTTCTCGTATAGTTAACGATGCCTAAATTTCATAAGAAAGGACAATGAAGATGAAAAAACTATTTACTGCCTTGTTGGTTGTAGTGGTCGCTGCGACGGTCAGTTATTCTGCAACGTTTGAAACAGAAGCTGAACAGGTAGGTTATGCCATCGGCATGAATATTGGTCTGAGCATGAAGATGCAACAACTGGACATCGATCCTGAAATGGTTTCAGCAGGTCTTGTTGCTGCGTTTAAGGGGGAGCTAACATTGATGGATGAAGATCAGATGGCCCAGACCTTGATGGCTTTTCAACAGCAGATGCAGATGCGGGAAATGGCGATGATGGCTGCGGAAGCAGAAAAAAATGTCGCAGAATCTGCAACGTATCTCGAACAGAACAGTAAAAAGGCGGGGGTTGTGACAACAAAAAGTGGGTTGCAGTACCGTGTACTGTCCAAGGGGAAAGGAATATCACCTAAGGTTAACTCATCGGTAGAAGTTCACTATCGTGGAACCCTGATAGATGGAACTGAGTTTGACAGTTCTTATACGCGTGGCGAGCCTGCCCGTTTTCCGGTTGCCAATGTTATCCCCGGCTGGACTGAAGCTCTGCAACTGATGCAGGAGGGAGATAAGTGGGAACTTACTATTCCTGCTGAACTGGCTTACGCTGATCAGGGAGCACCACCGGTGATACCACCAAACGCTGCCCTTGTTTTCGAAGTAGAACTGTTGAAGGTTCATTAGTCCATCCCTGTTTCATTCTCGTCGGGCAGAAGTTGTCCGATGAGAATGAGTACAACACACAGTAACAGCAATGATTCGAACATGACGGTTGCCTCCTCGTAGTTAGTCCATAAACACCATCCCCTCTCGAATCATGATTGTCCTTATGTGTGACATAATAATTCACACCAGTAGGATTACTGAAATCGAATTATTGAAATAATTGCGGGATATCATCGCAGTTGTGTGTTTGTAGCTTCTGACTAACTTAGTTTATGACAAGACGGCGCAGCGCGGCGTGCGTTGCTATTCGGTTCCTTCGTTGCCACCGGGTCGGGGGTGCTGTGACAAGGGTGTCTGTCGCCAGGGACGGCGACAATCAAGCGGCCACGGACGACGAAAAGCGTCTCTTGGCCGAGGATCCCCGGCGCGGTGCTGAATAGTTACGTTTGTTTTTGGATAAAGAGGATCTGCACGTTGACTTCAATTTAAAAAATCGTATACAGTATGCAGTTGTCGCACACTAAAACACTTATTTAATGCTGATTTTAAGGATCAACAAATCAGGACTTGTAGCTAACGTTGCTAACTAGATGACTGGAGGAGAGAGAATGATCGACGCTTATCTGAAACATCAAGAGGAAAGACATGCCCAAGGAATCCCTGCCCTGCCTTTGACCCCTGAACAGACCCGCGACCTATGCCTATTGCTGCAGAATCCTCCGGCGGGAAAAGAAGATTTTTTATTACAATTACTGACTGACCGTGTTTCTCCCGGGGTTGATCCAGCTGCTGAAGTAAAAGCGGGTTTTCTGGCAGAGGTCATTGATGGAGCTAAATCTACACCTCTAATTGATCGCGTCAAGGCTGTACAGATTCTTGGTACCATGATTGGTGGTTACAACGTAGATCCCCTGATTAAGGCTCTCAAGGATAATGAACTTGCGGATCATGCAGCTAAAGCCTTGTCCGGGTTGACCTATGTTTATGATGCTGCTGAGCAGGTGATTCAATTGTCCAAATCACATGCGGCGGCGAAAAAGGTTGTTCAGAGTTGGGCTGACGCTGAGTGGTTTACCGCCAAACCTGCCATGCCTGAGGTGATTCGAGTTAAGGTGTTTAAGGTTGAGGGGGAGATTAATACCGATGATTTTTCACCTGCCGGTGACGCCTGGAGTCGCCCCGATATTCCCCTTCATGCATTAGCCATGGGCAAAACCCGTTTTCCGGGAGGCATCCAGGAAATTGCCAAGTGGCGTGCTGAAGGACATCAAGTTGCCTTTGTTGGTGATGTTGTGGGAACCGGATCTTCCCGTAAATCGGCCTGTAACAGCGTTTTGTGGTGTATTGGTGATGATATCCCTGCCGTACCGAACAAACGCCGTGGCGGCGTGATCATTGGTGGTGTTATCGCCCCGATCTTCTTCAACACGGCCCAGGATTCCGGTGCTCTGCCGTTACGGATGGACGTCAGCAATCTGAATATGGGTGATGTTATTACCATCAATACCAGCAAAGGGGAGGTGACCAATGCAGCAGGGGAGGTGATCACCACCTTTGAGATCAAACCCTCAACGGTTCCGGATGAATACCGTGCCGGCGGCCGGGTTCCATTGATTATTGGCCGTGCCCTGACCGGTGTGGCTCGTAGTGCTCTGGGTCTGGGGGCTTCAGACTTGTTTGCAAAAGTTCAGAATCCTGAATCTAAAGCAGATCAGGGCTACACCCAGGCGCAGAAGATGGTTGGCCGTGCCTGCGGTGTTGCCGGGGTGCTGCCGGGCAGTTCCTGTGAACCAGCAATGACCACCGTCGGCTCCCAGGATACGACCGGACCAATGACTGCCGATGAGTGGAAAGAACTGGCCTGTCTGCGCTTCTTGTCACCCATGGTGATGCAGTCGTTCTGCCATACTGCCGCTTATCCCAAGCCGGCTGACATCAAAATGCACAAGACCTTGCCAACCTTTATTGCCGAGCGTGGCGGTGTTCCATTGCGTCCCGGTGACGGAGTTATTCATAGCTGGCTCAATCGACTGCTGGTTCCCGACACGGTCGGTACCGGTGGCGATTCTCACACCCGCTTCCCCATCGGTATCAGTTTCCCTGCGGGATCGGGTTTGATTGCCTTTGCCGGCGCCCTCGGCTTTATGCCACTCGATATGCCGGAGTCGGTACTGGTGCGTTTTAAGGGGAAATTAAACGAGGGGATCACCTTACGTGATGCGGTCAATGCGATCCCCTACTGGGCGATCAAGCAAGGGTTGTTGACCGTTCCCAAGAAGAACAAAGTCAACGTCTTTAATGGCCGAATCCTTGAAATGGAAGGGCTTCCCGACCTGTCCGTCGAGCAGGCTTTTGAATTAACTGACGCGGCCGCTGAACGTTCTGCTGCAGCCGGGTGTATCCAGCTGTCTGAAGAGAGTGTCTGCACCTACTTGCGCTCAAATGTGGCCCTGATGGAGCAGATGATCAAGGATGGCTACCAGGATGCCCAGACGCTGCGCAACCGGATTGACGCGGTCAAGGAATGGCTCAAGGATCCCAAGCTGATCAGAGCCGACGCCAACGCTGAATACGCCGCAGTGATTGAGATCGATCTGGCTGAGATTACCGAACCGATTCTCGCCTGCCCGAATGATCCGGATGATGTCAAACTGCTCTCCGAAGTGCAGGGAACCTCGATCCAGGATGTGTTTATTGGCTCCTGTATGACCAATATTGGTCACTTCCGCGCTGCTGCTGAAATCTGGCGCGGTGAGAAGTTCAATCCCGAGGTGCGTACCTGGGTTTGCCCGCCGACCCGGATGGATCAGGGAAAACTCAAGGAAGAAGCGGTTTTTTCCGTCTTCAGTGCCAAAGGTGCACGTCTTGAAATCGCCGGCTGTTCGCTGTGCATGGGCAATCAGGCGCGGGTGCCGGACAAGGTCAATATGTACTCAACCAGTACCCGGAACTTCGATGATCGTATCGGTGATGGTGCCAGGGTCTATCTGGGTTCGGCTGAACTTGGTGCCGTTGTTGCCAATATCGGCAAATTGCCGACTCCGGCTGAATACTTTGCCGTTTACAAAGAGCGCATTGCGCCCAAGGCTGAGCAGATCTACCAGTATCTGCAGTTTGATGAGATGGAAGGCTACGGCGCCTGATCCATTGATGTGACAAGTTGTTAGCCAAAAAAAGGCCACTCTGCTTAAGAGTGGCCTTTTTTAATCATCTAGGAGTTAAGTTCTCCGCAGCTTGCTGCGTTGCATGTCTGAGAATCCAGCAGGCAGAATCTGGAATCCTGAAGGAAGCCTGCTGAATCATCGAACTTTCTTCTAAGTTCTGACTTGTGAATTGGTTATTCTGCTACCCCGCTGCCTGCAGTGGGGTAGTTCATTAGTGACGTTCCTATTTGAACAGTTTTTTCACCTGATAATGAACGATGACAATCAGTAATAGGACTATGATCGCAAGTCCCAGCCGCACACCAAGATTTTGCGCTTGCTGCAGGCTGCTGCCACCAAGATAGCCAATCCCCGGATAGCAAATACCCCAAAGGATCGAACTGATCAGGATATAGATAGCACCAGCGCCGCGCGGTATCTGTGACAGGCCGGCGATAAAAGGAACGATCCCGCGGATCGGACCTAAAAAGCGTGCAAAAAACAGGCTTTTGCCACCATGGGTGACGAAGAATTTCTGGGCGTAGCGGATCATCTTGCGCCGGCGGCGAAAAAAACGCATACGTAAAAAGATACCACCATAGCGTTTGCCCAGCCACATGCTGAGCAGGTCGCCGAACAGAGCACCAACGGTAGCTACCATGATCAGCGCGGCAAGGTTGCCCTTGCCGGCTACAATGAGAAAACCGGCCAGGACGATGACAGTACTGCCAGGGACGAGCAAACCCACTATCGGCAGTGATTCAGCGAAGGCGACAAGAAAAAGCAGTGAATAGTACTTACTGCCTTCAGGAAGATACAGAAGTATGTATTGTGTCCAGGTTTCCATCAGAGTCAGAGTTCCGGCTCAAATTCGGCCAGCCAACGCTCAAAAATCAGGGGTTTATCCTTACCATAGCGCTCAAGCTGGAGTCGCACTTTTTTGCTGTTTTTGCTCTTGTGCAGGCTGTTCGGATCTTTTGAATAGAAGAGATCGGCATAACAGATGATCCTCTCTTCCAGGGTTTCCGGAAGTAGATCGCGTCTGGGCAATGGCAGCTTGTTTTGCTCGATTTCTCTCGCCGTCAGCCCCACGCCAGTGTGACGTTCGCAAACCCGCGCATGTGCGGGTAGCCCCAGGTTGTCAAGCAGCCTGGCACCGATTACACCGTGCTGCAGGTAGGGAGCATCGCCATGGCAGCCGATATCTGGCGCGTCGGTGAAGATCATGCCAATATCATGGAGCATGGCCGCTTCGCCAACAAACTGAAGATCGGGATTTGCTCCCCGCAGAATCAGGGCGCGGGCGATAGCCAGTGCCCGGCGCGACACCTGGCGACTATGTTCGAGAAGAATCCTTCGCGCCACTGGGTAAGCGAGATAATAGCGATCGATCAGATCTGCCGGTTTCAGCCTGGTTGTCATCACCGGCAGAATTTACTGGTCTTCCCAGGTGATGCAGGCAACCGGGCAGTTATCCATCGCTTCTTCAATCTTTTCCACACTATCTCCCGTCGGGTCAAGAATGCCGGCCATATGTTCAGATACCATATGGAAAACGTTGGGACTGATTCGAGTGCATGTTTCGCAACCGATACAAGCGTCTGCATCCAGATAGAGAATTTTTGTCATAAGGAAATCCTTTTTATGATGATTACTGAAACGATGATAAGAACAGGATCTGTCTCTGCATTATTACCTGTTCAGGGCCGTTATGACAAACATGATTCAATTTGGCGGTGAAATATGGTAGTCAAGCAGGAATTGTCATAACTATTGAGGATCCCTATCGTCGTGAAAAAAAGTGTCGGATTGCGCACCGAAATCCTCGTTACTCTAACGTTTCTGCTGGTGGCCGCCCTGTTGTTGGGGGGAATGTTGATGCTGCGCCTGACGGAGCAACGGTTGTTGGCGGAACGCTTGCGTCATCTCGAGGACATCGCCCGCATTGTCACAGTTGCCCTGTCTGCGCAGCTGTATCCTGCTGCTACGGCTACCCCCGGCTCATCGAGCCAGCTGCTGCTGGGCAAGCTGGATGAAACCGGTTATTGCGACGGCTGGTGGTTGTTCGATCAGCATCTCACCCTGCTTGAGTCCTTTAGTGCCGCAGGTCGGCAGCCTTTAAGTGCCGCCCGGCGTCAGCAGGTCCGGCTCACGGGTGAGTTTGAGCGGCGGGTCGATTTCCCCACATTGCTGAACCGCTTCACTGCAGGCAGCGCCGGTGTTCAGTTGGCGTTCCCCTTGTTTGCTGATCAGCGCTTCGCCGGTGTGCTTGAAATGCACTTCAGTCTGGACGATATCCGTCTGCAGTTGATGGACGCCCTGCAGTTGCTGCTGATTTATGTGGTACTTTACGGACTGGTTCTGATTGCGGCCGGCTACTATCTGCTGCAACGTAATATCATCAAGCCGGCCAAACTGTTGCTGCGGGCCACCCAGGATGTCGGCCGCGGGGATTTAAATACGCGTCTGCCGATTGGCGGACCGACGGAACTGGCGCAGTTGGCTACGGCCTACAACGAGATGGTGATTGCGTTGCAAAAGAGTCAGGCGCAAACGCACATTCACATCGATGAACTTCAAAATACCAATCGGCAATTGCAGCAGGCGCGTGATGAGTTGATCCGCAGTGAAAAAATGGCTTCCGTCGGGCAGCTCGCTGCAGGGCTCGCCCATGAGCTTGGCAATCCGTTGGCAGCACTGATCGGCTATCTTGAATTACTTAAAAAGCGCTTGCATTCAGCCGACAAAGATGTTGCTGAACGCGCCCTGGTCGAGGCCGCGCGCATTGATTATCTGGTGCGTGAGCTTCTCAATTTTTCGCGCCCGGCTGATAAGATCAGCATTGATCATGTTGATCCAGTTGCTGAATTACGTGTGTGTTGTGATTTGCTTGCTCACCAGGGAACGTTCGGGCAGGTACGCATTGTCGACATGTTACCTGTTGATTTTGCCATGGTGCGGATCAATCGACAAAAGCTTCATCAGGTGTTTATCAACCTATTGATCAATGCCACACATGCCTGTGGAAAAAAAGGGGTGATTGAACTGACTGCCGGCACCGCGCAGGAAGCGCTATGGCTGCAGATCAAAGATGATGGCTGTGGTATTGCGGCCAGCGATCTGACCCAGATATTCGACCCTTTTTATACGACCAAGGCGCCAGGAGAGGGTACCGGGCTGGGATTAACTATCTGTCACCGGATTGCTGATGAAGCCGGCGGGTATTTGCAGGTCGAGTCTTGCCTGCACCATGGGAGCAGTTTCAGACTGGTTCTGCCGTTGGCGGTTAATAGGGAGTAGGGAGTAGGGAGTAGGGAGTAGGGAGTAGGGAGTAGGGAGTAGGGAGTAGGGAGTAGGGAGTAGGATGCCGGCTGCGAAAAGAACAAAATTCGCAGCCGGTGTTTTTTTATTCGACGATGGTGGCTTTGGTTATGATGACGGCATCTTTGGGAACATCCTGATGGGGACCAGAATTGCCGGTTGCTACTTTGGCTATAGCGTCAACGATTTCCATGCCGTCGGTGACCTGACCGAAAACAGCGTAGCCATAAGCATTGGGAGCCTTGCCCTGATGGTCGAGGAAACTGTTGTCGACCAGGTTGATGAAAAACTGACTGGTGGCACTGTCAACCACCTGGGTACGGGCCATGGCAATGGAGCCACGCACATTTTTCAGGCCATTATCAGCCTCGTTTTTAATCTGCTGGTTTGTCCCTTTCTGTTTCATGTCAGCGGTAAAACCGCCACCCTGGATCATAAAATTAGGGATAACCCGGTGAAAAACCGTCAGGTCGTAAAATCCTTCCCGGACATAGCTTAGAAAATTCTTGGTTGAGATGGGGGCTCTTTCCTGATTCAGGGTAATGGTGATCGACCCCTTGTTGGTTGCGATAATGACACGTGGCTGCTGGCTCATTTATTCTCTCCTGTGAAATGGTGATATTGTTGACAGAGATCATCCCATGTCAGGTGGTCGCTTGGTGCGAAAAGATATTGATTGAAATGATCAGACGTTGATGTGAATCAACTGTCGGTCGGCGAAATACCCTTCTGCAATAACTCGATGAATTGAAGATCCGGCAAGGGCTTACTGAAAAGATAGCCCTGGAAAATAGCACAACCATTCTGTTTGAGGAAGTCGAGTTCAGATCTGGTTTCTACGCCTTCGGCAATCACTTTAAGATAAAGGTGTTCAGCCATGGCAATGATGGTAGCGACGATAGCGGCATCATTAGCATCGGTTTCAATGTCACGGACAAAGGACTGGTCGATTTTGAGAATGTCCAGGGGCATTTTTTTCAGGTACGTCAAAGAAGAATAGCCGGTGCCAAAATCGTCGATAGAGAGTTGCAGCCCAAGTTTTTTTAGTCCCTGCATTTTATTAATGGTGTCGACAATATTGTCAATAACCAGACCTTCCGTTATTTCAAAACAGACCATTGTCGGGTCAGCCCCGGTTTCCTTGAGTATCGATTCAACCTGGTCGACAAACTCAGGTTGGCGAAATTGGCGGGGACTTACGTTAATCGCAAGATGAGTCAGACCAAGCCCCTGATGATTCCATTTTTTCAGGTGTTGACAGGCGGTGCGCAGCACCCATTCACCAATCGACAGAATCAGGCCGCTGGCTTCAGCAATGGGAATAAAGACGTCTGGAGAGATAAATCCCTTGGTTGGGTGGATCCAGCGGATAAGTGCTTCGGCACCAAGGATGTTTCCATGATAATCGACCTGCGGCTGAAAATAGAGTGACAGTTCGTTGCGTTCAATGGCGTGGCGCAGTTCTTTTTCCAGAGCGAGGCGATAGTCAGCAGCCGTCTGCATACTTGGCAAGAAGAAACGGATTGTGTCACGACCATCATCTTTGGCCTGGTACATGGCGGTATCGGCATAGCGCAGGATATCACTGCCTGTCTCGTTGGCGTCGCTGGCCGAGGGAAACATAGCGACCCCGATACTGGGAGTGATGTGCAGAACATTTTCCTGAACAACAAAAGGTGCAGTCAGCCGATCCTTGATCATTTCCGCCTTATGCTGTGCTGCCACCGCTGCAGTGCCGGAGTCTTTGCCAAGATCAGACAGAAGAAAAACAAATTCATCGCCTCCCAGGCGTGAAGCCGTATCCTCGGCGCGCATATCAGCTGTCAGGCGCTCGGCAACCTGCTTAAGCAAATTATCGCCTATCAGGTGACCGAGGGAGTCATTGATGTTTTTAAACCGATCCAGATCAAGAAAGAGCATGGCTCCATAGTGGCCGTAGCGCCGGGCACGGGAGATGTTCTGTTCGAGGCGATTGAGCAGCAGACGGCGATTTGGCAGCTCCGTCAGCGGGTCATAGTAAGCCAGGTATTCGATGTGCGCTTCTGCCTGTTTGCGTTCGGTGATATCGCGCAAGGTGGCGCAGACTTTATCGGCGTTCTGTCGTTCACCACCCTGATAACTGGCGTTGAGAGAACAAGGGATCTCCTGGTTGTTTTTGTCACGCAGGTGGATCTCGAAATCGCGGATATGGTCTTTTTGGTCCAGTTGCTGAAATAGCTTGTCGCGTTCTTCATGGCGGGGGAAGAGACTCTCGATTTTGGTACCAAGGAGTTCTTCCCGTTTAAATGACGATATCTGCGAGATGGAAGAACTGATTTCGAGAATGACGTCGTGGCTGACAAATTCTATATAGACATCCTGCAGGTTTTCAAAAATTGAGCGGTAGGTTTCTTCGCTTTTACGCAGCTTAAAGTGGGAATCATTGAGCTCGTTGATGGCTTTTTGCAGGGCAGCGGTGCGGCGCGTGACTTCTTCTTCGAGGTGTTCCTGATAGGCACGGTTTTCAATAATCAAACGGGCGCGTTCAAGTTCCTGATTGATGGCGTGCAGCAGTACGGACATGTCCTGAATCGGTTTGAGCAGGTAATTCCAGGCCCCACGGCGGATCGCCTCAATGGCATCACCAATGATTCCGGTGCCGGAGACGACAACGATCGGTGTGTCAGGAGATTCCGCCTTGATCGTCTGCAGAACCTCCAGTCCGTTCATTTCCGGCATGCGCAGATCACACAGAACCAGATCCGGTTTTCTACGGCGAAAGACATCCAGACCTTCACGGCCGTTCTTCGCTTCAACAACGTCAAAATCATGATCTTCAAGAAACAGGCGAAAACTGTTACGGATCTGCTCTTCATCATCAATGGTGAGGATTAATGGGTTTTTCTGACGCCCCATAGTTGCCGGCCTTTATATGAAAATATTCATGACAATTTACTATTGTAGCACTTTTTCGGTCTAAATCAGTAAAAATATTAGCCGCCGTTTCCGTTTTTTTATTCCTTATCCGTTACAGGTCACCAGTCAGGCTCTGCAGGGTGAAGAGCTTTGGGTTGATGGCAGCAATTGCCTGAATCAATTCTTTTAGTTGATCTGAATCGAGGTTTTCTTCTGTATCCGTATCTTGAAAGTAGCTGTAGCCTTTGGGAAGTTGGCTGTAATTCCCGTCAAATAGCAGGGTCGCGTCAATCAGGTCATTGACTCTGCCGCTTGCTTCCCAGGGATCACGATAGTTGTACTGGCGCGCGGTGATCTGCAGAGCCAGTTTGTTGGGGAACACCGCTTTAACTTCAAAGGAAAAATCCCGTGGCGAACCGTAGTGAGCGCTGCGCCCGGATCGTCCTTTGACGCAGGCTCCAGCTGCTAGCAGCATCGCGGTAATGCTGTCTTCCGACATGGGGGTTGGTTGGGTGTAGGTCATGATGCCTCCATGAGGTGATCAAGTCGTAATTCAAGTCCCCAGGTTACAGGTTTTTGGCCATCGGGCGAGAGCACCCATAAGGTGGGAATGTCTGATGATTCCGGCGCAGGGCCAAAACCGTCGGTCAGGTAGATGATAGCAGCAGGGCGGGGTTGCATGGTACGGGCATGGTCAAATACCGGGCGCAGGTCGGTAAATCCACCGCCATGAAAGACATCGACAACTGCAGGATGACCACTAAAAGAAGAAATTTTCTGAATGCGGCTGCCGGCATAAAGAACGGTTATCCTGCTCTGGCGGGCCTGGGCAATCCGTAGCAGTTCTTTGGCAAAGATTTCACGCAGGGGTTGCGTGTCGGTGGAATCACTGACATCTATGCCGACCACCAGGTTCAGATACTGTTTCTTGCGCAGGCCCGGCGTGGTCTGATCAAATCGGCGATGGGCACGTTTCCAGGTCGAGATTTTGCCCACCCGCCCGGCAGTACCGATAAACTGCCTGAGAATCTGTTGCCAGGGAATGCTTGGTGGCGCGAGGTAGCAATTGATCAGCGTGCGCAATTCGCCGTCAATTTCGTTCGCACTTTTTTTCCAGGCCACTTGCACCATCTGCCGGACCACCTGTTCGCTCAGGGAACCTGGGGTGCGCTCAGCCTCCTGCCAGTGCTGGTGATCGTCCAACGGCTGCAGCTGATGAATATCGGGGGTTGATGCTGCCTCGTCATGCGCTTGCTCACCGCTAGCGTCGGCAGCGCTGTCGCCATAGCCATCACCGAGGTGATCACCAGGGAGCGGTATGTGCAGTAACTGATCGTAATATTCTTCAGCGGCAAGGCCGGCCGCCAGCTTGAGCCGTTCGGGTCGGGGTGCCGCGGCGGGCAGATGGTCGATGCCGGGATTGATGGCGAAATCGCAGGCCAGATCCCAGAGTCCGGGGTGACGATCGCGGCGTCGACAAGGGTGCAGGTGGAGAATATGTTTGATCAGATGCTCAAGTAGCGCCTGCTGCTCTTCGGTGGAAAAAAGAGCAAATAACTGTGGCGAAACCATCAGGGTTGGCAAGGCATCAATCAGGGTGACAGCAACCGCTTTGCGTCCCCGGTAGGGCCGGCGGCGAAATTGCAGCAGAAAATGACCATAAAATGGGCGATGTTTCAACAGCCGGATAATTGCATCTTCAAGCAGGCGCATCGGATTACAAGGTGTCCCGGCTGATGTTACGGATAATGTCGAGAATCGCGGCGTCGTATTTGTCCTGACACAAGATCGCTGCGATCGGCGGAATCCGCAGTAGACTTTTGACCAGTGCAAAACGCATGTCGCGTGGCAGAATATCGATATAGGCCACCAGATGGTCCTGCTCGATTTTATCCAGATGAGTCTGCTGTTGGAGTCGAGTGGTTAATTCATGGATAGTTGCCGCCTGAATGTCATCACGTTGTTTTTCAGCTTGCTCGGCGACCATTGGCCAACGCTGCAGAATATCTGCCGCCGTCAACGGGCGCAGGCGCTGTTCGTTGCGCCATTGCAGAAAGGCAACCGCCGCTTCCTTGCCGATGACGCCACTGTAGACCTCCATCTCCAGTTGTTTCGGGAAGTGACAATGGCGCCGGAGGATACTGACCATTTCCCAGGCACGTTCCGAAGGCTCGACGTTCATATCAAAGCTGACGTTGTTAAGTGACAGGAGGTGCTGGTGGGCACCGATAAATTGGCGTACCGCTAGATCAAAATCTGACTGCTGGGCATACTGAGACCAGCAGTCAGCGTCCGTTTCGACTTGAATGACGACCATGCGATCGAGCAGAGCCCGGTCCAGCGGGGTGACCTGGTAACTGCCATCGGGAGGATTGATGGCAACCACGACCCGGTGCTGTGGAGCCAGTTTGTGGGTGTGTAGCGCGCGTTGTTGTCCCTGTGATGGTGGCTCGACAAATTGAAAGATCGCCTGCAGGGTATCTTCCTGCTGGGCACGATTGAGTTCATCACAATGGATGATAGTCGGCGGAGCATTGTCGGCGGGCCACCAGGCGGGACGGGACCAGTGCATCGTCTCATCGATGCGGTAGGGAATGCCGACCAGGTCGCCAACTTCCATCTGCCCCAGGCGTAAAGGAATATAGCTGCGATTGATGTCCCGACATACCTGAATAATGCCGGCTGTTTTGCCGACCCCGCGGTGACCAACCACACAGGGGGTCAGGTCGGTCGTCGTCAGAATTTCTTTGAGTACGACTTTCATCTGTTCAATGTTCATAACACACTCTTTATGTGCGGAAAAGGTAGCATGGGCTAGTGGCTTGAAGTTTCAGGACAAATTATTCACTACTATGGCCGAAGGTGCCGGCGAAAGTCAAAAGCACAAAGGTGGTTGATGAGAAACGGTGACGAGAGTTGGCCAGGCGGGGAGCTCGGAAGGTACTTCCAGGGCTTAATTGACTCATGTCATCATTGCGATCGAAGAAACCGACAAATCAAGGATAAAAACAGATATTAGAATAAAATAAAGATTAGTTTTGTGAGGATAGATCTGGACGCAACAGGGTGTCTACGTCCAGATGTGGATAAACGACAGGAAGGCAAAAGTCAGCGTGAAAAGCCGCGTGGTTTTTGTCGCGAGACTTTGCCGATAAACCAGCCGCCCAAAAAGACACCGGCGCCGGCGAGAAACCACTGGATCATGTTGGAGCGGTGAAAGCTGCTGTTTTCCTCACGTAAGATCAGTACTTCGCGGGTCAGTGATTGGTTTTGTTCCTCCAGCAATTGGTTGTTTTCGTAGAGGGTCAGAACATCGGCAGAACTTTCACGTAAGCTTTCATATTGCTCGGTTAATTGTTTCAGGTTTGTGCGTGCCTCTTCAAGCTGAAGGACCAGATCGGTGTTTTGCGTTGAGTCTTCATTGCCCTGCTGCAGTCGGTTATAGCGGGCCTGCAGTTGATTATAGTCTGCTTCAAGTGCCGCGATGCGGGCCTGCAGCTGCTCGATGATAAGGGTTTTGGGGACATCCGCAGTAACATACTGTTTAAGTATAAAACCTTCATTTCCCTTGGGGGTGCGAACTTGATAAAAATTCCCCTGTTCAGCAAGAAAAGTGACCGGGGTGTTTGATGATAGGCGCTCGAGCACCTGGTGGTCATTGCTGGTGTTGTTGCGCAGCGTGACGACCAGGGAGTCAGAAATATAGCGGGTGTCAGCAATCGCCGTGGTGACGAGTCCTGCACTCAGCAAGCCTGTCACAAGTATAGTTTTCAGTCGCATCGAGTGATCCTCTTGAAATATGGGTGCCAATAAAGATGGTGGCTGATACTAGCGCCAATGAAGGCGGATTTCAAGTAACCATCGTTGTCGTTTGTACAAAGGTTATAGCAGCCGGCGCGTGAGAATTTTTTCTACCTCGACGATTAAGAAAACCGCTGCACCGATACCCAGCGGGATCAACCAGTGCCGAGCTTCCAGGGGTGCCGAGCCGAACCACAACTGCATAAAGGGGGCGTAAACGAATAACAGTTGAAAAAAGGCGAGCACGGCGACGGCCACCCATGCCGCAGGGTTAGCAGTCAGTCGACTGATTTTCAGGCTGGTACGTTTCAGGTAGCGGCTGTTGAACAGGTAAAAGGCCTGGCCGCATACCAGGGTATTGACGGCCAGGGTCCGGGCCAGATCGAGGGGAAGGCCGATATTTCTCTCATAGAGGAAGATACCGATAGTAGCACCACCAATCAGAATGGAAACAAAGATAATGCGCCAGACAAAGATTGGCCCAAGAATTGATGTTCCGGGCTGGCGCGGTGGGCGTTCCATGACTCCAGGTTCTGCCGGTTCGAACGCCAGGGCCAGGGCCAGGGTGATTGCAGTCACCATATTGACCCAGAGGATCTGAACCGGGGTCAGGGGCAGGGCAGTGCCCAGGATGATCGCGGTCAGGATAACCAGTCCTTCGGCACCGTTGGTCGGTAGAATGAAGAGGATCGCTTTGCGCAGGTTGTCATAGATGGTACGTCCCTCTTCAATCGCTCGTTCGATGGAGGTAAAGTTGTCATCGGCGAGCACCACTTCGGCGGCTTCCTTGGTGGCTTCAGTCCCCTTGATTCCCATGGCGATGCCGACATCAGCGCGCTTTAAGGCCGGGGCATCGTTAACCCCATCGCCGGTCATGGCGACCACCTCACCATTGGCCTGCAACGCTTTAACCAGGCGTAGTTTGTGTTCCGGGCTGGTGCGGGCAAAAATATTATTGTCGCGGGCCAACTGGCGTAAATCATCATCCGAGGTTTTTTCCAGTTCGCCCCCGGTAATAACCTGATCAGCGTTTTTAATCCCCATTTCGCGGCCGATGGCCACAGCGGTTCCGGCGTGGTCGCCGGTGATCATTTTGACCTGGATGCCGGCCTGATGACAGATGGCAATGGAGTCGATCGCTTCCGGCCGTGGCGGGTCAATAATGCCGACCAGTCCCAAAAAGGTGAGATCATTGTCAATGTCACTGATTTTCAGAATGTCCTGGCCGTCCTTGGCCGGGCGCGCTGCCGCCGCCAGCACCCGTAATCCCTGGCTGCTGAGTTGCTCAACGTGATCTTCCCAGAAGCTGCGATCAAGGGGCTCTTCGCCGTTGGCCGCGCTGTGCTGAAAACTTGAACGGTCGAGCAGTTGATCCGGAGCCCCTTTAACGAAGATCATCAGCTCGCCGTCAGGCGTCCGGTTGAGGGTTGCCATGAACTTGTTGTGTGATTCGAAGGGGACGGTGGCAACGCGCTCATAGCGACTGTCATCAAAATCGGCCTTGGCTGCCAGGGTGCGCAAGGCGCCCTCTGTCGGCTCGCCGGTGACCCGCCACTGCTGGTTCACCTGGACGATCTCCGAGTCGTTACAGACGGACATGGTTTCAATCAGATTAAAAGCTTCCAGATGCTCTTTGAGGTCCAGGGTTTTATCGCCAAGGGTGTGGTGCTTGATTTGCCCTTCCGGAGCATGGCCGGTACCGCTGACTTCATAGCTGTTGCCGCTGGTGACCAGATGGCGCACCGTCATTTCGTTGCGGGTCAGGGTACCGGTTTTGTCCGAGCAGATTACCGTTACCGAGCCTAAGGTTTCGATGGCATTGAGTTTGCGGGTAATGGCGTTGCGCCTTGCCATGCGTTGCACTCCCAACGCCAGGGTAATGGTGAAAATGGCGGGTAGTCCTTCAGGAATGGCAGCAACAGCGAAGCCGATGGCCGACAGAAAGAGTTCCCCCACTGTGTATTCGTGGAAGAACCAACCGATAAACCACATGACGACGGCCGTGCCGACAATCAATACTGACAGGCGTTTGCCAAAGATATTCATCTGGCGGGTCAGGGGGGTGGCGATTTTTTCGACCTCGGCAATCATCGTATTGATGCGGCCGATTTCGGTGTGAATGCCGGTTGCGGAGACGACACCGATACCACGGCCGGTGGTGACCAGGGTGCCGGAAAAAGCCATGCCGTAGCGATCGCCGATGCCGGCGTCAGCATCAACGGCCGCAGTGGATTTGTCAGCCGCCAGCGACTCACCGGTCAGGGCCGATTCTTCAATCTGCAGGTGCGTCGTTTCAATCAGGCGCATATCGGCAGGAACGCGATTGCCGGAACGCAGCTTGACGCGGTCACCCGGAACCAGCTCCTCGGCATTGATCTCCAGCCAGCGACCGTCGCGCAAGACCAGGGCCTGAAGCGACAGCATCTTGCGAATCCCCTCAAGGGCTTCTTCAGCTTTGCCTTCCTGAATAAAGCCGATGACCGCATTGATAATGACCACGGCGAGAATAACACCGGTATCGATCCAGTGTCCGAGGATTGCCGTCAATAGTGCAGCAGCCAACAATACGTAGATCAGCAGATTATGAAAGTGTTTGAAAAAACGTCTGAAAATCCCTTCTTTTGGCGCAGCCGGCAGACGGTTGTGACCGACATCTTCGAGCCTTTTCCGCGCTTCGGCGTGGGTCAGCCCTTTAGCCGGACTTGCAAGTTGCTTGATGATCTCATCCGTGTCGATACTGTGGGGATTGTTTATCTGATAGGGGGAGTCTTGCGAAGATGTCATCGGGTGTATTTCTCCTGGTAAAGCATTTTGCTGTCGGCAGAGTCGGCAAAAAGCCGGTTAAACTGCTGGCGTCAGTTGGAAATTCTAACAGGAGAGATCAGCCTGTACAAGTTGGATGTGGGGTAGCAGGATAGGTTTGGTTACCTGCTGTAGCCGCTGCCAATGGCAGAAAAGGGGAGGCGTACATCAAGGGCAGGAACCTGGCCGACAACCCAGCCAGTGAAGGTGTTGCTGTTGGGACCGGGAAAAACGCGATACTCGTCCGGCCACGGATAGTTATGGGCGGCTGTTTTAATCTGCTCAATCAGTTCATCAACCCCGCTGCCACGGAAGTCAGCAAGCAAGCGTGGTTTTTTGCCAAACCAGTAACGATCGGGGACGTCAGCTTCGACCCGTAACACCGGCAGACCACGGTTGCCGCGCCAGCCAATCACTTCATAGACGGTATAATAGGGTTCGTCGGTACCTTTTGTCGCAATCCAGGTATGGACGGCAAACCAGCCCCGCCAGCCCCAGGCGCGCGCTGCATAGACTTGAACCACCGCTTCCCGGCTGCGTGCCGGGTCCGGAGCTATTCCTGCCGGTTCTCGACTGGCAGTGCGCCAATCGCCATCGGAGCAGCCAGTCTGTATCATGAACAGTGCCAGTATTGACAAAAGAATGAGCTTCTTCATGATAATAATGTCCTTACTTATTCCAACAAAAACGGGTTGAATAAATTATACTCTCGCATGCTGAAGGTTTTGCTGGCAAGGGTTGGGATGGTGTAATTACAGACTGACTTTGACAGCGCCTGATGGTCAGACTATCTTTGACAACGAAAAACCTAAGCAATGGAATGGATCACATAGAAGGGAAGCTTTATGGGAATTGCCGCTGATATTGTCATTATTGTTGTTGCTGCACTGGTGGGTGGACTGGTTGCCCAGCGTTTGCGTCAACCGCTGATTCTCGGGTACATCCTCGCAGGGGTGGCAATCGGCCCTTTTGCCGGTGGTTTATCCATGTCGGAAGTCAATGAAATTGAGAAGCTCGCGGAAATTGGAGTGGCCCTGTTGCTCTTTGCTCTCGGGCTGGAATTTTCTCTGAAGGAGCTCAAGCCGGTCAAATATGTGGCTTTGATCGGCGGCCCGATTCAGATCCTGACGACCATCGGTTACGGTTACCTGATCGGTCGCTGGTTCGGCTGGGAACCGGGGCCTTCTTTATGGATGGGGGGACTGATTTCCATTTCCAGCACCATGGTGATCCTCAAAACCCTGATGGCCCAGGGGATGATGGGGACCCTGTCGAGTCGGGTGATGATCGGGATTCTGATTGTTCAGGATCTGGCTGTTGTTCCGCTGTTGATCCTGCTGCCGCAAATCACCAACCCGGCTGCCGGATTGCCCCTGCTTGGTGTAGCGGTGGTTAAATCCGTGGTTTTTCTGGCCATCATGTTGTTGCTTGGAACCCGATTATTGCCGTTTCTGCTGACGCGGGTGGCGCGCTGGAATTCGCGAGAACTGTTTTTGCTGACGATTACCGCCATCGGTCTGGGCATCGGCTATGCCACCTATATGGTCGGGCTGTCCTTTGCCTTCGGTGCCTTTGTCGCCGGCATGGTCCTGAGTGAATCGGATTATGGTCATCAAGCGTTAAGCGACATTATTCCGTTGCGCGATCTGTTTGGCCTGCTGTTTTTTACCTCGGTTGGTATGCTGCTCAATCCCCAGTTTCTGATTGAAAACTGGTTCGGGGTTTTTAAGCTGGTGATGCTGGTATCGGTTGGTAAAGCCGTGATTATGGCCATCATCGCCCGCGCTTTCGGTTATGGCAATATTGTGCCGCTGGCGGTGGCTCTGGGGATGTTCCAGGTCGGTGAATTTTCCTTCGTTCTCGGGCAGGTTGGTTATGGAGGTGGTTTTCTGAGTATGGAGCAGCATTCATTTTTGCTCTCTGCAACCATCATCAGCATGTTGATGACCCCCTTGGTCTCCGGTTTTACCTCCCCCTTGTATCGTTTGCAGCAGCGCCTGTTCAAGCGTGAAAAACTGGAATCTTTCAACCTCCCCCCTGGAGGGTTGCACGGCCATGTGGTGATTGCCGGGAGCGGGCAGGTGGGACAGAGCGTGGCTCACATCCTGACCAAACTTGACGTGCCTTTTGTCCTGGTCGAGCTTGCCCAGAATTCCATCAAGGAGAGTAAGAAACTGGGGTACCCGGTCATCTTCGGCGATGCCGGCTCACCGGTAGTGCTGGAAGCGGCCAATATAGCCGCGGCAAAACAGCTGTTGATCACTGTTCCCAATATTGTCACTACCGAGGCGATCGTTCGTCATGTCCACCTGAATTATCCTGACCTGAGTATGGTGGTCAGGGCTGTGGGGGCAGAACAGATGAAGGCCCTTTATGAAGATGGGGTCTATATGGTTATTAATCCGGAATTGGAAGCAGGGC
This sequence comes from Desulfuromonadales bacterium, assembly GCA_019429255.1. Lineage (GTDB taxonomy): Bacteria > Desulfobacterota > Desulfuromonadia > Desulfuromonadales > Geopsychrobacteraceae > Pelovirga. The sequence continues at coordinate 16,854 of JAHYIY010000009.1, read as the reverse complement.
TGGAAATCGCCCGGCAGGCTCTGTTGAATCTACATATTCCGGTACCGTTGATCCAGAAATTTACCGATGATGCGCGGCGCGAACGCTATTATGGCGACCGTGGTCAGCAGACCCTGGAGCAGGATCTTCATCTGCTCAAACACGCCCGTGATCTGATTGAGCTGACCTGGGAAGAAATTCAGGAAGAAAGTTTGCTGGTGGGAAAAAGTCTGCGTGAAATCAACCTGCGTCAGCACACCGGTGCATCGGTGGTCGGGGTGTTGCGAGAAGGGAACTTTATCAGTAACCCATCAGCTGATCTGGTATTTGCGGTCGGCGATCTGGTGGCACTGATCGGCAGCCCCCAGCAGTACCAAGCGGTCAGGGAGAGAATGGAGCCGTTGCACGGATAGAAAACCGGCCCCCTTAACAGGATGTAACTATTCAGCACTGTCCTTGCGCAGGGTCGGGGTTCCTGTGGCAAGGGTGTTTGTCGCCTTGGCCGGCGACAACAAGCGGTCAGGGATGACCCAATAGCAAACAATCGCGTCCCTTGACATAGGATCCGAAGATCCGGTGCTGAACAGATACAACAGGATTTACTTCTGGTCTGCAAAAATTTTCTGTTTTAATAGTCCGTCTATGCCGATATTGCCCCTGGTGGTCAGAAAAATGGCAAGCAGGACCGTCAGTGCCGTGCCGCTAAAAATCGCGATCATGATAGCAATCTGATATTTGATGGCTGTCATCGGGTCACCTCCGGCCAGAATCACCCCCGTCATCATCCCCGGCAGGGCCACCAGTCCAATGGTTGCCATTGCCGCAACGGTTGGAGCCAGAGCGGCATGAAAGGCTTTGCGCACGAAAGGAAGTAGCGCTTCCATCAGTCCGGCGCCCTGGGCCAGGGTATGAATATAGGTTTTTTCCTGGCGCCGCAGACTTTCATAGAAGGTTTGCATGCCAACGATATCAGCACGCAGACAGTTTCCCAGGATCATCCCGCTGATCGGGATGACATATTGGGCACCCAGGGCTGCGGAGTCCTGAAATACAAAGAAAACAAAAAACATCAAGGGCGTCAGGGTGCCGATCAGCAGAGATATAAAGACCCCGCCGGCGACAGCGCGCAAACGCAGGCCGCAACTGCGGACAATGGAGAGATCAGCTATGACAATCATGATCAACAGCCATAAACCGGTCAGCAGGACGCTGTTGAGTTTGAAAACAACCTGCAGGTAAAAACCGACAAACAGCAGCTGCAGGGTCATGCGCACCATGGCGATCAGGGTGTCGCTGATCATCGGCAGCCGCAGCCACATCATAATCGCCAGTGGGACAACAAACATCAGATAGGCCAGGGCCAGATTTAAAAAGCTGATATCAATAATGGTCATGATGGTTTCCGGGTGCGTTGTCGCAGGTCAACCGTCCGGTCAAGGGCGCCGGCCAGAGATGGATCATGGGATATCGCCAGAATTGTCAGTTCTTTCCTCTCCCTCAGCAGCCGAGCGACGCTAAAGGTCGTTTCTTCATCCAGGGCGGAGGTTGGCTCATCGAGTAATAAAATATCACGCTCAAGGAGCAGGGCACTGATCAGGGCGATACGTTGTTTTTCACCGCCGGACAGGGCGGTTATCTTTTTTGATCGCAATGAGTCGGGCAGACCTAGTTGGCCCATCAGTTCGGTAATGCGCCGGGAATTCAGTTGCAGATGGCGGTTTCTTTTATAGCTGAACGGGCGCGAAAAGACCGTTTCAACAGAATCATCACCCAGATCCGGTTCCTGGTCGACGTAGGCCATGCGGGAGCGTAATTGCCAGGCAGACCGAGATGTCAATTCGTTACCGAATATGCTGATAGATCCTGCACTGATGGGGACAAAGCCGAGCAGGGCGCGCAGCAGGGTGGATTTACCAAAGCCGGAAGGGGCTTTGATCAGGAGCTTCTCACCGGGTTCAAGGGTCAGGGACAAGTTTGAGAACAGGGTGGAGCCTGCAGCCCTCAACTCCAGCTTTTCAATATTGATGGCCTTGATAGCGGGATCCTTATCTGCCAGGGGGAGTGTGTTCATTATCGGTTAGCAAGCCTACATGAGCGGTCTTCATACCACAAATAATAACAGGGGATCCGTCTGATTGACAGATCCCCTGTTGACCTTGTTGCTACGGAGTGATGCTAAAGCTGTTGTCTATTTACTCCAGGGGGTTGCTTCAATGGCAACCGTCATCCCCTTGCCTTCGTACTCCGCTTTTTCCCAGGGCCAGATCGCCAGCCAGTCTGCTTCGATAGTGGCGTTGCCATCTTTTTTCAGCGCCCAGTGGTATTTTTCCGGGGGCAAACCAAAAGAGCGGCCCTGATCATCCAGGTTGAAGATGTGCTGCTTGTTGGCGACGCGGCCACCTTCGTTATCCCAATTGCCGTATTTGTAGCGATCCCAGCCGGTGCGACCATCAAAGGCTTTGAGGACAGCTTCAGCCTGGTTGCCGTGGCACTTGGCGCAGACTTCAACAGCCGTCTTGTCAAACAGCCAGGGGCTTTGCGGATTATTGCCGACATTGTGGGTGGCATGGCAGTCAAAGCAGGCCATCTGGGCGTGGGTGCTGTGGGAACCGACAATGGTAGAGCTAAGCATCAGGTCCATATCCTGCTGATGGTCACGGCGCCCCTTGCCGTCAATGGAGACCTGACGGTTGCCCTTGCCCCAGGCTGGACGGGTGTATTGCATCACGTCTTCATAGGTGTGCTGCCCCTGGATGAAGCCACGGTTGTCGTTGGAGCCCTTGCCGTATTTGACGTTGGTCTGGGCGCGGGTGTGACAGTTGTTACAGGAAACCATGCGCGCAGCCGGATCGGTCAGTTTGGCCGGGTTAACGATATTGGCACTGGAGGGTTTTTTGGCATGGGCTGCACCCGGGCCGTGACAGGCTTCACAGGAGATATTGGTGGTGACTGCGAACGTATCGCGCAGGTGCTCGCGCTTGCCGGCGATATAGTCATCCTTAGCCTGATACCAGGCATCCGCATCGAAACCGGTGGTGTGGCAACCGATGCACTGCTCCTGCCAGGAACGCCAGGTGCCATAGTTGTTCTTGTTGATATCGCCGTCTTTTGGCCTGACTTCAATGAACAGGAATTTATAGCCGGCGCGCTCCTTGTTGCCGGGGTAATCAACCACGGTGGATTTGTCCAGGGTCCAGGAGATACCGCGATCCTGGGTCGTGGCCAGCCAGGCCTTGCGCGGGCCGCCGTCATAGTACATGGCATAGCGCTGCTTGCGCTGGCTGCCGATGATCAATTCGACATCCTTGAGGGCGACCTTCTCAATGTCGATGTAGTTGGTATTGGCATCTTTGCGATCAAGGATCACGTAGGTATCAAGCTTGTCCCAGTCACGGACGATCCACGGGTAGATCTTTTCCTTGCCCCAGGGATAACGCTCATCGGAATAGCTGTTGTAGATTTCCGGGAAGGCTGGGCCCCATTCTGTCTTCATCGTGTGCCAGCTGGTTGACCAGTCTTTGTACTCCTGTGCGTGGCACATTTTACAGGTATCCGGACCGGCGTAGCCCTCGGTTTTCCAGCCTTCATACTGGTTGGCAAAGGCGTTTGCTGTCAGACCCACAAACAACAGGGTCAGACAAAAAATCAATTTTCTCATGTACTTACCTCCATGTGGCAGTTGTTGTGTTGATGCGGTGAATAGTCAACGGTGATGATGCCTATCCTAGATGGGCGGTGCCGGCAAAACCAGATAAAAGTAATCACCAATAGCGGATGGCCTTGTGAAGAAAACTTCACAGGGGAGTAACTGGCTGAAACGGTGAGTTTTTAAGGTACGATCGGGGGTCGCGCTTGAGCTGAAGCTTCCAGGCTCTTGCAGATGTAGGATAGGCAGGTAGCTGCGCGCTGACCGTTGGTGGTGAGTTGGTAGAATTTGTCCGACGTCTGGTCGATAAAGCCGGCCTCGCGCAGGGTTTTGAGATGAAAATTCACCTTGGTGTGATCCTCAATCTCCAGGGCGCGGACCAGATCCATAAAACGCATCTGCCCCTGGCGACTTAACAGCTGCAGGGTCTGTCGGCGCAGGCCGTTGGCGAGACCATTGAAAATCTTGTCCAGATCAGCGGCTTCGGTTTCTTCACAAAAACGGGCTTTTTGCAGGTTAAGCCGCACGGTTAACATCAGACCGTCAATTTTGAACGGTTTGACAATGTAATCGTCAGCACCCTGCTGCAGGGACTGGACAGCATTCTGCACTGACGCATAGGCGGTCATGACGATGATGCGGGTGCGTGGGGCCTGTCTTCTGATCAACGGGATGGCGGTCATGCCGTCGGTTCCGGGCATCACCAGATCGAGCAGGATCAGATCGAAGGTCTCCTGCTGCAGTCGCTCCAGGGCATCGTCAGCGCTCCGGGCCATAACTGCTTGCAACCCTTCCTGTTCCAGAACTTCCACCAGGGTGGTACGCAGCTCCCGGTCATCATCAACGACAAGAATTTGATTCATCAGCTTGCTTCCTTTTCTGGTTTTTCCTCACCGTGAAGGGGGAACTTCAGGGTGACCTGGGCACCATAAACCCCATAACGCGGGGCGATCTCAATGGAGCCGCCGTGCTGGTTCATGATGCCGTAGCAGATGGAGAGACCCAGGCCGGTGCCCTGACCGACTTCTTTGGTGGTGAAAAAAGGCTCCATCACCCGGGCGAGATTTTCTGGTGAAATGCCGGAGCCGGTGTCCGTCACCCGGATAATAACCTCATCAGCATCGACCCTGCCATTGATTTCAAGCGTTCCTCCTTCCGGCATGGCATCGATGGCGTTGAGAAACAGATTTAAAAACAGCTCTTCGAGCTTGATATGGTTTCCTTCGATAGGCGGCAGGGCTGTGATGTTGTCAATAAATCGATGATTAGAAGAACGGTATGCGGCCATTTCCCACGCAGATTTGATAATGGGTTTTAACGACAACTGGGCAAATTCAGTCTCAGAGGTTTTGCCACCGGCAAAGATGAGTAGTTCTTTGGCAATATGGGAAGATTTATCAATGCTCTTTTCGATCGTCGTCAGACGCCCAGTAATTTTTTCCGGAAGTTCTTTGACCTCTTTATGCTGGCGCAGCATTTCCAGTTGCAGGGAGGCATTGGCCAGGGGGTTGTTGATTTCATGGGCGATGCCCGCAGCCAGACGACCGATGGCACTGAGTTTTTCACTGTTGGCCGCCAGCTGAAGACGTTCGGTGATCATTTCTTCACGCTGATCCATGAAGGTATCAAGGGCGTACATGAGAAAATGCAGGATGATAAATGCACTGGTTGCCCGCCAGACCTCAATGGGCAGAATCAGTACCGACCCCGAGGGGATTGCACCGGTAAAGATGCCGTAGGCGACAAAGGCACTGCCTGTTCCGATAACGTTGTAGGCTCCGCGCAACCCCTGTCTGGCAAGTTGCCGGGCGTAAAGAAAAAAACCGGCAGCCGTTAAAATGGTTGCCGGCAGGGCGATCAACAGGCGCATGTCGTATTCGATTTTGCGCAGCAATGTTGGGTCATCCCATGGATATTGCCAAAGCAAATGGACAACTAAGGTGACCAGCATAATGATAAAAAAAAGCTGCGGCCAGGCTTTCGACCTTTCTACCAGTGCGGTTATCAGGGTGACGCCAAACATGAATAAAAACAGAAAAGAAACCAGCGCCGAGAGCAAACTGCTGTGGCGGATATAAATCAACAGTGTGCCGTCGTCGATCAGGCGCAAATGACGGTACATCTCCATCCACTCGTGCAGGGCGTGGACAAAAGCAAAGATGGCCAGCAGCCAGAACAGACCGGCAATTTTGAGGTTGGCGAAGGATTTGCGCCGCGATGTGATGGCAACGCCGATGGCAAAAAAAACCGCTCCGTAAGGGAGAAAAACCAGAAAAATCTGGGTTGGGGTCATTTGCATGAAGGCCTCATGTTTTCCGCAACAACAGGGTGCTGAATTCTTCCAGCAGGCGGTTTTTAACCAGGGTGCAGCCAAGGCTCTGATAGCGCTCGCGGATATCGAAGTTGTATTGCCACAGGATGCCGGAAAGAAGAATGATTGCCCCTGCTGCTGCGCGGTTAATCAGATCTTCCGCTACATCGAGCAGAATATCACCATAAATATTGGCCAGGATCAGGTCAAAATCTGACTCTGTGAGGGTGTCAAGGGTGCCGCAGTGGTGAGTAACGCTGTTAATCTGATTCAGGTTGCAGTTGTGGCGGGCGCTGGCAACGGCCGATTCTGCAACATCAACGCACCAGGCGTGACCACTAAAGAGTTTCAGGGCGGCAATAGAGAGAATAGCGGTACCACTGCCGAGATCAAGAATCTTTGGTGGCCTGGAAAAACTCCAATTCTCCATGATTTCGAGACAGCTGCGGGTGGTTTCATGATCGCCCGAGCCGAAGGCACCACGTGCCATGAAGATGGTCCGGCGGTTGTGGTCCGAAACGGCTGTGTCGGGAGGAACAATGATCAAGCTTTCGCCGATCAGCAGGGGGGTGAAATCGGTGTGGGGGCCAGGGGTTAGGGCTGGGGTCGTCATGGTAGAAGTCCGGTTCCTTTTAGAATCAGCAGGACGATGGTGTAACTGAGCGCCGACAACAGGGTGGAGAGCATGACGATTGAGCCGGCCAGTTCAGCATCCCCCTTCATCTGGTGTGCCATGATGTAGGTGGCTGTCGCTGCCGGGGTTGCCGCCATGAGAATGCCGATCCCCAGATCCTGGCCGCTGACCCCCAGGGGGATCAGAATAACAGTGGCGATCAGGGGGAGCAGGGCGAGCTTGATCAGGGTCGCCAGCCCGGCAATTTTTAAATCCCCTTTGAGTTGCCCTAAAGAAAAGGTGCCACCGATGGCCAATAGTGCCAACGGTAGCGACAAGCCAGTGGAAATATCGAGAGCACGGTCGATGATGATCGGTAGCGGCAGTTCAAAAAAGCTCCACAGTAGACCGAGAAATGAGGCGACAATCAGGGGGTTCAGCGCCAGCTGGCGCAGCCAGTTGGTTTTATTTCCCTGCCGGTGCCCCTGGTGCGGCAGCAGCAGGGCCAGAATGGCAAAAAAGTTCAGCACCGGTACCAGAAACCCCATCAGGATACCAGCGCTGGTCAACCCCTCTTCACCGTAGGCGTTCATGCAGATGGCCAGCCCGACATAGGCCAGATTGCCACGGAAGGACCCCTGACTGAAGCTCCCCTTGACCGGGCCGGGATAGCGCCGCAGACTGGCATAACCGTACGAGACAAAAAAGCCGGCAGTGATGGCGATTGATGAGCCGACGACCAGCGCGGGATTAAAAAAAACATTGAAATCCGCCTGGCCGATACGATGAAACAGCAGCAGAGGGAGAAAAACCACATAAACCAGTTTGTTGGTATGTTTCAGAAAATTGTCATCCATCAACCCGAGACGCCGCAGCAGGGTGCCCAGGGCAATGACCAGAAAGACCGGCATGACAATAATGATCGTTTCAATAAAGGGCTGCATCGGGCTTCTCCTGGGGGCGCCGCTAAAATAGATCAAAAACGGGGCCGCTGTCCATTGTCCATCCGCGCTGCTGATATGACAACAGATTGTTGTTGACCGGACAGATCGCTTAACCTACAATTCAATATTCAGGTTTCTATATGTTTTGTGGTTGATCCTTGTGGAAAAATTTTACAGCGTCTGGTGGCGCTGATACTGCTTCTGTGTCAAAGCACATTGAAAATCCAGTAATCCATCCCTACACTGGCGCCTGTCGTTTGAGGATGCAAGCGCATATCAAAAAAGAGGAATAACCGTGTTGTTAAAAAAAATATCGGCCCTGGTGCTTGTTGTTACCAGTTTGCTGCTGCTCTCAGGGTGTTCAGGGGGGCCGCCGCGCTCGTCTGTTGCCGTGGGAAAACCGGCTCCTGATTTCACCCTGGTGAATATGCAGGGGGAAAGGGTCTCCCTCTCCGATTATCTTGGACAAGTTGTGGTGATCAATTTCTGGGCCACCTGGTGCCCCCCTTGTCGTGAAGAAAAACCGACAATGGAGAGCCTGTACCAGCAGTTCAAGGAGGAAGGACTGGTGTTTCTGGCGGTCAATGTGGAGGCAGACGGCCATCAGGTTGTCAGCCAGTATCTGCTGCGCAACTCCTACAGCTTCCCTATCCTCCTCGATGGCAAGGCGGTAGTACAGGGAATGTATGGTGTTTTTCGCTACCCGGAGTCTTATATTATTGATCGTGACGGTACGGTTGTTGAACATATTATCGGCGGTCGGGACTGGATGCAGAATCCGACCTACCGCATGATCGAATCTCTGCTGAAAAACTGACAAGGCTTTTATTACGTGGATATCGGGAGCGATATTACAATCTGGATCGCCTTCATGGCGGGAATTCTCTCTTTTGCTTCTCCCTGCGTGATTCCTCTGGTCCCTTCATACCTGACCTATATTACCGGTATGTCCTTCAGTGAACTGGATCTGTCTCAGCACGATACCAGGGCCAGAACCCGGGTGTTTGTTCACAGCCTGATCTTTATTGCCGGTTTCTCGGTGGTGTTTATTGCCCTGGGGGCCATGGCCGGTCTGGCCTCGGCGTCGGTTCAATACTATCTGCGCGAAAGCCTGGGGGTTATTCAGAAGGTCGGCGGAGTGGTCATTTTTCTATTCGGTGTCCATTTAAGCGGCTTGTTCCGTTTTACCTCTTTGCTGGGTGAAAAACGTCTACACGTACGTCATAAACCGGCCGGGTTGGTTGGTACCTTTGTTGTCGGTATCGCCTTTGCCGCCGGCTGGACCCCTTGTATCGGTCCGATTTTGGGAGCCATCCTGGCGATTGCTGCCGGCACTACCGGCGGCGTTTGGCAAGGGGTGTTACTGTTGAGTTTTTATTCTGCCGGCCTGGGAATCCCGCTGCTCATATCGGGGCTGCTGTTTCATTCTTTTCTCAATTTCTTCGATCGCTTCAAACGTTATATCCGCTTTGTAGAAATTGCCACCGGGGTGTTGCTGATGGTTGCTGGTGTCCTGCTGTTTTTCGATCAGTTCAGTCGAATTGCTATTTTCCTGTACCAGGTTTTCCCCACCGAACTGGGTTGATTTTTTCCTTCGTCTTTTTACTTGATCTTTCGTTCCTCTTGCTCTAGTTTTTGAAACTCAATTTCAGTTGGTTTCCGGTTTTAAGGCCTTAACTCCTTGTGGAGTTTCCGAATGGATACCAGTTGGCTGGGTAGTATCGAGAGGAGCGATAACGATGAATCGAGCATTAGTATTTAATCAGCATCTGCGTAACAAAGGGTTGAAAAATACCCGTCAGCGGTTGATTATTCTCGAAACCTTTCTTGATTCTTCTTTCCATTATTCCACCGAAGAGCTTTATCAGGTATTGCGCAAAGACCACCCACGTATCGGCTATGCCACCGTCCATCGCACGCTGAAATTGTTCACTGAGTGCGGCATCGCGGTGGAGCTCAATTTTGGTGATGGTCAGACCCGTTTTGAGCCGCTCTACAGCGATCATCATCACGATCATCTGGTCTGTACCCGCTGTGGTAAAATTATTGAGTTTGTCGAACCGCGCATCGAGCAGTTGCAGCGTGAGGTGGCGGAACGCTATGATTTTTCAGTAGAAAGTCATCGTCATGAACTTTATGGTCGCTGTATCAAGTGCAGCCAGCCCTCCTGACCATGTTTTCTCTAGCCTGAACACCGAAAGAACGTACCGGTATGTCTGAGTCAGTGTCTCCATTGCCCAAAGTTATTCTTGTCGGCCACCCGAATGTCGGCAAAAGTGTTCTCTTTAATGCTCTGACCGGGGCATACGCCACCGTCTCCAATTACCCCGGTACCTCGGTTGAGGTGTCGTCGGGGCACTGTGTTATCAACGAACAGCGCTACGAGATTCTCGACACCCCCGGTATGTATTCTCTGATGCCGATCACGGAAGAAGAGCGGGTCGGTAGACAGATCCTGCTCCATAAAGACCCTCACGTTGTGGTGCACGTGATTGATGCGCGCAATATTGAGCGCATGCTCCCCATGACTTTGCAGTTGGTCGAGGCCGGTCTGCCGATTGTTCTGGTGGTTAATATTCTTGATGAAGCCGAGCGCCTCGGTATGAAGCTTGATCTGGAACGGTTGCAGCAGCGTCTCGGGGTCCCGGTGATCGGCGCGGTGATGAAGCGCAAGGTCGGCCTTGAAGAACTCTTTGCCGCCATCAAAGACTATTGCGTCTGCCCGCATAAGGTGTTTGTTTATCGCAATGACCTTGAACAGGATATTACTGCCGTTGTCCGGTTGCTGAACGGGGAGTATCGGTTAAGTAAACGCGCTTTGGGGATGCTGCTGATTCAGGGTGATGAGGATATCAAGCAGTTGGTCGAGCAGCAGGAGGATAGCGACCAGCATAACGCATTGGTTGAGCTGTTACGGGAAATCCGTTTTCGGCGCCGTGCTGATCTGCATTTGCAGATTGGTATGGAGCGGCGTCATATCAGCAAACAGATGCTCGACGGCGTCGTCATACAGACACAGGCAGCGCAAGAATCCTTTGGCGAAAAATTATCCGCTTGGATGATGAACCCTTACACCGGCGTGCCGTTGTTGTTGCTGGTGATCTATTTCGGGCTATTCCAGTTTGTCGGCGTTTTCGGGGCCGGTACCCTGGTCGATTTTCTCGAAGGATTTCTGTTTGAAGAGTACATCAATCCGCCGGTCATTGCCTTTGCGCAAAAATACCTCACGCCGGAATGGCTGTTTGAACTGATCGCCGGGGAATACGGGGTCTGGACCCTGGGGGTGCGCTACGCCGTCGCCTTGGTGCTGCCGATTGTCGGCTCCTTTTTTCTGGTCTTTTCGGTACTTGAAGATAGTGGCTATCTGCCGCGTCTGGCGATGATGCTTGATCGCATCTTCAAGAAAATCGGACTCTCCGGTCGGGCGGTTATCCCCATGGTGCTGGGTTTTGGCTGCGACACCATGGCCACCCTGGTAACCCGCACCCTGGAAACGACCCGCGAGCGGGTGATTTCGACCCTGCTGCTGGCCCTGGTCATTCCCTGTAGTGCGCAGCTGGGTGTGATTCTCGGATTGCTGTCTTCAGCGCCATCGGCCCTGGCGGTATGGACCATCTTCCTGCTCTTTGCATTTTTGCTGGTCGGTGTTCTTGCCGATCGCTTGCTGCCGGGGGAAAAGCCGGTCTTCTATATGGAGATTCCACCGCTACGGCGACCACAGTTGTATAATGTCGGTGTTAAGACCCTGACACGCATGAAGAGCTACTTCTTTGAAATTTTCCCCCTGTTTATTCTCGCCTCGGTGATTCTCTGGGCGGGGAAAATGACCAATACCCTGGATGCGGTCATTGCCGGGCTTTCACCGGTGGTCAGGGCGATAGGTCTGCCCACCGAGGCCACCACTGCCTTTGTGTTCGGGTTTTTCCGCCGCGATTTTGGCGCTGCCGGGTTGTATGATCTGCAGATGGCCGGTATCTTGAATGTCACCCAGCTGACCGTTGCCGCTGTGACCCTGACCCTTTTTGTTCCCTGTGTCGCCCAGTTTCTGGTGATGTTCAAGGAGCGTGGTTTCCGTATTGCTGTGGCAATTTTTATCTTTGTCACCGTTTTTGCCTTCAGCTCGGGATGGTTGCTCAACCGGATTCTGGTGGTGACCGGCTTGCTTTTATGATCTGCGGTTTTTGTCATCGCGAGCTGCCGGACAACCTTGAGGTTGATCCCAAACGGCCTTCCTGTGGCAGTTGCTTCGGCGGCTGCAAGAAAATTCATTGCCCCTGGTGTGGTTACGCCAATCCCCTGCCCGGTAAAATGCTGCGACGATTACTGTCTTCAACCAAGAAAAGAGGCTAAGCAAATGCAACTATTGTCAGAAAAGGCTGAAGAAGTTCTTGAGTCCCTGTGGATCCTGACGGTAGAAGGTGATCAGGTTGGCTGCCTGCTGGCTGATCTGCAGCTTGCCGCTGATGCTGAAGAAATACAGGATCTGCTCCAGCGCGCGTTTGTTGAAATTCGTGATAACCGGATTTTTCTGCGCCGTGAAGGGGAGGCCGAAGCGCGCATGACGGTGCGCAGGCATCGCCTGGCCGAACGTCTGACCATGGATATCCTTGGCATCGAAGGGGAGGAAGGTAACGAGCAGGCCTGTATATTTGAACATCTGCTGCGCCAGGGGGTCGACACCAAACTCTGTACCTTGCTTAATCATCCCAGTACCTGCCCCCACGGCAACCCTATTCCGCCGGGCGATTGCTGCTCCGAAGCGCGACGTTCCGGTTCGCCGGGGATTGTCCCTTTGACTGAGCTCAAGGCGGGGGAAACAGGAGGAATTGCCTATCTGGCGGCCAGTGATGATAAAAAAATGCAGAAACTGATGGGCATGGGGGTTTTGCCCGGCAGCGATATTCTGTTGATGCAGAAGTTTCCCAGCTATATTTTCAAAGTCGGACATTCACAATTCGCCGTGGATGAGTCACTGGCGCGCCAGATTCATATACGGCGTTAATTTATCACGATTTGAGCAGGCAAATTAGCCCTTGACCTGATCGACCAGATAGTTGATTGTCCTGCCCAACCCGTTGGTTAGACCACCCGTTAGAGAGACATTTTTTTAAGGAGTAAATCATCATGTTTCGCGAACCAAAAGAGATCGTCAAGGGATTGCAGACAAAATTTGAAGAGCTCTGGAGGTATCTTTGACGTTCCAGTCAAACAGGAACGGGTCGCTGAGTTAGAAGCGGAGATCGCCCGTCCCGATTTCTGGAATAAGGGGGAGCAGGCGCAGGAGTTGCTGCGCGAACGCACCCGGCTGCAGAAGGTTGTTGAAGACTGCCTTGCTGTTAATCAGCAGCTTGAAGACGCTACGGTACTGATTGAAATGGGCGAGGAAGGGGAGGACCAGGCAACCCTCGAAGAGGTAAATGCCATGCTCCCTGCCCTGGAAAAGAAGATCGCTGCCATGGAATTTGCGCGCATGCTGTCCGGCCCCCATGATGCCGGCGATGCGACCTTGAGCATCAATGCCGGTGCCGGTGGCACCGAAGCCCAGGACTGGGCCGACATGCTGCTGCGCATGTATCTGCGTTATTGTGAGGATAAGGGGTTTAAAACCGAATTTACCGAATATCAGCCCGGCGATGATGCCGGTCTGAAAAGTGCCACCATCAACGTCAGCGGTGATTACGCCTACGGTTATCTGCGCTCCGAGAGTGGTATCCATCGCCTCGTGCGTATTTCCCCTTTTGATGCCAATTCTCGCCGCCATACCTCCTTTTGTTCGGTGTTTGTGTTTCCTGAGCTGGATGAGTCTATTGAGGTGGTGGTGGAAGACAAGGATATCAAGGTCGATACCTATCGCGCCAGTGGCGCCGGTGGGCAGCATATCAACAAGACCGATTCAGCCATTCGGATCACCCACATGCCTACCGGCATTGTTGTTGCCTGTCAGAATCAGCGTTCCCAGCATGCCAACCGGGCAACGGCACTGCAACAGCTTAAGGCGCGGTTGTACGAAATGGAAATCCGCAAAAAAGAACAAGAGGCCGCGGCCTTTTCTGAAGATAAAAAGGAGATTGGCTGGGGGAGCCAGATTCGTTCTTATGTTTTGCACCCTTATCGTATGGTCAAGGATCATCGCACCGGTTATGAAACCGGCAACACCGATGCTGTCCTCAACGGTGACATAGAAGCTTTTATTGAAGCCTATTTATTGCGCGGATCGCCCTGATAGGTCGTGCCGTTTTTTCATTTTTTTTACCTCTCGATGTCTGATGGCTGGTAACGATTGACTCACTATGAGGCATTCATTACATTTGTCAGCCACAAGGTTTTACCCCAGATACAAGGAGCAGTTATGTACAAGCCTGATATCCCCATAGCCCTGACTTTTGACGATGTTCTGCTGCTGCCTGCCCACTCGCAGGTGCTTCCCAAAGATGTGGATCTTTCCGCGCAACTGACGCGGACGATCAGGCTCAATATCCCTCTGCTGTCAGCGGCGATGGACACGGTGACCGAATCACGCACGGCGATCTGCATGGCGCGTGAAGGCGGACTGGGGATTGTCCATAAAAACATGACCCCTGAAGCCCAGGCGATTGAGGTCGATCAGGTCAAAAAATCAGAAAGCGGGATGATTGTCGATCCGATCACCATGGCCCCTGATCAGAAGATCTCCGATGCCCTGGTGGTGATGAATAAATATCGCATTTCCGGTGTCCCCATCACCCAGAACGGTAAGCTCGTCGGTATCATGACCAATCGTGATCTGCGCTTTGAAACCAATCTGGAACAGCCCATTGCCAATGTCATGACCAAGGACAAACTGGTTACGGTTCCCCCCGGCACGACCCTGGAAGAAGCCAAGTTTCACCTGCACAAGCACCGCATAGAAAAACTGCTGGTTGTGGACGATGATTTTGTGCTCAAAGGGTTGATCACCATCAAGGACATTGAAAAGGTGCGCAAGTATCCCAACGCCTGCAAGGACGACTTCGGCCGTTTGCGGGTGGGTGCAGCCGTCGGTGTCGGTGATGATCTCGAGGCTCGCGCCGCAGCCCTGATTCAGGCCGGGGTTGATGTGCTGGTCGTAGATACCGCCCACGGTCACAGTCAGAAAGTCATCGATTCGGTCAAATGGCTGCGCGCCAAATATCCGTCTGTGCAGTTGATGGCCGGTAATATTGCCACCGCCGCTGCCGCCAGGGCGCTGATCGATGCCGGTGTCGACGCCGTCAAGGTTGGTATTGGTCCCGGCTCTATCTGCACCACGCGCGTTGTTGCCGGCATTGGTGTGCCGCAGATTACCGCTATTCAGAATGTTGCCGGCGTTACCCTGGATGCCGGAATTCCGCTGATTGCCGATGGCGGTATTAAATTTTCCGGCGATTTACCCAAGGCGTTTGCCGCCGGTGCCGATATTGTCATGATCGGCTCCCTGTTCGCCGGTACCGAGGAATCCCCGGGTGAAACCATCCTTTATCAGGGCCGGACCTACAAGTCCTACCGTGGTATGGGCAGTTTGGGAGCGATGAAACAAGGAAGCAAGGATCGTTATTTTCAGGCGGAAGAACAGGACGTCAAACTGGTGCCGGAGGGGATCGAGGGACGGGTGCCGTTTCGCGGCCCACTTTCCAACAATATCCACCAGCTGATCGGCGGTCTGCGTTCCGGCATGGGCTATACCGGCTGTCGCACCATTGGTGAATTGCAGCGTAACGGCCAGTTTGTGCGTATTACCAATGCCGGGCTCAAGGAATCCCATGTCCATGATGTTACCATCACCCAGGAATCACCCAACTACCGGATTGAGGGGAATGGCAGCTAAGATGTCAACTATCCACAGCGAACGGATTCTGATCCTTGATTTTGGTTCCCAGTACACCCAATTGATTGCCCGCCGGGTGCGCGAGTCGCGGGTTTATTGCGAGCTTCATCCCTATGATATGACCATGGCTGAGATTCGTGCTTTCAAACCCAGCGGCATTATCCTGTCTGGTGGCCCCAAATCAGTGTACGACGCTGATGCCCCGCCGGTTGAGGAATCTCTGTTTGAGCTTGGCGTGCCGGTTCTGGGTATCTGCTACGGCATGCAGTTGCTGAGCCAGCATTTCGGTGGCAAGGTAGTGGCGGCAGGAAAAAGGGAATACGGTCATGCCGTGCTTGAGGCGGTTGGCCGGCCGGGCGACCTTTTTGACGGATTTTTTACCGAAGGCACCAGTTCGGTGTGGATGAGCCACGGTGATCACGTTGAGGATGTGCCTACCGGCTTTGAGGTCGTTGCCCGAACGACTAACGCGCCGGTGTGCGCCATCCAGAACCCCCAGCGCAACCTCTATGGTGTGCAGTTTCACCCCGAGGTGAATCATACCCCTCAGGGAGAGCTGATGTTGAGCACCTTTGTCCGTAAAATTTGTCGCTGCAGCGGGCAGTGGACGCCAGGGAAGATTGTTGATGATGCCGTCGCCCGTATTCGTGAACAGGTCGGCACCGAGCAGGTGATCCTCGGTCTGTCAGGTGGCGTGGATTCCTCGGTGGCGGCGGCGCTGATCCATCGCGCCATCGGTGATCAGCTCCACTGTGTTTTTGTCGACAACGGCCTGTTGCGCCTTGACGAAGGTGATCAGGTGATGGCCACCTTCGCCGGCAACCTCGGTGTCAAGGTGACACGGGTTAACGCCCAACGGCGTTTTTATGATGGTTTGAAAGGGGAGGCCGACCCGGAGAAAAAGCGCAAAATTATCGGTAACCTGTTCGTCGATATCTTTGAAGAGCAGGCCGCCGAGGTTGAGGATGCCCAGTGGCTGGCCCAGGGGACCATCTATCCTGATGTCATTGAATCGGCCGGGGCCAAGACCGGTAAGGCCCATAACATCAAAAGTCATCATAATGTCGGTGGTCTGCCCGACTATATGAAGCTCAAATTACTCGAGCCCTTGCGTGAACTGTTCAAGGATGAGGTTCGCGCCGTCGGCGAAGAACTCGGTCTGCCAAAACAGATGGTCTGGCGTCATCCTTTCCCCGGCCCGGGTTTGGGAGTGCGGGTGCTGGGCGAGGTTAAAGAAGAATACTGCGATATTCTGCGCCGCGCCGATGCCATCTATATCGACGAACTCTACGAGAGCGGTCACTACCACAAGATCAGTCAGGCGTTTGCTGTCTTCCTGCCGGTCAAATCGGTGGGGGTGATGGGGGATGGCCGTACCTACGAATACGTCATCGCCCTGCGTGCGGTCGAGACCAAAGATTTCATGACCGCCGGCTGGTACCCCATGCCCTACGCCGACCTCGCCCGTATCAGCAACCGAATCATCAACGAGGTGAAAGGGGTAAACCGGGTGGTCTATGATATCTCCAGCAAGCCGCC
>JAHYIY010000027.1 GCA_019429255.1 Desulfuromonadales bacterium | reverse complement strand
GACAAAACTTCCGGTCTGGTTGACCGTGGCGCCGATGACCTTGTCGTCCTTGCCCTTTTTCACCGGGATCGGCTCGCCGGTGAGCATGGATTCATCAATCGTGCTTTTTCCCTCAATAATGACGCCGTCGAGGGGAATCTTTTCGCCGGGGCGCACGCGCAGGTGGTCGCCCTTGACAATGGCGTCGATCGCCACTTCCTCCTCAGCGCCGTCATCCTTGATTCGATGTGCGGTCTTGGCTGCGAGGTTGAGTAAACTCTGGATGGCTTGGCCGGTTTGCCGCCGGGCGCGGGCTTCGAGCCACTGCCCGAGCAGGACGAGGGTCGTGATGACCGCTGCAGCCTCGAAATACAACGCGACTTCCCCATGGATGCGGAAGGATGTCGGGAAGAGTTCCGGGAACAATACCGCGACGATGCTGTATGCATAGGCCGCACCGACACCCAGCATGATCAGGGTGAACATGTTCAGGCTGCGGTTGACGATGGAACGCCAACCCCTGGTGAAAAACATGGCGCCCGCCCACAGAATGACTGGTGTCGCCAGGATCAGTTCCAGCCATCCCTGGGTTTTTGGCGCGATGATCTCATTGAAGGAGAGCCCGGGAATCATGCTGTTAAAAGCGAGGAACATAATCGGCAGGGTCAGCAGCCCGGCGACCAGGGTTTTGCGCTTCAAGCTCCGAATCGCCGCTTCTTCCTCTTCATCGGTATCGGCGGACGCGGTCATCGGCTCCAGGTCCATGCCGCACTTGGGGCAGCTACCCGGTCCCTGCTGCACAATTTCGGGGTGCATCGGACAGGTATATTCCCGCGTCGCCGCCGCCGAGTCGTTTGTCTTCGGCTGTGGATGGAGGTAGGCGTCAGGGTCGGCCACGAATTTTTCCAGACACTTGCTGGAGCAAAACAGATACTCTGTCCCTTCGTGGCTATGGGAGCCGGCGTTTTTCTCTTTACTTACGGTCATGCCGCAGACCGGATCGCGCATGATGTACACCTAACCTTTCGCTAGAAAGTTATTGGAACAGGCTTTCAGGATTATCGGTACCGCCGTCTGTCCGGGCTTGCTTCAATTGTTCGGCGGTCAACACCTTGCGGGCATCGCTCAGCGCCTGCAAGTGACGGATCTGCATGTCGCCTTCAAGATTTTGTGCCTTGCGAATGAGCGGCTCCGCGTCCTTTAACGTCCAGGTTTCGCCGGCGATCAATTCCGCCAACTCCAGCCGGACGATGTGCGCTTCGGCAGCGTTGCGGATGTTGTCCTTGCGGCCTTCCACATGAATCGCTTTGAGCTTGCTTACCTGATCTGCGGAGAGCCCGAGTTCATCAGCACGGTCGAGATAGAACATATGTCCCATGCCTTGCGCCATCATGCCCATTTGTCCTCCGTGCATCATGCTGTGCCTGCCGTCTCCACCCATCATTCCGGACATGCCGGCGCCCATCATGCCACCCGTCCCCTTGCCACCCATCATGCCCATCATCTGGGACTTGGAGCCGGAAGCTGAATCAGCCATGCAGGCCATCTGGCCCATCTTCGCCGCTTGCGTCATCATCATTTTCTCGGAGGACGTCGGTGCGGCAGTTTGTTCGCCGCCGGGGTGATGTGCTTCATGGTCGCTGGCGGCAAAGCCGGTGAGGACTGTTGCCCCCAGAAATAGACCGATGAGAACTGTGGTACATAATACTCTGTTCATGGTGATCTCCTTTTGCTTGTAAAAAGTGACGAGGCTTATCTGTGCTTTCCAAAAAAGAAAGCAACGTTAATTGTATTTCTTATGATCGGTTTTGCTTGATTTGACTTCCTGTTTTTGTTCTTTTTGGCGATGGCTACCGCAGCATCCACCTTTGCGCATCATCATGAAAAAGAGGGCACCAATGACCAGGAACCAGAGAATGTTTGTCCATGTTGCGTCCATAAAATTACCTCAATTGTTGTTAGTGATGACACTCATGGCCGTCATCTTCAGCCAATGCGATCAGGATCGGGCATCCGACTACCGAACCATGCCCATCACAGCTCTCGTCCAATTGCTCTAGAGCTTTCAGCATTCGACTTAGATCCTGAATTTTGCTCTTAATGTCTGCGATTTTGCCCTTCGCTTTTTTCTTGACGTCGGCCTTGGAAGCCGACGGATCATGACTCAGATCCAGAAGATCCTGGATATCACCCAATGAAAACCCAAGTTTCTGCGCTTTTTTTATAAACCTGAGACGACTCGCTGCCTCCAGGGGGTAGAGCCGATAATTGGATTCGGTTCGCGCCGGTTTGGCGAGTAAGCCCTGCCGTTCGTAAAATCTTATGCTGTCAATGCTGACGTCTGCTTGCTTTGAAAGCTTGCCTATGGTCAGAGAGTGAGGCATTTGGTTTCTCCCGAAGTTGTTAGTCTGTGGTATTTGTCTTCTTTGTTGGTTCAAGCCTAAACCCTTGACCATAGACCAGAGTCAAGAGAAAAAGCGCGATGGTTTGTTTTTTTGTGACACCGTTGAATCTTCTACAATTTCAGCTCTGGTCAGGCTCTTTGTCTGCAGCTTGCTCCTGATTTCACAGCTCTGTTGGACCTAACGGCCCCGACCCTGTCTGATATGTTCATTGGTCACCAGGTTGTCAGCGCATGAACTATACCAATCCCAAAACAAATTACTAAACGTAAGAAAATATTCAGGTATTTTAAGTTGCGATTAGAGATGCTGCCAGCGGGGTGGCAATGCAAATTGCGGACTATTCCACGATTCACTGTAGAATAGTCCGCAAAATCCCATACAGTTTTTCAGTCAAAATTTCTAAGTCTTTAAAAAAAAGGAGTATTTCTTTTGGTGCGAAAGTTGTATTGCCTCTCCGGCAGTGATCGGTTTCAGTCGAGCCTGACAATATCGGTCGGACATTGGTACCAGAAACAGTTCATTTGGATTTGTAGCAATATGGTGTAGTTGTTGGCACCAATCCCAAAGGCTGCTTCACAGCGCGTGCTATTTAAAGCACGACGATCAGGAGTTATTCCGATGAAAAAAATGTTGCTTGCGTCTGTTCTTTTTACTTCCCGATAAAGCAACATTTATTCTGTAAAATTCACAATCCTCTTTGGGGCGATCTTTGACAGTTAAAAACTCAAGTAGGCTCCGGCGACCAAGACCGCCATACCAATGACGGAACCATTGTGTCGAACCTTCTCATAGCGGGCATCCAGGTAAACCTAAGGATAGGCTCCCAAGGGGCGATTTCGCCATTGTTCCAGCACTCCATCGAGCTCTTTTGCGGCACGACTCACCTGAGATGACGTGACCTCAAAACCGCACAGTTGCTCGGTGATTTTAGCGACCTTACGGGTCGAAACCCCTTGGATATACATCTCAGCCAGAGCAACCTTAAGGGCACGTTCCGAACGCAGTCCCTTCTCAAGGCTGGAAGGATAAAAGCTACTATCTCGGACCTGAGGAATATTCAGATCGAGGCTGCCCACGCGGGTCTGCACGCTCTTGGGTTTAAAGCCGTTGGCCTGACCTCTTCGGTTTTCGCTACGCTCGTAGGGGCCGACGCCTAAATGGTGCTGACGTTCCAGGCACATGGTCAAGGCATCAAGAGAGCAAAATTGTCTTATTCCTATGGCTGGAGGAGGTGTCTTCAATGGGTAGCATAAGAAGCAGAGATGGTGTGTTCATCTTCCAAATGATCATCAACAGAGCTTGCCTGTGGCGGCACTTTTCCAGCCTCGGCCAGCGCTTCAAAGTGGATTTCCAGGGCTTCACGGGCTTTTTTAGCGCTTTTTCGTAGCTGTCGCCAGCCGAAAAACAGCCCTCTACATCGGGGAAAATCGCCCCAAAAGCAAGGTTTTTATCCCCTTTTTCAATTGCTACTGGATACAACATCGTTAACTCCGATCTGAAATAGGCAAGACCTGAATCCCAGCCTGCTTTTTTATCTGTTTAACCAGCCCTAAAGGTAAATCTTCCTGGGGTGCAGAACCGTCAATGGCAACTTGTGGTCAGGGTGTTTGAATTGGTGATGACTCCCTTTCACCCTGACCAGCACCCAACCTGCGGTCTGGAGCTCCGTTATCAACTGCTTGCTGTTCATTTAAAATGACCCTTGACATCCTTGGAACGGCAGGAGCAGAATTCGCCCATGCAGCCTAAACCTGTTTCCAGCAAGCAGGTGCGGGGGACCCACTTTGGGGGCGAATTGTCAGATTGTCTTAACGCAGGACGCTTTGTCATAGGGCACTTTCAAGCCCGAGCCCGTCAGCTAACCTCGTAGGCATTTGAAAGGGCAGGCAGCAGTACCAGCCGGCGTTGGTGTTCTATCAGCGTTTTTGCCCCGAAGAATGACATCCTGTGCCGCCTCATCCATCATTGAGGACTTGGTGCCGGAATACATTTCAGGAGTCGTGCGTGAACATCCTCATCGTTGGCAGTGGCCAGGTCGGCTATTTTTTGTGTGAACGTTTTTCCCGCGAAGGACATGAAGTCACCCTTGTCGATCATGACCTGGAAGCGGTTACTCGGGCTCAGGATCGCCTCAATGTTCTGGGCGTTGTCGGCAACGGTGCCAGTGCCGAAACTCTCGAAGAAGCCGGCATCAAAAACGCCGACATTTTTATTGCCGTCACCAATACCGATGAAGTCAACATCCTCGCTTGCCTGCTGGCGCGTGAATACCACACCAAGGTACTGATTGCCCGTACCCGCAACATCGAATTCACTGCCCACAAAGCTATTCTTTCCAAGGAAAAACTCGGCATCGATCTGCTCATCAATCCGGAAGATGCCGTTGCGACCGAGCTCTCGAAGCTGGCGTGTAGTGCCAAAGCCTTTGACGTGGTGGAATTTGCCGATGGCGACATCCTTTTTCAGGGCTATCGGATTGCTGACGACAGTCCCCTGTGCAATTTGACCATGACCGAACTTGGCGATTTGCGCGGTATGTATCGTTTTGTTGTTGCCGCTATCAGCCGTGGCGACAAAACCATTATCCCCCGCGGTGATGACAGCATCCAGGCCGGTGATCGTATTTATCTCTTCGCCCTGGCAAAAGAGCTGCCGGCCCTGGACTATCTCCTGCAATCTGCCGCCGACAAGGAAAACACTTCACGTCGAGCCTTCGTCCTCGGCGGCGGCCGGGTTGGCCTGCAGGTGGCAAAAAATCTGGAACAGCAACACTTTTATACCAAGCTGATAGAACGTGATGAGGCACGCTGCACGAAACTGGCGGAGCAGCTGGATAAGGCGGTTGTCATCCATGCCGAAGGACTGGATGTGCAAACCCTGCTGGACGAAGGGCTGGAAGATGCCGGGGTGTTTATCGCCGTCACCGATAACGACCAGACCAATATCCTTACCTGCCTGCTGGCGCGCCGCCACCGGGTTCGGCGTACCCTGGCCCTGGTAAGTCAGCCCGAACTGATAGCCCTGGCTTCTGATCTGGGCATTGACGCCTGTATTTCACCACGATTGGCTGCCGCCGGTGCGATCCTCAAATTTGTCCGCCGCGGCGATATTCTTTCTATGGTTGCCCTCGAAGGAAATAATGCCGAGGTCCTGGAAATTGATATCAGCCACAGCAGCGGCCTGTTTGCAAAACCCCTGGCCGAATTACATTTCCCCCGCGGCGCGATCATCGGCATGATCATCCGCCACCGGCAGTACGAAATACCCACCGGCGCCAGCGTTCTCACCCAGGGAGATCGGGTCATTGTATTTGCCCTGCCGGAGGCGGTTGCCAAGGTCGAAAGGTTTTTCAGCTGATATGAACCTGCTCCTGACCTTTCGCCTGCTGGGTGGCCTGCTGTCATTTCTTGCCGTTGCCCTGTTGCTGCCTTTGCCCTTCTCCTACTATTACGCAGACGGGGCCGGTTTGGCCTTTGCGCTTTCGGCATTGGTTTGTGGCGGCGTTGGAGCCGGCCTGTTTTACAGCTGCCGCAGCAGTAAAGAGATGTCCCTGCGCGAAGGATTTGCCATTGTGACCCTGGGGTGGAGCACCTTTGCCTTGTTCGGTTCCCTGCCGTATCTGTTTTCCGGGGCGATCAGTGCTCCTCTGGATGCCGTTTTTGAAACCATGAGCGGCTTTACCACCACCGGTGCCACCATTTTAACCGACATCGAAATAGTACCGGAAAGTCTGCTGCTCTGGCGTGCTCTGTCCCAGTGGCTTGGTGGTATGGGGTTCATTGTCCTGTCTCTGGCGATTCTGCCGCTGATGGGGGTTGGCGGCATGCAGTTGTTCAAGGCCGAAATGCCCGGACCAACAGCAGATCGCCTCAAGCCACGCATCCAGGATACCGCCAAGCTGCTGTGGGGGATCTATGTCCTGCTGACGGCGGTGCTGATCGTCCTGTTGATGTTCGGTGGTATGAATTTCTTTGATTCACTCTGTCATGCTTTCACCACCCTGGCGACGGGTGGTTTTTCACCCCGCAATGCCTCGGTCGGGGCCTACAACAGTGCCTATATCGATGGGGTTCTTTCCCTGTTTATGTTTCTGGCGGCGATCAATTTTTCCCTGTATTACCTGGCGCTAAGGGGGCGTCTGCGCGACTTTTACCGTAACGAAGAACTACGGGTTTATCTGGTGCTGGTGATCGGCATCATTCTACTGGTGATGTGGGCCAACCACGGAGCGGTCTATACCTCGATTGTTGACAACCTGCGCTACAGCGTCTTTCAGGTGGTTTCCATTATCAGCACCACCGGTTTCGGTACGGCTGACTATGCCCAGTGGCCGGCAGCCTCCCAACTGCTGCTGTTTTTTGCCATGGTGGTTGGCGGCTGTGCCGGCTCAACCGCCGGAGGGATCAAGGTGGCGCGGCTACTGCTGCTCTTTAAACATGCCCAGGTGCAGATTTATCGATTGATCCATCCGCGGGCGGTGCGCCTGGTCAAGCTGGGCAGTAAACCGGTTGATCGTGATGTCATGCACTCGATTCTCGGTTTTTTTGCCGTGTGGATGGGGGTTTTCTTTATCGCTACCCTGCTCATGACAGCCGCAGGATTGGATCTGATCTCCGCCGCCGGATCAGTGGTTGCTACCTTAGGTGTTGTCGGACCCGGCTTTGGTAGTGTCGGCCCGGTGGAAAACTACGCCCAGGTTGTCCCTTTCGGTAAAACCGTGCTGATTGTTTGTATGTTGTTGGGCAGATTGGAGCTCTTTACCGTGCTGGTGCTTTTCGTGCCATCTCTCTGGCATAAATAACCTTGAGTCGAGACTAGTCAAATGCCGCATGCACAAGCGGGCAAAGGATTTGTCGGTTTTCACTCAACTCCCTCTTCTAATCCAGCAAACGCTCACGATAACCATGCTGTGGGGTTTTCTCCCAGTGTTTTATATTTCAGTCAGTACATGCCATTGCCCGCAGAATCGTTTCCCACTAGAATGAATTGCAAATGCAACACAAAAAGGTGCGTGATGAAATCAGCAACAATCCCTTCTCTGCGGGTTGAACCCGAACTTCGCCAAGCGACTGAAAGTGTTTTACGTGAAGGAGAAACCTTATTCGGTTTTATGGAAAAGTCATTGCGAACTGGTATCCTGCAGCGGAAAATGAGGAAATAGAACTTCAGGCGGCTACCGGTAGTGCCGGCCAGCGGTTTCAGTTGGTGTCGTTAGGGGATGTTGTATAAGAGTGACCGATGGCTTCGATGAGTTTTCGGCAAACAATTGTTGGAGTTGTTGTGGCCATCAGGCTGGAAATGACAGCAACACCATGGATTCCGGTGGTCATGATTGCCGGGGTATTTGTTACTGTTATCCCTCCCAGGGCATAAACCGGCAACGCAGACGAGCGACAAATGTCATGCACTTCGGTAATTCCTTTAGGAGAACCATAGCCTGCTTTAGAGGGGGTATAAAACACCGGGCCAAAGGTGACAAAGTCAGCTCCCTGCCTGGTAGCCGTGCTGATTTCCTCTGCACAATGAGTCGAAACACCCACCAGCTTATCCCTGCCCAACAAGGTTCGTGCAACAGCAGGGGGTAGAGAATTGTTTCTTAAATGGACACCATCGGCTTTAACTGCCATGGCGATATCAATGCGATCATTGATAAGCAGTAAACAGTTATGCCGCGCAGAGATGTCACGTAGATATTGAGCCATTTCGTAAAGTTGCTGTGCCGGCAAATCCTTTTCTCGCAGTTGAATCATCCTGACTCCAGCCACCATCAATTGTTCCAAAACCTCAAAAAAGTCCTGATCCGGCCGAACTAATCTGCGATCAGTAATAAGGTAGAGAGGTGGCAGCAGGGAACTCTTCATAGCGCCTCTATTTCTATTCTGTCGTTGTCAGAAAAGCCGTGTCCCAATCTTTCCAGACCGGGTCGTAACCGGCTTTCCTGAGGAGTTGCTCAACCTCGGCCGGGCTGCGATCATCGCTGATACTGAACTGTCCCCCTTCATCTGAATGATTACCGTAGCCGCCGGGGGCGGTACAGGAACCGGCACTCATCTGGGTGATGCCCAACGGCAGCAGATTGTCACGCAGGGTAGCACTTTCCCGGGTTGACAGAACCAATCCGGCGTCGGGCAACAACAGGCGCAAGGCACAGATGAACTGGGTTAATTGCCGATCCGAGACTATATCTTCTGGGGTAAATCCTCCCGCAGCAGGGCGCAAGCGAGGGAAGGAGAGGGTCACCAGGGTTTTCCAGAAACGGTGCATCAAGTAGCGAGCGTGCAAGCCGGAGTAAAATAAATCACTCAAACTGTTGCCAAGCCCGAGCAGCGAACCAATGCCAATCCGCCGCATGCCGGCTTCGCCGGCCCGTTCGGGGGCGAGCAAACGATACGCATAATCACTTTTGGGGCCATAGGGGTGCAGGTTGCGATAGCGATCCTGATCATAGGTTTCCTGATACAGGGTCAATCCATCAACGCCGGCAGCAACCATACGCCCATAGTCAGCGGTCGACATAGGGAAGACCTCGATGGACACCGAACCGCAGTAGGGCTTGACGATCTTGACGGCTTGTTCAAGGTAGTCGACATCGGCGACTTGCGGTGCTTCGCCGGTGAGCAGCAGCAGATGACGAAACCCCTGATCATGCAAATAGCGGGCTTCGCGTTCGATCTCTGCGAGGGTTAAGGTTTTGCGCAGCAGATCGTTTTCAGCATTAAAACCACAATAGCGACAGCCGTTCAGACACTCATTGGAGAGGTAGAGGGGGGCATAGAGCAGAATCGTCCGTCCAAACCGCCGGCGCGTGATCTGCTGGGCTCTAAGCGCCATTGTTTCGAGCTGTTCGGCGGTCATGGCGGGGTTCAGCAGGCAGGCAAAATCCTCCATGCTGATCCGTTGTTGCCCGAGGATATCATCAATCTGCGCTGCCGTGGCGGAGGTAATGGCATCCAGTACCGCCGCCTGCGGATAATTGTTGATCTGATCTAGAAAACTCACGATTCATCCCTTAAAAAACCGGTCAGCGGGCTGGATGCACTGGCTTGCTGACGTTTTGGACCCAAACCGGCCAGATAGGCTTCACGTCCGGCCTCAACCCCCTTACAAAAAGCCTGGCCCATCGCCGCCGGGTCAGGTGTGTCGGCTAAAGCAGTATTAACCAGTACCGCAGCTGCGCCCATCTCCATCGCTTCGGCGGCATGAGAAGGGGCACCCAGGCCCGCATCAACGACCACCGGTATCTGTGCCTGTTCGATAATAATGGCGATCAGATCGCGGGTTAACAGGCCACGGTTGGTACCTATGGGAGCACCCAGGGGCATCACGGTTGCAGCTCCTGCTTCTTCCAGGCGTTTTGCCAGAACCGGATCTGCCGGCATGTAAGGCAATACGATAAAGCCTTCCTTAACCAGAATTTCTGTCGCCTTAAGGGTTTCAATGGGATCAGGCAAGAGATAATAGGGGTCCGGTGTCACTTCGAGCTTGATCCAGGGCTCGCAGCCGGCCGCTCTGGCAATCCGTGCCAGACGAATAGCTTCTTCAGCAGTGCGCGCACCACTGGTATTGGGGAGGAGCAGGTAGCGATTCTGGTCGATGTGAGCGAGCAGACTGTCCTGCGGGTTGTTGATATCAACCCGACGCAGGGCAACTGTAACAATTTCACAGCCGGAGTGTTCCATCGCATCAAGCATGGCCTGGTGGGATGAAAACTTGCCGGTGCCAACCATCAGACGTGAACGAAAGGTGCGGTTCGCGATCTGTAATAGATCCATAATAATTAAGGCCTCACTAAGGGTGTTAGGGGGTTCTCGCGGTGATCATCATCCGCCCCCGACAAATTGGATCAGTTCAATGGTGTCACCGTCATTTAAAAAAGTTCCGTGGTAGTGCTGTGGTGAGACGATTGTCCCCTTATGTTCCGCTACCACCTGCTCCGGGTTGACACCGACCAGCTCAAGCAGTGTCGCGATGCTGGTGTGATCCTTAACCTGTTTTTCGTTGCCGTTAACAATAATTCGCATGATTGAGCTATCCTTGTGTGGCCGGATCTTCTCCGAGTATCAGTCTTAACACCGCATTGGCCTGATGATGAGCGGCAATTCCGACACGCGGCGCCATCAATCCGCAACCGGGTCCGGCGGCTGTCAGATTGTCACCACAGAGGTAGAAGCGGTCGTTGATTTTTCGGGTACGTATCGTGTTGCCGGGTTCATAGCCGGCCATACCCGATGCAGCAACCAGATATTTTTCGGAAAAAGTGCGAAAAAAAGTGTTAGCAAGCATGGCTTTCTGGTCGGCTCGGTCAAAGGCCTCAACCAAAATATCGATGTCGGCAAAAAGTTCCTTCAGATTGTTGGTAGTAACTTTACCATAATAACTATCCACGGTGACCAACGGGTTGATACGTTGCAGGTTGTCACGTAGCGCATGAACCTTGGGCAGGCCAATCTGATCGATGAAATACTGCTGTCGATTGAGGTTGGATGGTTCAACCACATCGAAATCGGCAATTCTGATAAAGCCGATACCGGTGCGGGCCAGAGCGATGGCGATGGCTGAGCCGAGACCTCCCGCACCGGCAATGCCGACCCGCGCCATTTTAACTTTTGCGTGGACACCGGGGGTGTGGCGCGCCATCATCAAAGCTTCAAGCTCTTGTGGCTGTGGCGCAATGCCACGGCAGATCATGACTATACGATCCTGGTGGGCGAGGATATGGTCATCAGAACAGGGGTAACCATTGACAATCAACAGATCGGCCTCCGGACACTGTTGTTGCTGCAGATCGCGTAAAGGCATCCCTGCAGCGATGGTCAGGCTACGTTCGTTAAGGTAGATCTGTATCTGTTGTCTGCTCATAAAAAAAGCCACCATGCAAGGCGGCCGACGAACGAAGAGGATTCGTTTCTATGCCGCTTCCCTACGCCGGTATCAGCCGGATCAGGTTCCAAGGGTCGTTCCGCCTGCGCGGAACTCTCAGTAACAATGACTCCCCTAGCGTTATCAATGTTTTGAACGTTACCAGACCGGTTTTCTTCAAGTCAACAGCAAAGGTTGAATATGTGTGGGGGATCGACGCTTTAAATCCGTGGTTTTTTGCTGATGGTTCACGTATGATACGCCCGTTTGTTCGGCCAAGTAAAAAACAGAACCGACTTAAAAGGACACGTATGACGATTTCTGAACGCTACCGTGACATTGTACAGCGACTCGAGCAGCAGGCTGATGATTTTTACACCATGCTGCCGGAAGAAGAGACCAAGCCATTGCACTTTGTTGATCGTGCAGTAGAGGATCTGCTGGAATGGGTTGAAGGGGTAGGGGATATCCCCCGTAGCCAGCTCGAAGCCAAATTATCACCGCTTTTGCTTAAAGCGCATGGGGATCTTGATCGTGCCCGGGTCCAGCTTGAGCAGGCAGAGCAGGGTGCTGTTGCCGGCATGATCTGGGAACTGGAGCAGCTCCTGTATCGCCTGCTTAATGATCTCTAGTCAGTCCATTTTGATCATGTTTTGGGCTCGTTATACCGGCCTTGCTTGCAATTTGTGATAGGCGCCGGTCAGCATCTCGACAGTGGTATCCCAGTCAACGCATTTATCGGTAATTGAAACGCCATACTTCAGCTCCCGTGGGTCGTCCGGTAATGACTGGTTGCCGGCGTTGATGTTGCTTTCGATCATGACTCCGGTAATGGAGCCGGGACGCGCTACCAGCTGGTCAACAACGTTGTCAAGAACTTCCTTTTGGCGCTCGTGATCCTTGCAGGAATTGGCGTGACTGCAGTCCACCATGATGGCGGTCGAAAGATTCTTTCCGCGCAACAGGGTTGTGGTCTGTTCAATATCTTCAGGGTAGTAGTTAGGGCGATCATTGCCGCCACGCAGGACGATATGCACGTTGGGGTTGCCGCTGGTCTGGACGATGGATGAGCGCCCTTCGCGGTTGATGCCGAGGAAGCTGTGGGGATGCTTGGCCGCGGCCATGGCATCAGCAGCAATGGTCAGGGTGCCGTCGGTACCGTTTTTAAAGCCGACCGGAAAGGACAGACCGCTGGCCATTTCGCGATGGGTTTGCGATTCCGTGGTGCGGGCGCCGATGGCTCCCCAGCTGATCATGTCGGACAGGTATTGCGGCGTGATCGGGTCGAGCATCTCGCTGGCAATCGGTAGCTTCATTGCCGTCATGGCGCAGAACAATTGGCGGGCGATCCCCAAGCCCTTGGAGATCTGGTGACTGCCGTTCATGTCGGGATCGTTGATCAAGCCTTTCCAGCCGATAGTGGTGCGTGGTTTTTCAAAATAGACGCGCATGACGATGAACATCTGGTCGCTCAACTCATGTGCCAGTTTTGACAGGCGCTGGGCATAATCCAGGGCCATGGTACTGTCATGGATAGAACAGGGGCCAACCACCACCATCAGTCGCTTGTCTTCCCCGCGCAGGATCGCTTTGATCGTGTTGCGGCTGTTATTGACAAAGTTAGCGCCATCCAGGGGCAGAGGAAACACCTGCTTGAGCTCGGCAGGCGCAATGATCGGGGTGACATCAAGGACATTGAGATTGTTGGTCTGAACCATGGTTTGTCTCCGAAAAACAGGTGATGATGCTAAAAATCACATGCGATGACATGCGGGGTAGCAATCTAACCATTTTTGGCGCTGCTGTCAAAGACTGATTTCCTCAGTCTTTCAGGGATTTATTGACACTGCTGAATGCTTATAGTTATATAACTCGACAGTTGTTACGCTCTTTTTTGACATGAGGTGGCCCATGGGTTTTCTGATTATCGCAATTGCCCGGATTCTTGAGCTGGCATTTACCATTTACATCTTCATTGTTATCGCCAGGGCGTTGATTTCGTGGGTTAATCCCGACCCGTACAACCCCATTGTGCGTTTTCTTCACAATATGACCGATCCGGCGCTTTATCGGCTCCGGCGGCTGCTGCCTTTTCTGCAAATGGGCGGCTTGGATCTGTCCCCCATTGCCCTGTTACTTCTTCTCTCGGTTGTGCAACAATTGCTGGTCGGATTTTTGTATCGCCTGGCAGCCTGATTTTTTTTTGCATTTAAGCAGGGCAACTTATGCGTATTACTCCGATCGAGATCCAGCAACAGCGCTTCAAAAGTCGACTTTTCGGTTACGATACCAAAGCCGTTGACCAGTTTCTCGAAATGTTGGCTGATGAGCTGGAACAGCTATACCACCAGAATAATGAACTGAAGGAATCTCTGGCTCGTACCGGAACCGCGCTGGAGCAGATGCGTGAGCGTGAGAAGCTGTTGCAGCAAACCCTGGTCACTGCCCAGAAAATGACCGACGAATTTAAAGATCAGGCGCGCCGGGATGCTGAAATTGTTCTCGCTGAGGCCCATATCGAGGGTGAGCGGATTTTGCGCGATGCCAATGAGCGGCGGATCAAGCTGGTTGGTGAAATACAGGAAATCAAACGGATCAGACATTCCTTCAGAAACAGCCTGCGCGCCTTGATCGATAATCATAAGCAACTCCTCGACATGGACATCGACACCCTGCAGATTGATCTGCAGAATCATCCGGAAAAACTGCAGCCGCTGTTTGCCGACGGCATAACGGATGACGAACTGCCTGATTGATGCCGGACTATCTCACCGCAACGGAAGAAGGAGTGATCCTAGCTCTTAAAGTGCAACCCCGGTCGTCAAAAAACCAGCTGGTGGGTAGCCATAATGGAGTTCTTAAGGTCAAGCTGACGGCACCACCAGTAGATGGTTCCGCCAACAAGTGCTGCCGTGATTTTCTAGCCAAGCTGCTGTCTGTGCCCTTAAGAGATATCGATATCATCACCGGAGCAACATCGCGCCATAAAAGGGTGCTTATCAAAGGACTCTCTTGTGACGACGTTGTTGGTCGCCTGGGTATTGAATAAGATCATTGATATAACAGCTCAGACCGGGGGGATATGAGCAACAACGGGAACGCAGGGTGCTGTGAAAATCTTCCTGGTAATAATAGTGCTGTTTTATGCCCACCCATTGTGGGCCTGGAACCCACTGCCTGCCTCTGATGATGTCCAACTCGAAACAGCTGCAATCCCGCACACCTTAAGTCCGGTTGTTGTCCACGCCACCTCGATTGAATCCGGTGAAACGACCATCGGTGGTGTTGAACTTGACATCCTGCCATCCGCAACCGGTTCCATTACCGAAGCGCTCAAAGGGATGTCGCATATTCAGTATGATTATGAGCGCCAGTCCAGCCTCACCGTCGGTGAAATTGCCCCGCCGCGGATCTCCATCTCCGGTGCCAAACCCTACGAAAATAATTTCATGATCGATGGCATGAGTGTGACCAACACGATTAATCCGTCCGGGTTCGATCAGAGCGCAGGTTGGAATAGCCTTAATGTCGGTGGAGGTGACGCCGGTATTTTTTATGATACTGATCTAATTGAATCCATCACTGTTCATTCCAGTAATGTTCCTGCCCAGTATGGCGGGTTTGTCGGTGGCGCAGTGGATGCACAGTTGCGCGAGCCAGCCACAGATCGATGGCGCTTTTCCCTGTCTGGTCGTTATACAAACGACAGCATGTTTGATCTGCGCGACGATGATAAAGAATCAGATAATGCAGACAACCAGCCGCGATTTTCAATTTACAGCGGTTCCCTGTCAGCAGAAGGACCTTTAAACCAATGGTCATCCCTATTGCTGGTTTACTCGCGTCGCCATTCCGTGATTCCTCTTAAACGCGAAGATTCTGCTGGTGTAATAGCTGACGATGATCAAAAGCGCACCAGTGAAAACTTTCATGGGCGTCTGATGTTGACCCCAGCCAACGAGATAAAGATTCTTTTTGATGTAACCTATGCCCCTTACGAAGAACTCCGCTGGATCAGTGGTACAGCTGCTAGCGAATGGAAAAATGTAAATGATTCCTGGCGGTTTGCAAACCAGGTGGGCTTGGGATTTACGCTAGGGGAATTTGTAATCAAAACAGCTTATGTAGAAAACGGGTTCAGCCGAGACAGCTCTACTAATTATTATGAATCTCTAGGCGACAATATTAATCCTGAAATAAATTATCGCAAGGGGGGGGTCGGCGATGCAACAATAAAAAATCGTGAATTTAATGCATCCCTGACTTTTCTTTCGGAAAACTTTCGCAAGGGATCCCTGCTGTGGAGTTTTGTCAGCGGTCTTGATTACGGCTATAAGCACACGGATGCTTGGAATCAATCAGCTGTAAATAAAAGAATAAACATCCGAAACAACAACACAACCACCGCAGTCTTATCTTATGACGAAGTTAATCAATCGAGTCACATTGGCACTATTGGCGGTCACTTTCAGACCGATTTGATTTGGCATCGATTGTTGTTGAGGCCAGGGCTGAGAGTAGATTACGACAATTTTTCCGCAAATACTGATGTGGCGCCCCGTTTCAAGACGGAGCTAGACACCTTTGGCAATGGTGTCTTTCGACTTGTTGCGGGGGTCAACAGATATTATAGCTCGCAACTTCGAGCTTATGCTTTCGATCGCTGGCGGCCCATAAATTCAGTCACAACGGAGCCAGATGGAACAGTGAAAGAGAACTTTGGAAAGGAAAGAGTGTACAGCATTGACGAACTGGATACTCCCTATTCAGACGAGCTTTCAGCTGGATTCGTTGGTTCATATTCTATTTTTAACTACAGCGTTGAACTGTTGCAGCGTAAGCACAAAAAGCAACTTGATAGCAGGCGAGAAGACAATCTTTTTTACATGACCAATGATGGGCGTAGTAGATATGAAGCAATCAATCTGAGTCTCTCGGCGCGGGTTGAAAAAAAGGGATTTGGTTCTCATCTGATAGCGGTCGGTGCAACCAAATCGAGAACAAAATCGACATTTGCCGGCGATGGTTATGACGCAGATACCAACGCAACTAATCTGCGATATAGTCACAAAATGGTTTTTTATGATGATGCCTATATGGCCCGTTCCGAACTGCCAGCGGCAAACTACAGTGCACCCTGGGTGCTGACGTTGAGTACCCGTAGCAGTTTCGTCCAAGACCATGTCCGATTATATACCCTGACGAGATGGCGTGATTCATCCAAAGGATTAGCTTTTGACAATAGAAGGTCTGACGAAACTCGATATGGTGTGGCTTCTGGTTCCCAATCTAGTCTATGGTTTGCTGATGAAGAAAACACAATAATAGTAAGAGCCTACAAATCCGGCAAGATTTCCGGCGGGGCAACCACCGATATCACCACTGAGTTTGATGCAATCAAAACCGACCGCTACCATCTCACCCTGATTCTCGAAGTTCTTAATATGTTCAACGGTAATATGCAGACGGGCATTGGCGGTGATGCGATCGGAACCGGGGATATTCACGGTCGGGGGTTTTATCTTGGGGCACGCATGTCCTTCTGATTTCCCATTGGCGATATATATCCCGGGAACTGCGGTTTTTTCAAAAACTCATATTGACATAAGTTAAATTTCAATCTTATTATCCAAGGTTGTTCAATAACCATTTACAACCGATGGAGGGTTCATCACATGCCAGTATATGAATATCAGTGTCAAGACTGCGGTCACCGATTTGAAGTGCGCCAGAAATTTTCGGATCAGCCGGTTTCTGAATGTATTCAGTGCGGTGGGCATGCTAAAAAAGCCATTTCAGTTGCCGGTTTTGCTCTAAAGGGGGGTGGCTGGTATCAGCAGGGGTATAACCACGCCGCTGCCAAGGCAGAAAGTTGTCCTGCTTCGGAAGGAGCGGCGAGTGGTTCCTGTGCCGGTTGCACCAAGGTGGCCAACGGCTGATTATAACGATTAGCGTACAGTAAAAAAATCCCCGGTATTTTTTTATCGGGGATTTTTTTGCTTTTTTTCCGCCAGAGGTTGCTTTACAAACTGACAGGCCTGTGTTTAGAGTTGTCGAAAGTAACCTTATTGTTGTTATCAGTGAGTTTATCCGGGAGGAGCAGCAGTGGCACAGATCATCGATGGTAAAGCCCTGGCAGCGCAGATTCGTCAAGAGATAGCAGAGCAGACGCAAAAACTGATAGCCACCGGTGTGACTCCCGGGCTGGCGGTGGTTCTGGTCGGTGAAGACCCGGCCAGTCGCGTTTACGTGACCATGAAAGAAAAAGCCTGTGCCGCAGCCGGCATTTTTTCGGTTGAGCACAAGTTGCCGGCAACGACGACTGAACAGGAACTGCTTGAACTGGTAGAGCGCCTCAATCAGGATAGACGCATTGATGGCATTCTGGTGCAGTTGCCTTTGCCGGAGCAGATTAACGAAGCCAAAATCCTTGAAGCCATCTCCCCGACCAAGGACGTTGATGGTTTTCACCCCTATAATGTCGGTCGCCTGGTCACTGGTAACCCCCTGTTTAAACCCTGCACCCCTTACGGCGTGATGGTGATGCTGCAGCGCATCGGTGTTGATCTCAAGGGTAAAAACGTGGTGGTTGTCGGCCGTTCCAATATCGTCGGCAAACCGGTTGCCCTGATGTGCCTGGCTGAGCATGCTACGGTTACCATCTGCCATTCGCGCACCCAGGATCTTGCTGCCAAGGTTGCTGCCGCCGATGTCGTGATTGCTGCTGTCGGGCGTCCGGAAATGATTCAAGGGGACTGGATCAAGCCGGGAGCAGTAGTGATCGATGTGGGGGTTAATCGGGTTGGTGAAAAAAAACTGGTTGGCGATGTGGCTTATGCCGCCGCCGCCGAACGTGCGTCAGCGATTACTCCCGTGCCGGGTGGCGTTGGTCCGATGACGATTGCCATGTTGCTGCAGAATACCCTGGAGAGTGCCAAACGGCGCGCAGGCTGATCCACCCATCATCGATTGTTTGATGCACGTTAAATTTGACGGCGGCGCAAAAAAACTCACCAGTTGCTGCGTAGCTGCAATCGTCTTATGGCTTCGACGTACTCAAGAGTACGTCTGATTGCTCGACGATTCCGCGCTTTGCATTTGGCGTTTTTTGCTTAGCCATCCTATTCTATTGCTTCAGCGACAAAACAGTTAAAAGTTGAACTCACATCGTCATTCCCGCGAAAGCTTCAAGATTACACCTTGTCGTTTTTCTACCGTCCAAAGATATAACGACCACTGAGTCGATACTGAAAATAAGCTCTGATACGGAGCTGATCGTGGGGATAATGTCTGCCAAGTGGGCCGAAGGGCGCCGCCCGGTAGACGGCCTGAATCGCCTCAAAATCAAGCAGATCAGAACCACTTGTCCGGCGTAGATCAACATCGATCAGTTCCCCCTCCTTACTGACAATAATCAACAGTTCCAAGGTCCCGTCAATACCGTTAAGGGCCGCTTCAGCCGGGTAGTTCCAGACCCGTTCAACGCGATCATGAAACCGTCTGAAAAAAGACACCAAACGATCATGCTGGAGGTTCAGCCACACTTCGTCGCCCATGTCTACGTCATCCCGTTCGCGTATCCGGTCACGTTCTGCCTGCTGACCTTCGACGATTTCTGCCAATCGACCGGGTGACGGAAACAACTGATCACGGGTTAGGCGCGGCGGTGCCTGCTCAATCGGCGTTTCTGTCAGCCGGTCAGGTTCTAGTGTGCTTTGTTCCGGACTGGTTAGTGGCTGTCCCGGCAGCACGGTGTCGACCGGCGGTGATGTCGGCACCGGCACTACTGGTATCGGTGGATCCGGCACAGGTGTCGGCTGCGGCGCCGGAGCAGACGGTGCCGCCGAAGGGGGTGTGATGTCCCGGCGCTGGTCGCGCACATCGTCCCCTTGTGGTGCCTGTTCGCGTTCGACCCGTTGCTCATGCTCGGCGCGGCGCGGTGATTCAACCTCAGGTTGCGGTTCCGTGGGAAGGGATTGCTGATCGATTTCGTAGCTGGGTTGCTGTTCCGGCTGGATTTGCGGTACGGGTTGGGGCATGTCGACAAGCTGAATAACTGTAGCTTGCCGGGCGCTCTCTGCAGGTTCTTTTGTTTGCAATAACAGAATTATTCCAACATGCAAAAGTAAAGAGAGCAACAGGCAGGCTACAAACAGGAGCGTGCGGTTGAACGATTTAGTCGTTCTTACTGATAATACATTACCCATAATTTTTCATTATACACTGCGCTTGTTGCCGGCAGCCAGCATGATTTAATATCTGTTTGCGTTGCCGCATCGTATCTGTTCAGCACCGGGTCGGGGTTCCTGTGGCAAGGGTGTTTGTCGCCATGGATGGCGACAACAAGCGGTCATGGATGACGAAAAGCGTCCCTTGACATAGGATCCCCGATCCGGCGCAATGACAGTGGTGAATAGTTACGCCGCATCTTCTACCGGCTCTACAGTATGGAGGTGGGCTTAGAGTCTTATGGACACTGTAAAAAAGGAAAAACATTGACCCTCAGGGAGCGGCTGAGTATAACCAACAGACATAAATTTTAAGAGCTGAAATGGTGTCGTAACGGTTTTTCATCATATTATATTGAGGAGGTTTGAAATGCATCTGGTTGATCAGATTAAAGCCAAGGCACGTGCTGATCTGCAAACTGTGGTTCTTCCTGAAGGGTACGATGATCGGATGATAGAAGCAGCAGCTAACATTGTTGCCGAAAATCTGGCCCATGTTGTACTGCTTGGCAAACCGGACGAGTTGAATGCCAAGGCCGCTACCCTGGGTGTTTCCCTTGCCGGGGTGGCTCTGGTGGAACCTAAAAACTCCGAAAGCTTGCCGGCCTATATTGATGAACTGGTCGAGTTGCGTAAAAAAAAGAACCTTACCCGAGATCAAGCCATCGCCCTGTTGACCGCTGCCGATAATCTCTATTTTGCTGCAATGATGGTGCGGTTGGGCGAAGCTGGTGGTGCGGTTGCCGGTGCTGCCAATACCACCGGTGATGTGTTGCGTGCCGCATTCCAGGTGGTCGGAACAGCCGCCAATATGAATACCGTTTCGTCGGTCTTTCTGATGGTCACCAAAACACCGGAATTTGGTGAAAATGGTGTTCTGTGCTTCGCTGATTGCGCCGTTAATCCAAACCCCGATGCTCAGGCTCTGGCTGAAATTGCCGTCAGTACCGCAGCGAGTTGCAAAAGTTTCCTCGGCGTTGATGCGCGCGTGGCTATGCTTAGTTTTTCAACCAAGGGCAGCGCCGCCCATAGCGACTGCGACAAGGTTCTCAAGGCCCTTGACATTGCCCGCAAACTGGCACCTGAATTGGCCATCGACGGAGAATTGCAAGCCGATGCGGCACTGCTCCCCAAGGTGGGCGAAAAGAAAGCCCCCGGTTCGGCGGTGGCCGGCCGCGCCAATACCCTTGTTTTCCCGGATCTCGACGCCGGCAATATCGGCTATAAACTGGTCGAACGTTTAGCTGGTGCTGAAGCGGTCGGCCCGATCATCCAGGGATTGGCAAAGCCGATTAACGATCTGTCCCGTGGCTGTTCTGTTGCTGATATCGTCAGTGTTGCCGCGATTACTGCGGTACAGGCTCAGGGTTAATGTTCGAGTGGATATAACAGCGGGCAGCCATGATTCAGCTGTATAACGTTTCCAAGCGCTACAGTCGCGATTCTATCGCGGTTAATGACCTGTCGTTGAAAATTGACAAAGGTGAATTTGTCTATGTTACCGGCGCTTCAGGCGCCGGTAAGACCACCTTTTTACGGATGCTCTACGTTGCCGAGCGGCCAACTCGTGGTCAGATCCTGGTTGCCGGCCAGAATATAACCCGTATTCGCAGTCAACATATTCCCTACCTGCGGCGCAAGATTGGCGTTGTTTTTCAGGATTTTAAACTGCTACAAAGCCGCAGTGTCTATGAAAACGTTGCTTTTGCTCTGGAAGCCCAGGGCAAAAAACGTTTTGAGGTCAGCAAAAAAGTCTATCAGGCCCTTAAGGAGGTTGGCCTGGAACATCGGTTGCAGCGCAAACCCCAGGAGCTTTCCGGTGGCGAGCAACAACGCATTGCTATCGCCCGGGCATTGGTTGTTGATCCGCTGATTTTACTGGCCGACGAACCCAGTGGTAATCTCGACCAGGGCGTGACCCTCGAAATCATGGAACTGTTCAAGCGTGCCAACGCCCGGGGCACGACGGTGCTGCTCGCTACTCACGATTATAATCTGCATGAGCGCTTTCCCCGCCGTGTCATCACCCTCGATGCAGGCAAGTTGGTCGGTGACCAGCGGCCCCTGGGTACGGTTGGTCCAGAGTAGTAAATCCCTTTTAATGGAGGTTCCAGCGGTGCTGGAAGCAGTGCGCTATTTTTTCTTAAGAGCCTTGCGCAACATGCGTCAATGGCCATTTTTGTGCAGTGCCGCGATTCTTACCATGGCGGTCTCTCTGGCCACCATTGCGACTTTTTTTCTGATTGTCGTCAACATTGAACAGTTGGCTTCACGCTGGACGCAGGAAATCCAGGTGATTGCCTATTTACAGCGGGCGCCATCGGCGCAGGAACTTCCCACGCTGATCAACAAGATGGAACAACTGGAAGGTGTAGAAAAGGTTGCTTATGTGTCGCCGCAGGCGGCGATGGAACGTTTTCGTGAGCGCCTGGGAGAAGATGCTGCGCTGCTTCAGGGGGTCAGGCCCGACCTGTTGCCGGCCTCATTTGAGCTGGGGCTGGTTGCGGAATATCGCAGTCAGAAAGGCATCGAGGTGATTATTGAACAACTGGAAAGCCTGATAGCAATCGATGATCTGCGTTATGGGCAGACCTGGCTGGAGCGTTTTAACAACTTTGTCAGCATGCTGCGTTTTGTTGGCGCCTTTGTTGGTGGTTTTTTACTCTTTGCCACCCTTTTTATTGTTGCCAACACCATCAGGTTAACCCTTTATGCGCGGCGCGATGAACTCGAGATCATGGCTCTGGTTGGTGCGACCATGCGTTTTATCAAAATTCCCTTTATGCTGGAGGGGGCGATTCAGGGATTTGTCGGTGGCTTGTTATCCCTGTTATTTTTAAGCGCTTCTTTTTCATTGATCATATCAAAGAGCTTGAATGCTTTCTGGTTGACGCCGGCGGATTTTGATCTGCTGTTCCTTACTGCAGCTCAACAGCTGTTTTTAGTGCTGGCAGGTGTTGTCCTTGGTGTTCTCGGCAGCCTTTCGTCTTTGCGCCGCTTCGTCCGCATCTGATGTTGAAACGAATTTCTTTTTTGCTGATGGCTGTTAGCGCTTTTGTGCTGGTCAGTTTAG
Organism: Desulfuromonadales bacterium; assembly: GCA_019429255.1. Classification (GTDB taxonomy): domain Bacteria; phylum Desulfobacterota; class Desulfuromonadia; order Desulfuromonadales; family Geopsychrobacteraceae; genus Pelovirga. Next base: position 11,730 of record JAHYIY010000027.1, on the reverse strand, counting down.
TGAGCGCCGACGATCTGGCGCAAACCCAGCGACAGCTTGAGCAGATTCGTCTGCGTATTGAACGGGCGGAAGCCGAGATGAAGGCGCAACGCCGGTCAGAAAACGACATCAGTCGTGATCTCGCTCTGCTTAATGGTCAGCTGCAGCGTATTGATGAGCGCATCGGCGCGATCAAGGGGGAACAACAGCGTTTGCAACGCGAGGTGCAGCAGCAACAGCAACAGCTCAAACAGAGTCAGAAACTGTCCGAAGAGATTGCTAAGCGTCTCGAAGGGCGCCTGGTTGCCCTCTATAAAGAGGGAGAAAGCGGAATGCTGAAAATTCTTTTTTCTGCAGAATCCCCCAGCGAATTGATTCAGCAGTATCACTATCTTACCCGGGTGATGGAGAACGACAGGGAATTGCTTGATGAATATCGTCAGGCGATGACTACCCAACAACACCAATTGGCGCAGCTCACCACACTTCAACAACGTCAGTCCAACCTGCTCAAACGCGAAGAAGCAGAACGTCAGGAAGCGGTTGGCGCGCGTCGTCTGCACAAGCGCCTGTTGCAACAGGCGCAGATACAAAATAAAAAACTACAGGAAGAACTGACCGGATTGCAGCAGGATGCCATGCGCTTAAAGGGCTTACTGGAACAGCTGCAAAAGACACCGCCGCCACCCGCTGCCGCAAGGACTGGGGTGGTGCTTGATTTTGCCAAACAGAAAGGTCAATTGAATTGGCCCCTGGAAGGGGCTGTGCTGATCAGGTTTGGTACCCAGCGTGATGACAAGCTTGGCACTATTTATGATAGTAATGGCCTTGAAATTGCCGCCAATCCCGGCGCAGAGGTGCGCGCTGTCGCTAATGGCCAGGTCGTATATGCCGATTATTTCAGAGGTTATGGAAATCTCTTGATTGTCAGCCATGAGGGGGAGTATCACACCCTCTATGCTCAGCTGGATCGTTTGCGCAAAAAAACCGGTGATCCGGTTGCAACCGCTGAGCTGATCGGTCACAGTGGATTGTCAGGTCGGCAAAGTATCTATTTTGAAATTCGTCACAAGGGTGCTCCGGTTAATCCATTGAGCTGGCTAAAGCAACTGTGAACAGGAGTAAGCTGATGTTGTTGCGTACGTGGTTGCTGGGTTTATGTTGTGTTTTGCTGATCAACCCCGGCATGGGTTTGGCTGAGCCGGCGTTGAACAGCCAGGAAGATTACCAGAATCTTGAGCTGTTGACAGATGTGCTGACCCTGGTTCGCGACAACTATGTTAAAGAAATCAGTCTTGATGAATTGATTCGCGGAGCCGTGCGTGGCATCTTCGATAATCTCGATCCCCACAGCAGTTACCTCGATGCTGACATGTATGAGGATCTTAAGGTCGAAATACAAGGTGAATTCGGCGGTATCGGCATTGAACTGGCGGTCAGGGATCGCAAGTTGATCATTGTCGCTCCCATTGAAGGCACACCGGCGTGTGTTGCCGGTATTCTGCCCGGTGATCAGATCATTGCGATTAATAGCACAGCCATGCGTGATGGTGACATGATGCAGGCTGTCCGCCTGTTGCGCGGTCCGGTGGGTGAGGAGATCAAGCTGACGATTTCTCGGGGAACAGCAGGTGAACCCTTCGAGGTGACCCTCATACGCGAAATTATTCAGGTACAGTCGGTGCGTAGCCGCCTGCTCGACAATAATTACGGCTACCTGCGTCTGATCCAGTTTCAGGAGCGCAGCGGTGCTGACGTTGCCGAACATCTGCTGCGCTTGCGCAGTCAAAGCGATAATGAACTCAATGGGCTGATTCTCGATTTACGTAATAATCCTGGTGGACTACTGGATGCTGCCATTGCTGTGGCGGATTTGTTTATTGCCGACGGATTGATTGTCTCTGCATCCGGCCGGCACCCGGAAACACAACAGTCTTTCTCGGCGCAGGCAAGCAATATAGAACCGGACTATCCGATGGTGGTGCTTATCAATGGTGGCAGTGCCAGTGCCTCGGAAATTGTTGCCGGCGCCCTGCAGGATCATCAACGCGCTATTATTCTCGGCGAGCAGAGTTTTGGAAAGGGTTCGGTGCAGACGATCATTCCCCTGCCTGATCGGGCGGGCTTGCGCTTGACCACAGCTCATTATTACACCCCCGTTGGGCGCTCGATCCAGGCGCTGGGCATTACCCCTGACATTGTTGCGCCGCAGATGATATTGACTCACCAAAGTGCTGCGGCCGGTATGCGTGAACTGGATCTGGATAAGCATCTGCCGGCACAGTCACCTGCCGCGCCAACCCGGGAGTTGTCGCCACAGGCATTGCAGGAATTACAAGATCTGAACAGCGATTATCAGCTGCAGCGTGCCCTTGACCTGCTGAAAGGGTACCGTCAGTTCAGGCGCAATGCAGGAACTCCTGGTACTGAAAACAATACAACAGCAGAAAGAATACATCCCTGATGGCACCAGCTAAAAAACCAGCAGCCCGCAAAAAACCGGCTAAAAAATCAACATCTCGGCCTGGGCCAAAACCGGTTTTAAGCCAAACAGTGCGCATGCTGCTGGCAGCCCTCTTTCTGGTTGTTTTTGTCCTTGTCTGTTTGTTGGCTTTAACGACCTTACGTGACCAGTTGTTGTCGCGTTCCGATTCAATTGTCTATGAAGAACCGGTTAGTGACGATCAGCCGCCACGTCAGTATGACTATGATGATATTTTCAGGCTGGTTGATCTGCAATTGATCAGTGGTCCACAATCACAGGGTTGGCGTCGGGTTTCAGCAGCGGATGGGGTGGATACGCGGGAAATATTCGGGGTTTTTCCTGCGCCCGGCCGGCTGACAGAGCTGGTGCAGCATATTGAACAAACCCGCGCTCCGGCGCAGATGAACATTGCCGAAAAGGAAAGGATTGTCCAGCTGTACTGGGAGGGACAACTGCAACTCAGGCTGATTTTTCAGCTTCCTGTCGCTGATGATGCCACGCAACCTTCTCGTATTGCTATTATTATTGACGATCTGGGATCCTCACTAACAACCCTGCGTCAATTTCTTGATCTGGGCTTGGCTCTGACTCCTTCAATTCTGCCGGGCAGTGATCGGGCCGCCGCATCGGCGGCGCTGCTGCGTAATGCCGGTCGCGAGTATCTGATTCATGTTCCCATGGAACCGCGCAGTTATCCAGAGACCAATCCAGGTGCTGATGCCCTGCTGTTGCAGCATTCGGAGGAGGATATCCGCCGCTGGATGCGGCACTATCGCGACCAGGTGCCCGGCGCTGTCGGTATGAACAACCACATGGGTTCGCGCTTTACCGAACATGCTGAGCCGATGCGGATTGTGCTTGATGAATTGAAGCGGCAGAATCTGTTCTTTATCGACAGTGTCACCATCAACAGTTCGGTTGCCTTTGCCGAAGCACGGCGCATGGGAGTTCAAACTGCCGCGCGAGATATTTTTCTCGATAACGAAGAGGATGTTGACTATATCCGTAAGCAGCTGCGCAAGATGGTGCAACTGGCAAGGACGCAGCGCGAGGTGATCGCTATAGGCCACCCTCATCCACAAACCCTTGAGGCTATCCGACTTGAAAAAGACTGGCTACTGGCGCAACCAGTCGATTTTGTTCCTGCCTCAGCATTGGTGCGACGTTACCGCGACTAATGTCACGTTTGGTTGGTCCGTTTAGATCATTCTGAGGCCTTTTGGTCGTTGACTAGGCGCCTCGACCCCGGCCTGGTGTGCGCTAAATTCTGGAGTCGTAACCCAGCCACCGGCCAAAAGGGCCAAAATGGAATGTATCTGTTCAGCACCGGATCGGGGATCCTCTGTCAAGGGGCGCTTTTCGCCGTCCATGACCGCTTGTTGTCGCCATCCATGGCGACAAACACCCTTGTCACAGGAGCCAAAGGCCCTGCACAAGGGCATAGCTGATTAGTGACGATGGAATGAACCAATCGGGGCACTACAGGGTTGTGGTTATGGGTGGATGGGAGATAATGAGGAACTTTCTGTGATCGATGCTTATCTTAACCCGGCGGTAGTTAAGGTCGCCGAACTGGTCGGCGCCCTGCAGGGACTAATCGAAGACAACTTTGTCGAGGTACTGGTTCAGGGGGAGTTGAGCAATGTGTCACGGCCTGGCTCCGGACATCTCTATTTCACCTTGAAGGATTCATCAGCTCAGATCCGCTGTGCCATGTTTCGCAGTCAGGTGCGTCTGTTGAATTTTCGCCCACAGGATGGCGAAAGCGTTGTTTGTCGCGGTCGGGTGTCGGTTTATCCGCAACGTGGCGATCTGCAGTTGATTGTCGAAGAAATGAATCCCGAAGGGATCGGCAGCCTGCAACAGGCTTTTGAGGAAGTGCGGTTGCGTCTGGAAAAAGAAGGACTTTTTGCTCGGGAACGAAAAAAAAATCTGCCGGCCTTTCCACAAACCATCGGCATTGTGACTTCGGCCAGCGGGGCCGCATTTCAGGATATTTTGCAGATACTACGGCGCCGGGCGGTCGGTGTGACGGTCTTGCTGTACCCGGTCCGGGTTCAGGGTGTTGGCGCCGCCGCAGAGATAGCCGCCGGGATAGCCGCTCTCAATCGTTACGATGATGTTAATGTCTTGATTGTCGGTCGTGGTGGCGGCTCAAAAGAAGATTTGTGGGCATTCAACGAAGAAGTTGTCGCGCGCGCCATCGCTGCTTCACAGATCCCGATCATCGCGGCGGTAGGTCATGAAACCGATGTGACCATCGCTGATCTGGTGGCCGACTTGCGCGCGCCGACCCCCAGTGCCGCTGCGGAACTGGTTGTCCACAATCGTCTCGAGCTGGAGCGCCATCTTGACCAATTGCTGCTGCGTCTCGGCCGGCAAATGCGCTGGCAGATCAATCTGCTTGCCAGCCGTCTGGATGGCATCGAGAAAAGACTCAAGTCACCAGCTGAACAGTTGCGCCGGCAACAGCAGCAGATTGCCCAACTGCTGGGTCGTCTTGCTCAGGGAATGCGTCATCTTTGTCAAAACCGCCATCATCGTCTCCATCTGCTGGCGGCGCGTTTGGCCGCCTTATCGCCAATGTCGGTGCTGGGGCGCGGTTATGCCATTGTTCAGCGCGACACAGAAGTAGTTTTTTCCAGCAGACAGGTACAATGTCATGATGATTTGCGCGTTACTCTGGCGCAAGGTCAATTGCAGGTGAAGGTGACCGCAGTGACGGCTCCAGCGCAAGAAGATGCGGATCCCTCTTGACCTGTAACCACCAGGGTGTTGATAATTGTTAAAAAGTACCTGTTCAGCACTGGATCTTCGGCTCCTATGTCAAGGGACGCGATTGTTTCCCGTTGGGTCAGCCATGACCGCTTGTTGTCGCCGTCCGTGGCGACAAATACCCTTGCCACAGGAGCCCCGATTCTGCGCAAGGATAGTAGTGAATAGTTACATTAAACAAAGTTTAAGGGATAATCATATGTCTAAGAAGAACGGTTTTGAGGCGGCACTGCAGCGGCTTGAAGATGCCGTTGAACAGTTGGAGTCGGGGGAACTTTCTCTGGAAAAAGCCCTTGCGGTGTTCAGTGCCGGGGTAAAAGAAGCCGATTTGTGCCGTGAATCCTTGCGGACGGTGGAGCTTAAAGTCGAACAATTGCTCCTGCAGGCCGATGGCAGCGAAGCGCGAGTGCCCCTCAATGGACACTAATGGTGGCGAATTGCAAGCTTATCTTGGTCGGCAACTGGCATTGATTGAAGAGGCTCTCCACCGATTTATGCCGGCTGCCGCGATTCGTCCCGACCGACTCCATGAAGCGATGCGTTATTCGGTGTTGGGCGGCGGCAAGCGTATTCGCCCGGTGTTGTTGCTGGCGGCTTGTGAGGCGGTTGGTGGTGATCCCCGAAAGGCTCTGCCGGCAGCCTGTGCGGTTGAGATGATCCACGCCTATTCGCTGATTCATGACGATCTGCCGGCCATGGATAATGACGATTTGCGCCGCGGGCGTCCGACCAACCACAAGGTCTATGGCGAGGCGACAGCTATTCTTGCCGGCGACGGTTTATTAACTGAAGCCTTTGTCTTGCTCAGTCGCAATGATGTGTTAACGGATGTCACTACCGCTGATCGTCTGGCAATCATCAATCTGCTGGCAACCCATGCCGGTACCCGTGGCATGGTCGGTGGTCAGATGGTCGATATGGAAGTGGAAGGGTCCACCATTGATCTGCCGATTCTTGAATATATCCATACCCACAAAACCGGTGCACTGATCAAGGCGGCGGTGGGAATAGGAGCGATCGTTGGTGGTGCGTTAGCGCAACAGCGCGAGGCGCTGCAGCGTTATGCTGCTGCGGCCGGTTTGGCATTCCAGATTGCTGATGATATCCTCGATGTGACGGCCATGACTGATGAGCTGGGTAAACGCAGCGGCAGCGACCAGCAACGTGGCAAAGCAACTTATCCGGGTTTTTTTGGTTTAGCAGAGGCGCAGCAGCGCGCTCGTGAACTTAATGACATTGCCATTGACTCTTTGCAACTTTTTGGTGAAGAGGCGCAGCCGCTCCGAGCTATTGCGCGTTATATTATTGAACGTTCATACTGATCTCTGTGGTGCACGATGTGACGGAACTTGCCGGTTAAATCCGGTTGACAAGGAGAGTAAATGGAAAGGCTATTGTCGCAGATTCAGTCGCCGGAGCAGCTTAAAGCCCTCGACAAGAAACAACTGCCCCAATTAGCGCGCGAACTGCGTGAACAGATCGTGACAACGGTGGCCGCAAATGGTGGGCATCTGGGCAGTTCCCTGGGGGTTGTTGAGCTGACCATTGCCTTGCATCGGGTCTTCAATTCACCCGCAGACAAAATTATCTGGGATGTCGGGCATCAGGCCTACGCGCACAAGCTGTTGACCGGTCGGCAGGGGCAATTTGCTACCCTGCGTCAATGGCGAGGTCTCAGCGGCTTCCCCAAGCGTAAGGAAAGCATTCACGATGTCTTTGATGTCGGCCATTCCAGCACCTCGGTCTCTGCTGCTCTGGGGATGGCCGCTGCCGGGGATATCCTGGGTGCTGATGACCGGATTGTCGCGGTCATCGGCGATGGTTCACTCACTGCCGGAATGGCGTTTGAAGCCCTCAATCATGCCGGTCATCTGAAACAGAAGATGGTGGTTATATTGAACGACAACGAGATGTCGATTTCGCGCAATGTCGGTGCCCTTTCGTCGTTCATGAGCCGCAAGATGACCTCCGATACCTTTATCCGGTTCAAAAAGGAAACGGAAAATCTGCTGAACTATATCCCCGGCATTGGTCGTGATCTGGTCGGTATCGCCAAACGGGCCGAAGAATCGCTGAAAAGCTTTATGACCCCGGGCATGCTCTTTGAGGGGTTCGGTTTTGACTATTTTGGCCCCCTAGATGGGCATAACCTCGATGATCTGATGGAAACCCTGCACAATGCAGCCCAGATTAAAGGCCCGGTGCTGCTGCACATATTGACTCAAAAAGGTCGCGGCTATGAGCCGGCGGAAAAAAACCCACCCAAATTTCATGGGATCGGCCCCTTCGACGCGCAAACCGGCGAAGTTGCGGCGCCCGCTGCCGATGTGCCCCCGTCCTACACCGAAGTTTTTGGCCGCACTCTGGTCGCTCTCGCCGCTGAGGATAAGCGGATTGTCGCTATTACCGCCGCCATGGCGGAAGGCACCGGCTTAAAACAATTTGCACAACTCTATCCGCAGCGCTTTTATGATGTCGGCATTGCTGAACAGCACGCCGTCACCTTTGCTGCCGGTCTGGCTGCCCGCGGATTGCGCCCGGTTGTCGCGATCTATTCGACCTTTATGCAACGCGCTTTTGACCAGGTATTGCACGATGTCTGTCTGCAGAACCTGCCGGTGACCCTGGCCCTTGATCGTGGTGGTCTGGTCGGAGCTGACGGCCCGACCCACCATGGTGCCTTTGATCTGTCTTTCTTGCGTTCGATTCCCAATATGATTCTGGCTGCTCCACGTGATGAATATGAACTGCAGCGGCTGATGAAAACGGCGCTGACCGTAGAAGGTCCCTTTGCCTATCGCTATCCCCGTGGCAAGGGGACGGGGGTTGCCCTGCCCGCGACGATTGAGCCGGTTGCCATCGGCCAGGCTGAGTTGCTGCGTGAAGGCAAAGACGGGTTAGTTATCGCCGTCGGCAATATGGTTCGCGAAGCTCTTGCCGCCGCAGAGGAGCTGGCCCAAGAGGGGGTTGAAGTCAGTGTGTTGGACGCACGCTTTATCAAGCCGCTCGATCGTACGCAAATCATAGCCCTGGCGGAAGCGACCCCCTTTGTCATGACAGTGGAGGAAAATGTGCTGCAGGGGGGCTTTGGCTCAGCCGTTCTGGAACTGCTCAGTGATGTCGGGCTGCAGGTACCGGTGGTACGTCTTGGTATCCCCGATGCCTTTATTGAGCAGGGTTCGCAGGGGCAACTTTATGCCGCCCTTGGCCTTGATGCCGAGCACATTGCCGTCCGCATCCGCAAACTGGTCAAAGTGGAGGGGCGGCGGCAATTGATTGGCTGATTTTCCAGCAGGTTTTACTCCTTGTCAGCTCCCAGGTAGCGGCTGGCCCAACAGGCAATCAGCTCGCCAACATACAGGGCATCTGCCTCCTTTGACAGGAGATGATCGGTATGATCGAGGCTGATAAAGGATTTGGGATGTCTGGCCGCCTGAAAAATCAGTCGTGCATTATCAATGTCGACCACCGGGTCACCTGGTGAATGCAACACCAGTAACGGGCGCCCGAGTTTTCTGATTCTCTCTTCCGACTTGTGGGTTGCCAGATCGGCAACAAACTCCTTGCCAAGGGTAAAACTCCGCCCGGCAATGTCAACCCTGGCCGAGCCTTTTTCTTTGATTTCTTTCATAGCCGTGTTCAGCAGATGAGTCACATGCTTCGGATCAAAAGGTGCGGCGATGGTTACCACCGCGCGCACCGCAGGGATAAGGCTTGTTGCCTGCAATACGGCAGCGCCGCCAAAGGAATGGCCAATCAGAATATCCGGACCCTGAGCGTTCTGCTTGAGCCAGTTGGCAGCAGCCACCAGATCACCGATATTTGATGACAGGTGGGAAGATGCAAAGTCCCCCTGACTGTCACCAAGACCGGTAAAATCGAAGCGTAGTACCCCCATCTGTTGACGCGTCAGGGCGCGGCTGATATGGCGGGTTGATTTAAGGTTTTTGCCGCAGGTAAAGCAGTGAGCAAACAGCGCCCAGCCGCGTGGCTGGGCTTTTTCAGGCAAATCGATGATGCCTGCGAGTTGATGACCGCTGTCAGGATTGGTGAAGCTGATCTGTTTGCTGTTCATGCTGTCTCCGTGGTTCTCGTCGGGGTTGTTAATCAATATTGTCAAATCCGATCCGGTATCTGAACTTTGCGTGACTTTTCTGTTAAATTATTTTATACGGTACCCTGCAACAGCATTCAAGGAGATGGATCATGGCGCGCAAAATATTTATCGCCGCAACCGGCATGAACAGTGGTAAAACGACCACCAGTTTATCCCTGATGCATATGGCGTTGCGTAAATACAAAAATGTCGGGTTCATCAAGCCGATCGGGCCCAAACCGGCTGAGTTTCAGGGTCAGGCAGCAGATAAAGATGCGGTATTGATGGCACGTTATTTTGGCCTCGAGGACGACCTGCAACTGATGTCCCCCTTTGTTCTTAAAAACGGTGATACGCGCCGGGTGATGGATGGAGAATTATCCCGCGAGCAGATCCGCGATCAAGTATTTGGGGCAATCAGGAAACTGGATGAAAAAAATGATTTTCTTATTATTGAAGGTGCCGGTCATACCGGGGTTGGCACCCTGCTAGGGTGCAACAATGCGCATATTGCCAGGGTTACCGGGGCGACGGTACTGTTGGTTACCGGTGGTGGGCTCGGCAATGTAGTTGATGCCGCACAGCTCAACCTGGCGTTGTTTCAAAAAGAGCAGGCGCGGGTGAAGGCGATCCTGGTCAACAAGATAATCCCGGAAAAACGTGATCAGACGTTGAAGTATCTGGAAATGGCCTTCGCTGACGAAGATATCAAGGTGTTGGGCGGGTTCAATTATCAGCCGATCCTGGCCAATCCGACCATGCGGCGTATTGCCGGGGTACTAGAAGTTGAATTAAAAGCCAATCCCGATCAGGCCCAACGCATTATTCATCATGTGCAGATTTGCGCTGCTTCAGCGCAACGGGTGGTGGAGTTGCTGCGCGACTCTACCCTGGCGATTGTCAACAGCAGTCGTGATGAATTGCTGGTAACCCTGTCCAACCTCTATCATCTGGATGAATATCGTCCCAAGATTGCCGGCTTGATTATTCCGGGTTCGAGTCAGATCAGCCATATTACCATGAAAATTATTAACAGTAGTGGCATCCCCTATATGATCGCCAAACGCACCTCATCAACCGTTTTTGAAATGATCAGTGACGATGTTTCCAAATTGACGGTGGAAGATACGCACAAACTCAAGTTGTTGACCGAACTGGCCGAAAAAAGATTGGACTTTGACGAGATTGATGCATTGCTTGACGATTGAAGGTGATGCCGGCACAGAGCCGTCTTGAGCTGATTACGGAACCTATATTTGCGACTTAACCAATGGAGAAAAAAAGTATGTTGATCAGGGTGCGTTTTAAAGATGGTCGCATCGACCTGGTTCCGTCTGAAGTTCTCGACGAAATGATTCTGATGAGCGAGATAGAGCGGATTGAACGTAACAACAGCTGGGTAGTGCTGGGGGAGGATCCGGTTCGCAGTACCTTGCGCGGGCGTTATTACGGCTTGACGAAGCAGCGGAAAAAATGATGTGTTAGTGCTGTCCAGGGGGGGGCAGGTGTCCAGCTATTTCTTTCCTTCTTTCTGAATGTTATGGAAAACATGATGTCTCATAGCGCCCCTTTACTGCAAGTCCAGGATTGGGGCGTGGTTATCTACAACGAAGCTTGTGTCCGGCAGAACGCGATGGTTCAGGCCCTGTTGTCAGGCCGTGGTACCAATGCCCTGATACTGACTGAACATCCACCAACCGTTACCCTCGGCCGGCGCGCAGGGGACTCCGATTTGCGTTGTCGGGATGGGGAATTTGCCCAGCGTGGCGTCACCTTGCAGCGGGTGAATCGTGGTGGCTTGGCCACTGCCCATGAGCCAGGCCAGTTGGTGGTTTATCCGGTGCTTGAATTGCCCGTTAGGGACCTGCGCCATTTTACCTCCAGCTTCCTCCAGGTTGTTGTCGATCTGCTGGCGCAATATGATGTCGTCGGTGAGTTGAAACCAGGCAGCCCGGGGGTCTGGGTGAAAGGGCGAAAAATCTGCAGTTTCGGCATTGCCTTGAAACGCTGGGTCACCTCTCACGGGATAGCTTTGAATCTGCATAATGATTTGTCGACCTTTGCTCTGATTGTCCCCTGCGGGGTGCCGAACGAGCAGATAACCTCCCTGACCCGGGAAACCGGCAAGCCGGTTGACATGCAGCAAATCAAAGAGCAGGTGGTGAAGCTGTTTTGTCAGCAATTCGGGTATCAGCCTGTTTATGGGGACGAGTGATGAGTGATGAGTGATGAGTGATGAGTAACGAGTGACGAGTAAGCAGTAAGCAGTAAGCGGTAAGCGGTAAGCGGTAAGCGGTAAGCAGTAAGCAGTAAGCAGTAAGCAGTAAGCAGTAAGCAGTAAGCAGTAAGCAGTAAGCAGTAAGCAGTTACCGCTCACAGCTCACGGCTCACGGTT